>CAYOIB010000013.1:0-45790 GCA_964403935.1 uncultured Puniceicoccaceae bacterium | reverse complement strand
CCGGCTCACCCTCGGCCCAGAGGTCACCGAGAAGATTCACCATCGCGACCGGTGCCAAGAGCTGGGGGTCCCCCAGTGGAAGCCCGCAAACCGCACGGATATGCTGCTCAAACTGATTTGTCAGACAGGCATCCAGGGTGAAATGTCCGGAATTATGCGGTCGGGGCGCGAGCTCATTGATCAGCCAGCCCGCCTTCGTCCAAAACAACTCCACAGCCAGAATTCCCACGAGCCCGATGCTGTCGGCAATACTCCGTGCAAGCTCGATGGCCTCACGAGCGGCCGCCTCCGGCAGTCCCGCGGGCACCACAGTGGTGTGCAGGATATGGTTCCGGTGAACATTCTCCGCAATCGGAAAGACCTCCGTCTCGCCTTGGGGGTTTCGTGCACAGACCACCGAAAACTCACCCTCGAAGTCAGCCCACGCTTCAATAATGACCTCAACGCCGTCAAAGGCCGCGATCGCGGCCTCGATATCCTCGGTCCGGCTCAGCTTCCGCTGCCCTTTGCCGTCATACCCAAATGCCGTGGTCTTCGCCACACAGGGCAGTCCCACCGCATCCACCGCGGCACGAAAAGTCTCTTCTGTGTCGGCGATGCGAAAATTCACACAGGGAAAGCCCTTCTCCCGAAAAAACTCCTTTTCGATGCGCCGGTGCTGACACAGCCGGAGGATCTCTCCCGATGGCCGCACGGGCGCATGCCTCTGCACCGCCTCGACCGCCGCCTGCGATACGTTCTCGAATTCCAGCGT
The DNA here is from genome assembly GCA_964403935.1 of uncultured Puniceicoccaceae bacterium. GTDB lineage: Bacteria > Verrucomicrobiota > Verrucomicrobiia > Opitutales > Oceanipulchritudinaceae > SLLG01. The sequence continues at coordinate 45,036 of CAYOIB010000013.1, read as the reverse complement.
GGCCACGTCCAAACCCGACGCAAATCCGTCCAGAGCTGACACGTCATCAAACGCCCCATTGATCTCAGCATCGGCCACCATCGAGGCAGGCCCCCCGCTCAATGGATCATAGACACGGAAACGATACCCGAGCCGCCGCCCCGCGAGGATGGACATGCGCCCGAGCTGGCCGCCGCCGAGCATGCCAATGAGCGAACCGGGCAGGTACGTGCGGGATGAAGAGGAAATCGGGCTCATGAACGGTCTACTCAAAACGCCCGACCGCCGCTGTCCACTGCAAAGCTTCAGACCTTCTCCGAGGCACCCGGAAGCTCCATCGCTTCCACCGTCGCCGTCTGTCTGGCACGGTAGGCTTTCAGCCGATCACGCAGTGCCGCGTCGTTCAAGGCCAGGATGGATGCCGCCGCCAGCGCCGCGTTCTTCGCGCCGGCCTCCCCGATGGCGAGGGTGAGCACCGGAATCCCCGCCGGCATCTGGACAATCGAGAGCAGGGAATCCACCCCCTGGAGCGCACGCGACTTCACCGGCACACCCAACACGGGAAGCTCCGTCATCGAAGCGACCATCCCCGGAAGGTGAGCCGCCCCGCCCGCACCCGCAATAATCACTTGCAGCCCGCGACCCGCCGCCTCGCGGGCGTAGGTGAAGAGACGGTCCGGCGTTCGGTGGGCGCTGACGATGCGCGCCTCGTTTCCGACACCCAGCTCATCCAGAATCGACACCGCGTGAGCCATCGTCTCCCAGTCCGAACGGCTTCCCATGATAACCCCAACCTTGGCAGAAGTGTCCATGGACACCTTTCATTGACGGCTGCAGACGCGCTGTCGATGCGAAAGCCAATCTCAAGTGCTTTGACAGCGGCGCAATACGCACAAAAGCTCTGGTCATTGTGAGCTCCCCCAAACACCCGCGAAAGAGCCGCATCGAGACCACCCGGAGGATCATCGAGGGGGCTCAGCGCGCCCTCGTCCAAAGGGGTTGGCAAGACTGGGGGATCAATGCCATTGCCGCCGAAGCTGGTGTCCAAAAGGTTCTGATCTACCGATACTTCAATGACCTCAACGGGCTTTGCGAAAGCCTCTCGGCCGAGCTCGTGCTCTTTCCGGCTGAACCACCGGACACCGAACCTCACAGGCTTGTTTCCGGCGTGATCCGCCACTGGACGGAAAATGCCTTCGCTGATTACGTGGTCCGCCTATGCCCCATCCTTCCCTCGGAACACGCCTTTGCCCGCGCCTTTGCCCATCAGCGAAACCAATTTGCGCAGCTATTGGAGAACGCGCTCCGGCACGTCGGCCACGATCCAACAACGACGCAAACCTGGATCGCATGCTTGCTCGACCGATCTTTGAATTCCGCCCTTCCACCCATGTCAGCGCCCGGGATCGGTCCCTTTCAGGATCAACGGAAGCCCGAGACCCGCCCGAGGAATCTCTTCGACCCCACGCCTCCGCCACGCTTCGAGTCTCACGACCTGCCGGTCGAACTTCTGTAGGCCCGAATGCCAGCCCGTTCGCAGGCCAGCCCTTGCCCACGGCTTTCACCCACAGAATCCCGACGCGGAATACGTGCTTGCCCCGCCTCTTCCTTTGAGACGGTTCTCCTTTTTCACTTGAACCCGCAGGCACCCAAGCGAACCTGTCTCCCATGAGCATTCGATTCATGACCGCCGCAATGGCGGTCGGAGGCGCTGTCTTATTGACCGCGTGCGACCAACGAGAGCCGACCGTCTACACCGTTCCGAAGGAGGTCGCTTCGAACGAAACCGACACGGGCACCCCCATGCCGCCCGATCGCGCTGTTCCACCAGCCTCACAAGCCATGGTCAACCAAAGCCTGCCGGCCGGGGCCCTCAACGCTGGCGGGGAGGCCCCCACATGGGAACCGGCACCGCATTGGTCGACCGGGATCGAATCAGCCATGCGCCGCGGAAGCTACCGGATCACAGGCACGGCGGGAGAAGGCGACATTTCAGTCACGACATTCCCCGGCGACGTCGGTGGGCTTCTGGCCAATATCAATCGCTGGCGAGGACAGGTGGACCTCGCCCCGATCCGGCAAAATGAGGTCGCACAGTATATCACTTCATTGAATATCAACGGAAAGGAGGCCACACTCGTCGAACTGGAAGGGCCTCAACAAGGAACGGTTACAGCCATTTTCGAGCATGGTGGAAACTCCTGGTTTTTCCGCATCACCGGCCCAAATGCCTTGGTAACCGAGGAACGCGACGCTTTCCTCGGTTTCCTCCAATCCGTCCACTTTCCACATGAGTAAGAACCCCACCAAGCACCCCGGCAGGTCCCTGGGTTTCAAGGACATCGGCTTCATCGCCCTCTTTCTTCTGGTCCTCGCACTTTCCGGATTTCTCACCGTCCTGGGAAACCTGACCGGAGTCGCTGATGCCACCTACCATATCATTCCGCCCGTGGATAATCTGCAGGGCCTCATGAGCACCACGCTCATCCTCACGGGCCTCGGGTGCATCCCGATTCTTTTCCGCCTCGCCCGCCCGGCGGGACGCTCCTGAAACGCCGCTCCGGCTACCTCCCTTTACGTGAAGTCCATCTACCACTTCTTCAGTAGCATCCGGCTGACCGTCGTGCTCCTCGCCCTGAGCGTCATGCTGGTGTTTTTCGGGACACTGGAACAGGTCCACCACGGAATTTATCAGACGCAAAAGCTCTACTTCGAGCACATGTTTGTTGTCTGGGCCTATCCCGACCAATGGCTTTTGAGCGATCAGCTCTCATGGGTTCGCTTCCCCCTTCCCGGGGGCTATGTGATCGGGCCGCTGCTCGTCCTCAACCTGATCTTCGCCCACTTCAAATACTACCGCTCAGGATGGGGCAAAGCCGGTATTGTGCTCATTCACGGCGGGCTGGTCCTCCTTCTTCTGGGCCAGTTCTGGACACAGGTCGGGCAAAAAGAATACTTTATGTGGCTGGGGGAGGGCGAATCCAACAACTACGCCGAGTCCTTCCACCACGACGAGCTCGTCATCATCGATCGATCCCATCCTGAGCGGGATCAGGTCTACAGCTGGCCTGTGGCAGCGTTTTCAAAGGGTTCGGCCGAGCTCACCCATCCGGATCTGCCCTTCCGTCTTCGCGTCATCGGGTATGCCCTGAATGCGGCCATCTTCCCACGTGATCAGATACCCGAAGGCGGGCCCTCCCTCGGGATCACCCATGGGATCGCCGCCGAGCGCGACATGACCTTCATCTCCGTCCCGCCCACCTACAAGCAAGGCGAGCGCAACGTCACGACTGCCCTCGTCGATGTCCTTCCCGCCGAAGGTTTGGACGCTTCAGGCGGACGCTGGCTTGTCTCCAATGTCTTCCGCCAGGAGGAGCCGCGTACCCAGATTTTCCCTCGGCAAACATTTGAGATCGACGGCCGCACCTACGAAATCGCCTTCCGCTTCGAACGCCGCTACCTGCCGGAATACATCCGATTGCTGGAATTCCGCCATGATCGTTATCCCGGGACCGATATCCCCTTCAACTTCTCCAGCGAAATCACCATTGGAGCACCCGACGGTGCCGGCGCACGCAAGGCCCTCATCTACATGAACAATCCCCTCCGCTTCGATAACCTGACCTTTTATCAAGCGTCCTTTGCTGAAGGAGATACACGATCGATGTTTCAAGTGGTGGAGAACCCCGCTCGATGGGTTCCCTACGCCGCCTCTCTTGTCATCACCTTCGGGCTGCTCCTGCAGTTCGGCATAAGCTTCTACAAAAACCTCCGCCCCGGAAAACGAGGCTCGGCCAAGAACAGCGCATCGCCCGCTGAAGCCCCATCCGGGCGGGCACCTTCCGCTTCATGAAATTGAATTCTCATAGCCTTTCTCAGCGGCTCGTCCTGGCGCTTCTCGCACTTCTTGTGGCCGGGCTCGTCCTGCGCCAGTCCATGTCCGAGCGCCACACCGGAGACTTCGACATCGGCGGATTCGCCGCACTTCCCGTCCAGGAAGGCGGGCGTATCAAACCTGCCGATACAGTCGCCCGGACGGCCCTCCTTCTCATCGCGAGCCGCACATCCTACGTCAACGAGGACAACGAACGCATCGGTGCTGCCGAGTGGTTCACCGAGCTTTCGATGAACCCGGCACAAGCAGCCGAACGGCGGGTCTTCCGTATCGACCACCCCGAAGTCGCCGGGATCCTGGGGATCAACCATGAGGAACGGCAGTATGTCTCTCTCTCCGAGATTCTGCCTCACTTCGATGCGCTTCGCACGCAATGGGCCGGCGTCCCTGACGAAGCCAGCCAACGCTCCGCCTACGACACCGCCCTCGTCAAACTTCGCGACGCGATTCGCACCTACGACGGCCTTACTTACGTCTACATTTCACCTCCCGTATTCGGGCGGATGGATCATGGGCACCGCATGCTCAAGCGCATCCTGAACGACAACCAAACGCTCGATTCCGAGAGCGAGGAGGCCCGTATTGTTCAGAATGCCCTCACGCTCTTTCGCACCCAGTTTGAGCGGATTCAGCACAGCGCCGGAATGGCCACAATCCCACCGGCCGATGCTGTCCCTGACCTTCCGGAAACACTCATTGAATGGAAGGATGTTGGAGGAAGCCTTCTCGCAGCCATTGATTCAGGCTCCGTCGACCCCGTTGCAACCCTCTACTCAGAGATGGCAGAAGCCTACCAGACAGGGCATGTGGACGGATTCAATACCCGGGTGGAACAGGTTGCATCTCTCATCGCCGAACGCGGTCATGCCCCCATGGGCAAGGTGACTTTCGAAACCTTCCTGAATCACCTTTCTCCATACACGCTGGCTGAAGCGATTTACATCCTTGTCTTTGTCGTCGCCGCCTTGAGCTGGATCATCTGGCCCCAAACCCTGGCAAGCGCCGCATTCTGGCTGATGTTCAGCGCCTTTATCCTTCATACCTTCGGCCTCGTCGGACGCACCTATATTCAAGGACGCCCCCCCATCACCAATCTCTACTCCTCCGCCATCTTCGTTGGATGGGCTGCCGTCCTCCTGTGCCTCTTCCTTGAACGACGTTTCCGAAATGGGCTCGCCGCAGCAGCGGCCGCTCCGATTGGATTCTGCACATTGATTATCGCTTATCACTTAAGCCAGGCGCCCGGCGACACCATGGAGGTCATGCGTGCCGTCCTCGATTCCAATTTCTGGCTTGCAACCCATGTCCCAACCGTGACCTTGGGCTATTCCGCCAGCTTCCTCGCGGGCAGCCTTGCCCTCGTCTATATCCTCCGCGATCGCCTCTTCGGCGGCCTGGACAGGGACGGTGCCCGGGCCCTCGAAGGAATGGTCTATGCCATCGTCTGTTTTGCCCTCCTTTTCAGTTTTGTCGGAACCGTTCTCGGCGGCATCTGGGCCGACCAGTCCTGGGGGCGATTCTGGGGCTGGGACCCGAAGGAAAACGGTGCCCTCATGATCGTTCTTTGGAACGCGCTTATCCTCCATGCGCGCTGGGCCAAGCTCACGTCGCCGACGGGGATCATGCAGCTCGCCATCGTCGGCAACATTATCACCGCATGGTCCTGGTTTGGAACCAACCTCCTGGGCGTTGGCCTCCACGCCTATGGATTTACCGATTCGGGTTTCTACTGGCTCGTGGCGTTCTCGGTTTCCCAACTGGTCATCATCATTATCGGCTGGGCCCCCCGCCTCTTCACAACCCAATCCGCCCGACCCATCACCCACCGGTAAAGCAAGATTCCCCGACGATTCAGTTTGCCCACCGCCCCTTTTTCTCCTTCTGCTCCCCCCATTCCTATCCATCCATGACAGAAACCCTCACAGGCGCAGGACGTTCGAAGTTGCGCGGTCTCGCCATGCAACGCGGCGACGCCGCCATCGTTGGCAAGGCAGGCCTCACCGAAAGCCTGCGGGCGTCCGTCATCGACCGCCTTCGGCGCGAGCAGTTGATCAAGGTGCGCCTCCTCGAGGGCGACCGAAAAATCCGGGAGCAAATTTTACAAGAGCTTGCCATTCAATGTGAAGCGGAGATTGCCGGGCAAACCGGGAAAACGGGACTTCTCTACCGCCGGAATCCAGAGCTGCCCTCCTTGATCTAGAAGGTCCGGCACAGTGGCGTTTCCGGCGAATGCATCGCTATCTGAATACGCTGCCCCCCCTGCTCCGGCGAGCGCGTGCCGAACCCCTGTGCACCGCCCTTCTGGGTGGGCTGGTCCTCCTTCTTCTCAACCGCCCGAGTGCCCTTCCGGATCTTCACCGATTCATCGACTGGCACACCCTCGCGGCCCTCGCCGGGCTGATGATCCTAAGCCAAAGCCTGAACGAAACAGGATACCTCACGGTCGCGGGCCAATGGGTGCTTCAGAAAACTCGAAGTGAGCGAAGGTTGGCCGCGGCACTGGTGCTCCTTTCCGGAGGCCTCTCAATGGTCGTCACCAATGATGTCGCCCTCTTCATTACCATCCCCCTCACACTGCGCCTCCACGCGTCCACCAGCTTACCGATCGGTCGTCTTGTCATCTTCCAAGCCTTCGCCGTCAACGCAGCCTCCACTATCAGCCCGGTGGGAAATCCTCAGAATCTCTTCCTCTGGCAGCAATCAGGCGTCGATTTCTGGACCTTCGCAGCTGCGATGCTCCCCTTGGGGGGCGGGATGTTGCTCCTGCTTCTGGCCGTGGTCCTCCCCAGCTTCAGCTCCCGACCGATTGTGGTGAACCCAAGCCCGACAGCTCCCGATCGCAATCCCGGACGCCTCTACCTCACGATCCTGCTCTATGCGCTCTTCCTCATCGCCACCAATGCCGGACTCGCTCTTCCAGCTGCCGGCACCGTAGTCCTGGTTTTCCTGCTTTGGGCACCCCGATTGATAAAGCAACTCGATTGGACCCTCCTCTTGATCTTTGCCCTTATGTTTGTCGACTTCGGACTCCTTGCCGAATTGCCCTGGATGAGCGGACTTGCCCGGGATTTCTCCGCCGCTTTGGGCGGGCCTATCGGTGCCACCGCCACCCTCTCCCAAGCCATCTCCAACGTTCCCGCTACCCTTCTATTGGCGCAATTCGAGCCTGCCTGGACAGGTTTGGCCTGGGGTGCTGCCGTGGGCGGCTTTGGCCTTGCCATCGGCTCGCTCGCAAATCTCATCGCCCTCCGGCTTTCCCGTCCGGCGGAACCGAAGCTCTGGATGCACTTTCACGCCTGGTCGATTCCGGCCTTTGCCTTATCCTGGGGCATGGCCTGGAGCCTCCAGATGTTGTTTCAATAACTCGAGCACCGTCATCATATGCCTCGTCTCGATCGCTCTTGCCACTTCCACGCCTCACCCTTTCCCTATGGCACTTAACCTTCAAGTGCCGTCAAACCCGCAGGAGACAGTTATGGATTTCGATACGATAATACTGGAAACAGAAGAGATGATGGACAAGGCGCTCAAGCACACCGCGCATGAGTTTTCCAGCCTCCACACCGGAAAGGCTTCTCCTGCCATGCTCGAGAACCTGCAGGTCTTCGTGGAGTCCTACGGGGCCAGCATGGCCCTCCGCGAAATGGCCGCCATCACGACACCCGATTCCCGCACCCTCTCCGTTCAGCCGTGGGATAAGAATACCTCCAAGGCGATCGAGAAAACCATCCGCAGCGCCAACCTCGGGTTCAATCCCGTGATGCGCGGAAGCTCCATCATCGTTCCGATTCCAGAGCTCTCCGGCGATCGCAGGCGCGACCTCGTCAAGATTTGCTCCTCCCATGCCGAAGACGGCCGCGTCAGCATCCGCCAGGCCCGCCACCATGCCATGGAAGAACTCAAGAAACTGAAGGCCGATGGCGGGGAATCCGAAGACGACATCAAACGATACGAGAAAGAAGTCCAGACCATGACAGATGCCTACATCGAGAAGGTAAACGCGGGACTCGCCGCCAAGGAAGCCGAACTGCTTCAGGTCTGAGCAATCGAGTTTTCCGCTGCTTCAAGAATCCCATTCCTTATCGTCCGTGGATACGGCTGACGCCAGCACAAGGTTCCTTCGGCAAAATGCGCGCCGAATCATCGTCAAGATTGGAACCCATACCTTGGCCCACCAGGATGGGTCCCATAATGCCGAGCGCATCGAAAGTCTTTGCTTCCAGATCGCAGACTTACGAAAGCGCGGACTGGAAATCATTATTGTTAGCTCCGGAGCAATTGGTCTGGGACTTGGCAATCTCGGAATGTCCAAACGGCCCACTGATTTGGCCACCCTCCAAGCATGCGCCGCTGTCGGCCAAACCATTCTGATGCAAACATGGCGCAATGGATTTCGGCACCATGATATTGAAGTCGGCCAGGTCCTCCTGACCCACGAGGATGTTCGCAACCGGACCCGACACCTCGCTTGCCGAAATACACTCGAACGACTGATCCAACTGGGCGTCATCCCGATCATTAACGAGAATGACACCGTAAGCGCAAAAGAAATAAGATTTGGCGACAACGATATGCTCAGCGCTCTCACCGCCAGCCTGACAAATGCCGACTTGCTTATCCTCCTCTCCACCATTCCAGGCCTGCTCGACCGGACGGGCGATGGAGAACTCGTTCCGGTTGTAAAGAAGATCACACCCGCGATCGAAGCCATGGCCGGAGGATCCGACAGCCCCCTTGCCACCGGTGGCATGATCAGCAAGATCGCCGCCGCCAAGGTCGCGACCCGCTCCGGTGCCGGCGTCTTTATCGGCGATGGCCGCAACCCTCGAATTCTTCTGGAACTCGCTAACGGAAACGCCGCAGGAACCTTCTTTGTCCCAAGCGCCCTCACCCTTGACGCCAAACGAAGATGGATAGCGTTCTTTGAATCATCCAAAGGCAGCCTAACGGTCGATACAGGTGCGGCCGATGCCCTTCTTAACCATGGGAAAAGTCTTCTTCCCAAAGGCCTTCTCCAGGTGGAGGGACAGTTTTCAAAAGGATCCGTGGTCATGATCCTCTCCGAAAACGGAGACCCAATCGCTCGAGGCATCGCCCAGTTTGATGCCGATCAACTTCGCTCAATCGCCGGTCATGATTCCCACGACATTCGTTCAAGGTTTCCCGCGAGCAAGCGCACGGAAGCCGTCCACCGAAGCTCGCTCGTCCTCCTCTAGAACAAGAAGCAGGCGGCAATTCGCCTTCACAACACCGCCATGGGCCTGCGTGCCCGCACGCACCTTATCCGATAACGTCCTTCCGGAGATCTCTGAGGCAATACAAGTCGCCCCACCCTCCGCCCCGCAGCCGCCGAGCACCCGTTCGACGTCGCCCGAATCCCAGACGATGCTCGGCAAACCACGCCTCTACAAAACCCTCACTCCCAAGGATCACCCCATCGGTCATATAGCGAACCCGGCACCGCAGCAGTTCACCCCGCGTCAGGGCTCCACCGCGTGAAAGAACCTCGCGCATGACCTTCCGACTCAAAACACGCGCGTTCTTCCCGCCTTGACCTGACTGTTCTTTAGGCGTGGCCCCCTCCTCAAACATCAGCATCCGGTAGGCCCGCGCCATCGCCTCGACCCGCGATTCGCCCACCCTTTCGAACAGCCCCTCAGCCCGATCCGACGCCAACTGGGCCAGCACCCGCACCAGTTCATGGCTGTCCGGCCTTCCCCGGCCCACGGCCTCCCCATACCCGCTGAAACGATAATCCTTCGGATCCTCTACCAATCCAGCCCGCACAGGGTTCAAGTCGATATAGGCACCCACAATCGATAAAGCCGCACGCGAGGGCTCCACCAAAACACTCCGGAAAGGACCTTCCCACAATGTCCCCGTCCGCCCCTCATCAATGTTGTAACTCATCGAGAATCGCTGCTTCAGAATCTTGACGAACATAGGGAGCGACCCCATCCGCCCCAAAAGGAGCGCCCGCATTGCCTCACGCGCCTCTCCGCCCTGCCCCAGCACACGCTCAATCCCTTCATAACTCAGGGGCTGACGCCGACGCGCCTTCCCATACAGCAGCCGCGCCCGGCTTAACAAAGCCTTATCGTCCAACTCCCCGACCTCCCCAGGCACTGAAATCAATAAATGAAAGTGGTTGTCCATCAAGCAGAACGTCAACACCTCCACACCACAAAACCCTGCCACCCGCCGCAGCAGATCCCGAAACTCCGCCTTCCTCCCATCCGTCAAAAGAAAAGCCCGCCCATTCACCCGACTCACCACATGATAAAACGCCCGCCGACCCCGAACCACCACCCGCGACCGACGCCGCGCCTTCCCAGGCACTCTCCCTCTAACACCACTCATACCCCCATCCTCCAAAATCCACCCCGCCATGTCAATAATTATATACCTCGTATATTATTAGATAATTTTAGTCTAGTGCCTGGCGGTGGGATCGGGCACGGTGGGTGGATGCTGGATTTTTCTCCGATTGATTTTCAGGCAGAGCTCAATGAGGAGCAGTTTGCGGCGGTGACGGCTCCGGCGGGTCCTGCGCTGGTGCTTGCGGGCGCGGGGTCGGGGAAGACGCGGACGCTGACCTACCGGGTGGCCTACTTGATTCTGGAGAAGCGGGTTTCGCCCCATAACATCCTGCTCCTCACGTTCACAAACAAGGCGGCGCGGGAGATGGTTGAACGGGTGATGGAGTTGACAGGTTCACAATACCCACCGCAGTGGGGGGGGACCTTTCACTCGATTGGGGGCCGGCTTTTGCGACAGCATGGGAAGAAGGTGGGGTTGGAGCCCAACTACTCGATTCTCGATCAGGGTGATGCGGAGTCGATGATGATGCGTCTGATCAAGGAGACGGATCCGGGTTACCTGAAGGACAAGGACAACCCGAAGCCGAACGTCGTTTCCAATCTCATTAGTTACGCGGTGAACACAGACACCTCTGTCAGCGAGGTGGTGCGTGAGCGTTATCCGTGGGGAGATGGTGGTCTGGCGGGACGGATCGAGGCATTTGCGAAAACTTATCGCAAGCGGAAGCTGGAGGCGCAGGTAACGGATTACGACGACCTTCTCTTCTATTGGCTGAAGCTTTTGCGGGATGATGAAGAGACGCGGATGGAGCTGCAGCGCAAGTTCCAGTATATCCTCGTCGATGAGTATCAAGACACGAATATCCTGCAAAGTAGCCTTGTCGACCTGATCGGGGCGCATCACAACGTGATGGCGGTGGGTGATGACGCGCAGTGTATTTATACATGGCGCGGAGCTGTTTTTGAGAACATCCGGGCCTTTCCCGAACGCCATCCGGGAACACAGGTCTACAAGATCCTGAAGAATTACCGCAGTTCGCCGCAGATTCTGACGTTGGCAAATAATGTTTTGGCGGCGCAACCCGCGACTGCCGGCTATCAGAAGGAGTTGATCCCGGCCCGCGGCGATGGCTTGCGGCCCTTTGTTGTGCCGCTCTTGGACGGGGTCCAACAAGGCCAGTTTCTCACCCAGCGGATTCAGGGTCTCTACGAAGAAGGATTCGCCCTGAAGGACATCGCGGTGCTCTACCGGGCGCATTATCAAGCGGTCGATGCCCAGCTCGAGCTCGCTCGTTCCGGGATACCTTTTGTCATTACGAGCGGACTTCGCTTTTTCGAGCAGGCGCATATCCGGGACTTCATTGCCCAACTGCGGGTGGTAAACAATCCCGCAGACCGCCCCGCGTTTGACCGTCTTTTTGCACTGTTGCCACGGGTGGGACCCGTTACGGCGGAGAAGATCCTGAAGGCAGCGGAAAAGGAACAGGCCCGCATCCGCGCCGCCAATGCCCAGCGAACGGCGTCGCTTTTTGAGAAGACGCAGGAGCGCAGCGACATCTTTTCCGTGCTGCTGAAGAAGCCGGTGCTCGATCGGGTGCCGGCAGACGCGCGCCCCGATTTTGAGCAACTTGCACACACCCTCAACGATCTCAACCAGCTTGCCGAAGGCCGGGAGGCCACATTGACGGCTGCACAGTTTGTTCAGCGGGGGATCGATGGCTGGTATGGGGACTACATTGCCACAGCCTATTCGAATGGTGAAGAACGCCGGGAGGACCTGGAAGGTCTGGTGGGTTTTGCCGAGCGCTTCGACACCCTCTCGGAGTTTCTTGCCCAAGTTGTTCTGCTCAACTCGGAGGCCAGCAATAAATCCGCCGAACCGGAAGTGGATGCCGTCCGCCTGACCACCGTGCACCAAGCGAAAGGTCTGGAGTATCCGGTGGTGTTTGTTCTCGGCTGCGCGGAAGACCTGTTTCCGCTGAAGCGAGCGGTTGAGTCTGGTGACGTCGAAGAGGAACGCCGCCTGTTCTATGTGGCGGTCACTCGCGGGATGGACCAGCTCTACCTCTGTTTTCCGATGATGAGCAGTGGCCGCGGAGGCCCGATGCGCCTGGAGCCCAGCCGCTTTCTTCTCGAGCTGCCTTCGGAGTGTTACGAGAAGCTGGGCTTCCGGCCGCAGCGCTATTGACCTGCACGCGAACCCCTTCAAGATCGGACCCTCATGTCTGCCTATCGTCTCATTGCCGGATGGATCCTCGCGCTCATGACCTTGGTGGCGGCTGAAGGCTCACCGTTTAAAACGGTCTTCACCCGCTACATGGAACAGGAAGACTTCCAATATCTCAGCGAGTTTTTCACCGGGCAGGAGGTGGCCGACAACCGGGTTCTGGTGCGGACGACGCCGGATGAGCGCACGGGCCTGTATGTCGTGGTGGAGATGGATCGGCGCCTGCGGGATTTGCCGGAAGACAGTCGCTTGGAGCTCGAGATGATCCGGTCTGACAGCAACGAGGTTCATCGCTACCAATTCCCGCTGCCGGCGGAGCCCCGCCGGGCGAAAGTCATTTATACCGGTCTGACCGGGGAAACCTGGCCCTCTGATTCCCTCCAGCCCATGGCTTGGCGGCTTCGGCTGGTGAGTGCATCGGGTGAGGTGCTGGCGGAGCATCGCAGTTTTCTTTGGGATCTCCCGTGAACGCCGTTCCATGGAGCGTGGTGGATCCGTCCTTCCGGGTCAATCTGCCCGTCTTCGGCGAGATTCTTGATGGAGGGCAAGCGTTTTGTTGGGATCGCATCGCGCCCAACCATTATCGCGGAATTGTGCGGGGGCACGCATGGGAGATCGGGGTCGACGCATCAGGACACGTCCTTGCACACAGTATTTCCGGGGGTGATCCGGCCCTGCTTTCGGACTACTTCGCTCTGGATATCGATTTTGATCATTTGGCGGATCAACTTCCTTGGAGAAGTGATGCCTTGCTGGCGACCGCGATTGAGGGGTGGCAGGGGCTTCGGATTCTGCGGCAGGACCTTGGCGAGACGCTTCTGGGATTTCTCTGCAGCTCCTCAAAACAGATCGTTCAGATCAAGGAGATCCTGCGCTTGCTTGCCCGGGCGTATGGCCAACCGATTGCAGACGGGCTTTACTCCCTGCCGACATGGGAGGCTTTGGCCGGTGTTCCGGAAGCCGAGCTTCGCCAGTATAAAATGGGGTATCGCGCCCGCTACATCGCCGGAGTGGCGGAGCGACTCGCTGCCGAACCGGCTTTCCTCGAAACGCTTCGGGAGCTACCGTTTGCGGAAGCCCGCCAGGCCTTGGTGAGCCTACCCGGTGTGGGCGAGAAAATCGCGGAATGCGTCCTCCTCTTTGGCGGCGGATTCCTTGAGGCTTTTCCTATAGATACCTGGATCGCGACCGCCCTCCAAAGCGGTTATGGTCTTGAGAAGTGGTCACCCTCCCAGCTCCGGCAATTCGCCGGTATCCATTTTGGACCCGGTGCCGGGCTCGCACAACAATACCTCTTTGCCCACATGCGACGCCGACCCCGACCAAGGGATGACCGCTGAAACATAAGGCTCAACGCATCACCCGAAAATCGCTTTGCAAATTGGCAACGGCGTCCCAACCGTGATCGCCATGCCGAAAACAACTGTCGCGGCCATCGATCTGGGAGCCACCAGCGGTCGGGTCATCGTCGGAACCTATTCCAAAGACGGCCTTGATCTAACTGAAATCCACCGCTTTCCGAATGCCTTTCACGAGCTGAACGGCAATTTCTACTGGGGGGTTGGTGCGTTGATGCGCGAAGTCCGCATCGGGATCAAACAGGCAAAGGCTCTCTTCCCCGACTTGAGGACCGTCGGCGTGGATACCTGGGCAGTGGATCATGCCATGCTCAACCACGACAACCGGCTGGTCTTTCCGACCCACGCCTACCGCGACCCGCGGACGGAACCCATCCGCGACGAGATTCTCCAGCGTGGGGATGCCCGGAAGCTCTTCGATCTGACAGGCCTGCCCGTTATTAATTACAACACCGGGCTCCAGTTAAAAGAGTCGCTCAATGGCGTGCCCGCCCTGCTCGACAGTTGCGATCGCGTGCTGCTGCTCTCGGACTTCATCAACTTTCTCCTTTCGAATGTGGCCGTAAACGAGTTTTCGCAAGCCAGCAGCACCCAGCTTCTGGACGTCTGCGGCACCACCTATTCCAAAGAAGCCCTCGCTTATTTCGGAGTGCCGGAACGCTGGTTTGAAGGTCCGGTAAAAGCGGGTCGCATTCTCGGAAAGCTTATCGGAGTGGAAGATGTCGAAGGGGTAGACGTTGCCTTGGTCCCCGGTCACGACACCTCCTGTGCCTTTGAAGCCATTCCACGCGAAGGCAACAGTCTGATTGTCAGCTCTGGCACCTGGAATCTCGTGGGAACGATTTGTGATGAACCCTTCCTTGGCGATGAAGCCTTTGATCTGGGGGTTTCGAACGAGCGCTGTGGCGACGGCCGATACCGGCCATGCAAGATCCTCCTCGGGCTCTGGCTGATCGAGCGGACGATTCCCGCCTTTGACAAACGGCCCCATACCGATGCGGAGTGGAGTGCCCTCATCCGGGCGGCTGAAGAAGCCGAGGAACCCTCTTCGCTCATCGACATCTCCGATCGCGACCTCTTCAACCCGGTCGACATGCGACGGGTCATCGACGCGCAGCTTCGGAGAAACGGGGGCATTCCCCCGCCAAACCTGCCCGGCTATATTCGCCTCATCTGTGCCAGCCTCGCTCATGGAATCGCGGAAACAGCGACGGGATTGGCCTCCATTACAGGCCGCCCCTTCGACAACATCGTGATTGTTGGCGGCGGTTCAAAGAACCGGCTTCTCTGCCAATCGCTCGCCACCGCCGCCGGGATCGACGTCATCAGCTTCGCCTTGGAAGCCACCAGCGTCGGCAACCTCGCCTACCAGCTCCTTGCGCTCGGCGCGGTCCCGGACCTGCCCGCCTTTCACGACGTCCTTCGGCCCCACCTCAACCAGCACCGCTACCGGCCGCGTTGAGCGCCACCACACCGGCAATCACTTTCCGGAGAAACAAGTCGCGGTGGAGTGGACAGGCCCCGCGCGCCACGAGAATATTTCGGTGGCTCGCTGTTCCGTAGCCCTTGTTCGACTCAAATCCATAGTCCGGGTAGGCTTCCGCCACCCGGCGCATCCATCGGTCCCGCGTCACCTTGGCGATAATTGAAGCCATTCCGATGACAAAGGACTGTCCATCTCCACGAACGATCGCCTTGTGCTCGTAGGGGAAATTCGAGAGTCGCAGGCCGTCGACAACCAGCAGGACCTCCCGTGCGAGAACACTATCAAAGAGCGGTCCCTCAACCGATTCTTCCACCGAAGGAATCCGCACCGGCAGAGGCAACGCCGAAACGGCTCGAGCCATGGCAAGCTTTGTCGCGCCCAAAATATTGTGTTCGGCAATCTCTTCGACTGAAGCCGATCCGCTTGCCCGGATGACCAAGCTTTTTGAGGCCGCACTCTCGATATCTTCGAACAAGCGCTCCCGCACCTCCGGGTTGAGCAACTTGGAGTCGCAGACCTCAGCGGCGAGGCGACGCGCGGCCGCCTTGCGGAGAAAGGACGCAGGAACGGCCACGGCACCGGCCACCACCGGACCTGCGAGGGCACCCCGCCCGGCTTCGTCCACCCCCACCAGCCAATCGGCGTGGCGCGCAAGGCGGCGATCAAATCTCAACGACGATAATTCCACTTCGGCTTCTCCGGGACAGGCAGTCCGAGAATTTCATAAGCAGTCTTAAAGTGGACCTTTGCAAAATCCTTCAGTCGATGCGGCCCGAGCCTGGCGACAAGTTCCTTGCCCTGCTCGCGGACGGCGGCGCTCGCCCCCTTCTTCAGGGGCTCACCAAATTCTTTCCCCAGCTTCGCAAGCTGACGCACAAACTCCGCCCGCGCACAGATTGAAGCCGCTGCCACCACGGGATCGTCCTCGGCCTTTGTCCGCATCCGCAGATCAAACTCCAGACCATCCTTCTTCAGCTGCTGCTGGGTCAGCGGTGCCTTACTGAACTGGTCGACCAGCCCCCATTCCACCTTCCTTTGTTCCAGAGCTGCGGCCAAGGCGCGCGCATGGTACCAGGCAAGCAGCTTGTTCAGGTTGGCATTGGGCTTCGACATCAGCTGGTTGTATTTCTCCATGCTGGCGAAAGTCTTTTTCACGACCACGCCCTTTGTCTTCAGGATGACACGCTCCAACCGAAGAATTCCGGCATCGGTCATCGTCTTGGAATCCCGCACGCCCTCTTCCCGCCATTCCCGAATCATATCGCCATCGGCAATGACACAACAGGAAACGAGGGGCCCGAAGACGTCGCCCTTTCCGGCCTCATCCAACCCGGCATGCGGTTCGAACCACTCCGGATTGTGCACCTCGTCATAACCCAACTGCGCAGACAGGGTCACTTCCGGTTCGAGAATATTCTGCACAAAATTCTGCGTTCCCTTCCCCTGAACAACCACCTTCCCACTCTTATAGGCAACGATGTTAACCCCCTCGAACGGAGCCTTGAAGGCGAAGAGCGAGTGCGCGACATCATAGAACGCGTAGAGCCGCTTGTCGCAGATCTTCTCAAGCTTCTCCAACTGCGCCTCGTCCAATTTGATTGTGTAGGTCGAAAGCCCCGGAGCTTCCGCTTCAGCCCCACCGCTTCGCTTTTTCTTTGGCATGGAGGCGTATTGTCGACTTCGCCGCCCCGCATGCCAGCCTTTTCCATAGTTGCCGTCCGAAGGCTAGAAAGGAATGGCCCTCGGCACCCGCCTCTGCCATCCCACCCTTCACTGATGGATCTTGCCGACACGAACTTCAGCGAGCTGAGAAGCGAACTCTCTGCCTGGTATCGAGCGAACCTGCGCGCCCTTCCCTGGCGGACGGATCCCTCGCTCTACCGGACGGTCGTCTCCGAGTTCATGTGCCAGCAAACTCAGATCGACACCGTCCTTCCCTACTTTCATCGCTGGATGGAAGCCCTGCCCGACTTCGAAGCCCTTGCGCAAGCGCCGCAGGAGGAGATCCTGCGCGCGTGGGAAGGGCTCGGTTACTATTCGCGCGCCCGCAACCTCCACCGGCTTGCCCAGATCGCGGCGACATGGACCGCGCCCCCCCGGACCGCCGCCGAATGGATCCGGCTTCCGGGGATCGGCCCCTATACCGCCGCCGCGATCGCGAGTATCGCCTTCGGAGAGCCTGTGCCCGTCGTCGACGGAAACGTTGTGCGGGTGCTGTCGCGGCTGACGGCGAGCGATGTTAGCCACCCCTCGAATCAGTACGCCGTGAAGGCGGTGCAACCCCTGGCCGCACGCTTCCTCGATCCCATGGCTCCCGGAGATCACAACCAAGCCGTGATGGAGCTTGGCGCGCTGATTTGCCGCAAGCAGAAGCCCGCCTGCCTCATCTGCCCCCTCCGCAAGGGCTGCAAAAGTGCTGGAAACGACCCGGAGTCCCGTCCCCGGATTGCCCGGCGGGCAACGATCAAAGTTGAAATGAAGCGACTCTGGATCGAACGCGACGGAGCCCTCCTTCTCCGCAAGGCAGCCCAAGGGGAACGGCTCGCCTCGCTCTGCCAGCTCCCCGCAGACACGGATCTGCCCGATGCCGTTATTGGCGAAAAACTTTTTCAGGGGACGCGGGCGATCACCCACCACCGGATAACAGAAACCATTCATCGCGCCGAACTCCCGGCCGAGCAGACGCTGACGATGAATGACAGTGAATGGCTCTCGGTTCCGCTGGATCAACTCGAGAAAATGACCTTATCCGGACCTCACAGGAGGTGGATCACGCATATCCTGCGTTTTGCCGTTGCCTGCACAGAGAAATGATTTCGTCTTGGAGTCATGGCAGACACCGATGCTGAAGTTCTGGAGATCTTTCGTGAAACCGGCGCACTTATGGAGGGGCACTTCATCCTGCGCTCCGGATTGCGCAGCGGGTATTTTTTCCAATGTGCCCGCGTGGGCGAGCGGCTCGACAAGATCACCCGCCTCGCCGAGCTGTTGATCGCCCGCCTTCCAGAGGATCTCGAACTCGATACCGTGATCGCCCCTGCCATGGGCGGGCTGGTGATCGGCCAGGAAGTAGCCCGCCAACTTGGCAAACGCTTTATCTTTGCCGAGAAAGACAACGATCGACTGTCCCTTCGGCGCAACTTCCGCATAGCAAATGATGAGCGTCTCCTCATTGTCGAAGACGTCATCACGAAAGGCGGCCGGGTGCAGGAGACGATCGATCTCGTGGACAGTCGCGGCGGTCTCGTTGCAGCCGTGGCCGTGCTGGTGGACCGCAGTGCGGACCAGGCTCGTTTCGACGCACCCTTGACGGCTCTCCTCAAGATGAACTACCCGACCTACGCACCCCACGAAGTGCCGGACGCACTTCGGAACATTCCCGCCATCAAGCCAGGATCCTGAGTCGGGGCCACTCATCGACACCGGGAATCTTCTTGTTATCAAGCTGATCGGCCTCCCAGTATCGGCCGCTTCATAAGGTATGAAGCTGTATGTTTCTTAACTTTCAAACCCCATAGCCATCATCAACGCCTCCTCCATGCCTCAGAATACTTCCCCGTTTGTCTGGACCGATACCCGTGGGTCCGGTCGCATGCGCTACGCGCAATTTCGCCGCGAGGTCCTGATCGACGGGACCCCGCGTTCAGCCCAGTTCAGCCTGTTTGTCGACGCCCATTACCACCTGATCATCAACGGTCGGTTTGTGGCGTTCGGTCCGGTCCGGTTTTATCCCGAGTTTCCCTGCTACGATACGCACGACATCACCAAGTATCTGGTGCCCGGACGCAACGTCCTCTGCGTACTGGCCCTCTGCCCGGGTGTTTCCAATTACCACGCCCTCATCAACCAAGCCGGTTTCACCGCCTGGGGTGCCATCGAGACTTCGGAAGGCGCATCAATCGACCTCGGAGTGCCGGGCGCGTGGATCTGCCGCGACGCCCCCGGCTACAGCCGCGACACGCAAAAGTTCTCCTTTGCCCAGGCACCGGTCTATGAACGGGATGTGAGGCTCGGCAACGACGGATGGCTCGCGACTGATTTTGTGCCTGACGCATCCTGGAAATCTCCTGTGCCCCTCGGGAATCAAGAGGCTTGGGGCGGACTCCGGCCGCGCCCGCTGCCCCCCCTCGACTACGAGACTTTGAGCCCGGCCCGCCTTCTTCAGGCGCGGCACCATAAAAACGAATTCGATACCTACGCGACACGCCTCTCCGACCATCGCTACAGCGACCGGCATGTCATGCCCCGATTGCACGGCATCCTCAGCGCCTGGGTACACTCTCCAACGGATCAGACCGTCATGAGCCGGGGCTACTGGGGAGAATTCTGGTGCAACGGCCACAGCATCGATTCCGACTACGCCGATGACCGCCAAGTCTGCAAAATCAGATGCCTCAACCTTAAGGCCGGATGGAACTTCCTTGTCGCCGAGTATATGCTCGTTAATGATGTCTGGGATTTCAGTATCGCCTTTCCAAAGGAAGCCCAATTGCGGCTCGCCGCAGACCCCACGGAAGAGGCCTTGGCCAAACCCGGTTTCCATTTTTCGGGCTTTGTCGACGAAGTCGAAGGACCCAAGCGCGTGGACTTCACGCAGGTGGAAGCAACAGCGGCGGTGGCGCGAACATGGCCTCTGGTTCCTGCGCGGCGCGAGCACACGCTCTCCCAGCGTTCACTCGCCTGGGCTGATTTTGGAGAACAACTGAACATTCCGGAAGGCTCAGCCCCAGAACTCGGGAAAGACGAAACCGTTTCCTTCATTTACGACATGGGGACGGAGGTCCTCGGCCGGATCCAGATCGAGTATGAGGCTTCCGAAGGCTGCATTATCGACGTGGGAACCGCCCAGGATCTGAAGGACGATCGTCCTCATTATAACAAGGCCCTCCTCGTCCTGTCGGGCGACCGCCAGTTCACAGCTTCCGGACCAGGTCGCATGGAGACCTTCTTCCCGAGGGGCTCACGGTTTTTCCAGATTGCCGTCACGCGGAACACCGGATTCTTCCGCCTGAAGTCCTTCCGTATCGGAACCCAGGCCTACCCGCACAAGCTCGTCGGCTCTTTCCGTTGCTCGGACCCCGTCTTCAACAAGCTCTGGGAAGCGGGATGGCGGACCCTTCGCCTCTGTTCGGAAGATGTTTACACCGATACCTCCTGGCGCGAGCGCACCCTCTACGGCGGGGATGCCCTTCCCGAATTTGCCACCGCTGCGGTGACCTCGGGGGACACCGCCCTCATCGAACGTTGTATCGAGATTTTCATTGAATCGACGTCTGATGATAATGGATGGCAGCAATCGATGGCTCCGATGGAGCGCACCCGCGCGCCCCTCTACGAGTACCCCATCCTGTGCTTTCTCACTCTTGAGTGGGTCTCGCGCCTGAAGAATGACCGGGCGCTCGCCCAGCGCGGCTACAGCACCTACAAAGGTCTCTTGGAGCGCACCCTTCAGGAACGAACCGAGGACGGCCTCTTTCGTTCCTTCGCACCGCCCTTTATTGACCACTGCCTCTCATTCCGTTCAGGTCTCGCAGGCCCGCTGCAAGCTGTCATGGCGGAAGCTTTTCGCGCCCTTGCCCGACTCAGCAAACTCCTTGGGAAAGCTGATGAAGCCGACCGCTGGGAAAAGATCGCCGACGAAACCGAAGCCGCGCTGAAGAAAGTCTTCTGGAATCCGGAGACGGGTGGATTTCATTTGGCAAAAGACGACGAGCAGTCGCCCGACGCCTTCCATCCGATCGCCGGCTACTGGCCCGAGTTTTTTGGCTGCGCCTCCGGGGAGCAGGCAACATCGCAGGCAAAGCTCTACGAGAAGGCATTCTCAACCGAGACCTCTCCCGAGGAGGAAACCTTTGGCTCACCTTACAGCTGCTTCTTCTTCCTTGGAGCCCTCTACCGCCATGGCAACGTCGACCTCGCCGAACGTTTCATCCGGCGCAACTGGGGGTACATGCTGGAAGATGGCTTCGATACAATCTGGGAGCACTTTGACCCGAACAAGAGCATGACCCATGCGTGGAGCACGGCCCCGAATTTCTATCTCTCCACCCGCGCGCTCGGCGTGCGCCTGGGGATGCCCGAGAAGGATCCGTTGAACATCATTCTGATCGCCCCGGAATCCGAGTCGCTCGATTGGGCTGAAGGCGTTGTCCCGCACCCCCTGGGGCCCGTCGGTGTTCGCTGGAGTCTCGAAGACAATCACCTGAACATCAGCGTCACTCCGCCTCCTGGAGCCGAGGTATGCGTCGAACCCCGCGGGCGTCTCGCTACTTTCACCCGAAGCGTCTCGATCGAAGAGCCGGCAACATCTTAACGCCTTAAAGGGCGGGCGCTTTCACGGCTCGTTTTCATCGGCCCGGCCGGCCAACCGCCGAAGCAGGTGCTGGCGTGCCTCCGGATCCTGAGCCTGCTCGCGCAAGCGATCACGCTCGGCCAAGGTCGTCATGTAGTCGACGGAAGGTCCGCTGGGTAGCAGGACCCCGATCTCAAGGGCGGCTCGATCAATCACAATTCCCTCATAGCTCTCGCCAAAGATCGACTCCAGTTTCGGGATTGCCCGATCGGGTCCGACCAGATCCTCGTAGGTGGCGAATGCAGGGGACGTCTCGACAAAGAATACCTGCGCGGCGGCGTAGAGTCGCTCCAGGTTTTCCTCAATGGGGCTCATCCTGAATGGAGGCGGTGCCGAATCGACATTGAAGACATGATAGACGCCGTAACCAAAAGCCGCCAAAAGCAGCAACACAACAAGGGACCCACTGACGCTCTCCCGGTCCCCTTTCTTCCCTTTGTGTCCTGCCATCGCTTTAATCCTGTAACGTTTGCTCGGCGACCAAGGCCTCGTGCAGGAGCGAATCCATCGCTTCTCCAACGAGGTAAATCGAGCCTGTTACAACAATAGTATCTCCCGGTTCACCTGCGGTGCAACGTCGCACCCCAGGAAAAATATCCTGCAAGCGGGCGCGGCGAACCTCTCCCTTAAAGGAAGTCGGAATGGCGGCTTCCATTTCCTCAAAAGTGGAAGCCCGCGCCTGATCCGGCCGAACGAGGATAATCTCCCTTGCATGCCGCGCCAGGACAGGGAACAGACCCGCCGCTCGATGCTGCCCGAGAACACCCGCAACCGCGACGGGTCGTCGACCGCTGACGGCTCTCAAGCGCTCCAGATTCAGATCCAACTGCACAGCCCCCTCGGGGTTATGCGTGGCGTCGAGAATAACCGCGCGATCCTCCAGCGTGTAGCGGTCCCACCGCCCCGCCCAGCGCACAGACTCCAAGGCTTTGAGGACTTCGGTCTCCTCCAACCGGAAGCGCTCCCTCAGGACGCGCGCCGCGAGGACGGCCACAGCCGCATTGCGGCGCTGAAAGACACCTTCGAGGTTTGTCTTCGGGTATTGGGACAGGTCCTCCCCAAACGCTTCCCGAACGGTATAAACCGGACAAATCCGCTCCCCAGCGACCGAACGGATGACAGCTTCTGCCTCCGGACAAAGGTCACCCAGAATAACGGGTCTTCCCGGCTTCAGGATACCTGCCTTCTCACGGGCAATCTCCTGGACCGAATTTCCGAGGATCTCTGTGTGATCCAGGCTGATGGAGGTGATCACGCTGACCTCTGGCTCCACCACATTCGTGGAGTCCAGCCTGCCACCAAGACCGGTTTCAATGATCCCGATATCGACCTTGGCTTCGGCAAACTTGAGAAAGGCCATCCCGGTCATGAACTCAAAGAAAGTCGGATGCAGGGAAGGGTCCCTCTCCTCGATCCGCACAGCCAGACGTTGGAGCCGCCGCGTATAGTGGACAAGCTCGTCATGCGTAAGGATGCTGCGGTCCACCTGCACCCGCTCGCCCTGATGAACCAGATGCGGCGAGGTGAACATCCCTGTCCGGTACCCAGCGCGGCGGAAGATCGCCTCAAGCATGGCGCAGGTCGATCCCTTGCCGTTTGTGCCAGCGACATGGATAATCGGATAGAGGCGCTCCGGGTGCCCGAGAGCCTCGGCAAAGACACGCATTCGCTCAATGCCATATTTTGCCCCCGTATTCCTGAGGCCGTAAAGCCATGCCTTTACGGATGCATAGTCTGAAAGATCAGGGTGGTCCATCTGGATCCTGGTGGATCGATACCGGCGTTCCCGCCCAAGGCTCGGTCAACTTAACTTAGCGCAAGCTCAGGACGCCACTCTCTGTCGGCCCCTCGGGCTGCGGCCGCCCCGTAAAAGCGCGCAGGAATTGAACCACCCGCGACCGGAGCTGACGGCGGTCGACAATCTGATCGAGCAGCCCGCGGTCGAGAAGAAATTCGGAGCGTTGGAATCCAGCAGGAAGCTCTTGGTTGGTTCCCTCCTTGATCACCCGTGGCCCGGCAAAACAAATGAGGGACTCAGGTTCGGCAATAATCACATCCCCAAGGGTGGCAAAACTGGCTGTCACACCCCCGGTCGTTGGATTTGTCAGGATCGAAACAAAAGGCAGCCGTTTGCGATCGAGGCGAGCCAGGGCGGCGCTCGTCTTCGCCATCTGCATGAGACTGAAGATTCCCTCCTGCATGCGTGCACCGCCCGAAGCTGAGACAACGATGAGCGGGGTCTCATGATCGGCGGCACGTTCTGCCGCGCGCGCGATTTTTTCCCCCACCACGCTTCCCATGGAACCCCCGCTGAACCGGAAGTCCATCACTGCCAGCGAAACCTTGATCCCATCCATCTGCCCCGTCCCACTGATAACGGCTTCCTTGAGACCGGTCTTGGCCTTGGATGCCTCCAGTCGTTTCGCGTAGGGCTTTACATCGACAAACCCCAGCATATCGACGGCCTCGAGCGTCGCGTCCTCCTCTTGCCACGTGCCGGCATCGATCAAGGATTCCACCCGCTTCGGCGCATCCAAGGGAAAGTGATAACCACTGCTCGGGACGACCATCAGGTTCTTTTCGAGTTCCCGAGTGTAGATGAGATCGCCGGATTTTGGACACTTGGTATAGAGGTCCTTCGGAATATCCTTTTTTCGCGGCGCGGGGACCGTCGAGTATTTCGGTTTAGAAAAGAAAGGCATTGTTAGGTTTCGGTTGGAACAGGCGGCCTCAGCCGTGGGCCAGCGTCAGGACGCGAACATCCCGGGCCCCTGCGGCGAGAAGCACTTTGCTGCACGCATTCAGGGTGGACCCGGTGGTGTAAACGTCATCGACCACTATATAATCAAGGCCCTTTTGAATACGGGCATTGGGCCTGATAGCAAAGGCATTTTTGACATTGGCGCGCCGGACCTCGCGTTTGAGCCGGGTCTGCGATGGGGTATCGCGCACCCGATGAAGGCTATCTTCGACTGAAGCGCCCCCCGAAAGCTCGGCAAACAAGTGCGCCAGGAAGAGGCTTTGATTGAACCCCCGCTCCCGCTCCTTCCGTGCATGGAGCGGGACGGGAACAAGAACAGCCCCACCGATATAGCCTTCCAGATCCCCAAATCTCCGAATCAGCCGAAGCAGATCCGGTCGCAGAAAGGTGCCCCGGTGATACTTCAGTTCCACGACGAGCTGTCCGCCGAGGCCGCGATGGAGAAAAAGCGCCCGGCCTTGCGAGAAAGACGGCTGCATCTCCCGGCAGTTCGGGCAGGTCCGTTCGCCCATCACCGAGCCGAAATAAGGATAGCCGCAGGCGCGGCAGTAAGGGGCATCGATGTAATGGAGGTTTCCGCGGCAAGACGCGCAAACAAACTGGAAGGCCGGATCATCGACGGCCCCGCTGCATCCCAGGCAGTGCCGTGGAAAAACCAGATCAAGCGCAAGGCGCAGAAACATCCGCGCGCGGATCGGAAGCGTAGTACCGATAGACTGCATGGGCGAGGAACCCGATCAGGGCGAGGAGGAGAATATTGGGAAAGATTCCATCAACCACCCCGGCCCCTCCAAGCCAGGTGATTCCGGCGGAACCCTCGACCTCAACCAGCCGCCCCCAACTGTGGCGGATGAAGACCCATCCAGCATGGAGACCGACGCATGGCAGAAGCGAGCCAGAGCGAAGAAAAATCAGGTTCAGGGCGATCCCTGCGAGAACCAAGGTGGTGAAGCGAATGCATTCAAAAGTGAAGATCACCCCGAAAAAAGACCGGAAAGCCACCTCAAAGCTCGCCCACCAGGAGGGATCCGGCTCGACCGGAACCTTCTTGAAATGAACCGCCGCGAAAAGCAAAGCACTGAGAATGACCGCGGCCCATGGACGCATCGAGGTGTAGAACAGGCGAAAAATCATCCCGCGAAAGATGGCTTCCTCCAAAAAGGCAACGAGCAAACCCACGAAGAGCGCCTCGGCCACCGCCTGAAAAATACGGGATCCAGAAGGTGCGTGTTTCCAGTGCACGTCGCAAAAGAGGAACTGCATCAGGACCACGCCCAGAAGCATGGCCGCTCCGAGGCCAAACCAGGCGGCAAGGCCCCTCCGGGCGTCCGAAGTCCATTGGTAGCCAAAGCGGCCCCACAGACGGCAAAAGCGGATCAGCCAGATGACCAGCAGGGCAGCGCAAATCAAGCGAACCCGGTCCACATAATCATCCAGGTTCTTTCCCGCGAGGTAGGCCAAGAGCGTTTCCGGCTCAGCACCCTCTGCCGCCAGCCTCACAGCGGCCAAAATCAAAGGCCCCAGGACAGCCGCCACCAGAAAGGTCCCGGCATAGAGCAGGGCAAAGATGACCAGGCCACGAGCGTCGTAGCGATCGGTTGGTGTTTCAAACAACAGAAATCGAGAATCCCGCTTCATCGCCGATTAAATAGAGCCCCTCAGGAAGCAGCTTTCCCTATTGCTGGCAACCCCTTACGACAATGCCGGTTGTCACAGCGCCCATACGTGTTTCTACTATGCCGACGATGGATGAATTCATTAGATGGATCTATGACCCCACGGTTGTTCTCATCGGGATTCTCATCGGCGTGCTCCAGATTGTGGGGGTTTTCGCCGCCGGGCATGCCATCATGACCAATCGCACCCCCCAGGGCACCATCGGCTGGGTCATTTTCCTGCTCACCTTCCCCACCGCCGCGGTTCCAACCTACCTTGTTTTCGGGGGCCACCGATTCCGAGGCTACATCCGCGCCCGCCGAACGAAGGATCGAACCATCAGGGAGACGATCAATACCTATTTCAAACAGGTGGAAGCGTGCCGCGTGCCCATCTCGTCCAACACTTCCGGGGTTCGCGTGATCGAGAAGCTGGCCCACCTTCCCCTCACGTATGGCAACCACGTCGAGCTCCTGATCGATGGCGAGGCGATCTTCAACTCCATGCTCGAAGGCATTGATGCCGCCGAAGACTATATCATCATCCAGTTTTTCATCATCCGCAGCGATGCCACCGGCAACCGCCTGCGCGACCACCTCCTCGCCAAGCTGGCCCAAGGCGTGCGCGTCTACCTCCTTTACGATGAGATTGGCTGCCGCAAACTGTCCCGGCAGTATTGCAGCGACCTGAAGGAAGCGGGTGCCGAAGTGGCGGGCTTCAATGAGTCCCAGGGCTGGCGGCACTCTCTCCGGCTGAATTTCCGAAATCACCGGAAGATTATCATCGTCGACGGCAAAACCGCCTGGGTGGGGGGCATGAACATTGGCGACGAATACCTCGGCCTGAGCAAACGGTTTGGGCATTGGCGCGACACCCAGGTCAAGATCACCGGCCCTGCTGTGCAATGCACCCAATTCACCTTCCTTGACGACTGGTATTGGGCCAACCGCAAGGTGCCCGAGTTCAATTGGACACCCGAGCCACGCACCGAAGAGGAACACCCCCACGAGGTTGTTGTGCTCTCCGGGGGGCCCGCCGACGACGTCGAAACCATCACCCTCGCATTCCTGCACGCGATCAACCAGGCCCAGCGCCGGGTCTGGATCCAGAGCCCCTACTTCGTGCCGGACGACCAGATTGTCTCGGCCCTGCAGCTTGCCGCTATGCGCGGGGTGGATGTGCGCATCCTGCTCCCGGAGAAACCCGACCACCTCCTCGTCTGGCTCAGCTCCTTTTACTACACAGGGCAGGAGAAGCTTCAGCATGTTCGCATCTTCCGCTACCACCCGGGATTCCTTCACAGCAAGATGCTTCTCGTCGACAATACCTTCGCCGCGATCGGCACGGCCAATCTCGATAATCGCTCCTTCCGGATCAACTTCGAGATCATGATCGGCGTCATCGACTCGGATTTCACCAATGAGGTTGAGACCGTCATGAAGCGGGACTTTACAAACGCGCATGAAGTGGGCCCCGAAGAATACGCTTCACGCCCTGCCTGGTTCCGTATCGCCGCTCGCACCGCCCGGCTCTTGTCGCCGATTCAGTAGCCTGTGGGCTCGGCATCGTAGTAAACCGCCTCCAGACAGAGGCCCTGCGCCGGGGCTGTCACCACCTGGTTGGTGCGCTTCCGTGAGGCGAGAATCCCTGGCATGGCCTCCACCGGAAGCTTACCCGTCCCGATATCGGCCAAGCATCCGGCGAGGCTTCGAACCATGCGATAGAGATAGCCCGAGCCCTCCGTAACGAACTGCAACCGGGGCCCCTCCCGCGTCACCTCAAGCTTCCAGAGATGCTTGACCGGGGTTTCACTCCGGTTGTCCCGCGGGTTGGCGGCGAAGGCACTGAAGTCGTGCTTTCCGACGAGCTGACGGGCCGCCGCATTCATGGCCTCAACATCCAACCGCCAATGACCGAGCGACCAGCAGTAGCGGGTATCCCGAGGAAGGGCAAAACCCTCATAAAAGGTATAGCTGTAGCGCTTGCCCGTGGCTGAAAAGCGGGCGTGAAAATCATCCGCCACCACTTCCGCTCGCCTCACCTGAATGCTGCGCGGAAAGCCGGTCCTGAGGGCCTTGAGCAGCGCCTCCTCGCCGTGCCCCCAGTTTCCATCAAAATGAAAAACCTGTCCGTTGGCGTGCACCCCGCTATCCGTCCGCCCCGAACCATGGATCCGCACCGGCCCCTTGAACAGGTAGGCAAGCCGCCGCTCAATATGGTCCTGGATCGTGTTGCCGCTGACCTGGGACTGCCAGCCTTCAAAATCGGTGCCATCGTAGGCTACGGTACACTTCCAACGCATCACCCGCCGCAATAAAAACGTCCCGCCGGGATCAGGCCGCCGGTCCACAATCTCCGAAGCCGCACCCGTCTTCTTAGAAAGGCTTCAGGTAAACAGCGAGGACCGCCACGAAACCCATACCTACCGTAATCCAGAACAGGACCGGTGCCGCCACGGCCTTCCGGTTGATCGCGGCCAAAAGCGCACCCAAAATCACCCAGACGATGATCTTTACCCACACCCAGCCAGCGAAGCCCCACACCGGCACCATTCCAAATCCGGAAATCAGGAGGAAGAGCAACCCGATGCCGCTCGATATGGCACCAAACTTCCGGACGCCCGTGTGCGTGCTACCGGTCCAGGTCCGTGCGATCAACGCTCCATAGCTGGTGAAGACAAGCAGCACGCCAAGCAGGTGCAGCACATTATAGAAGACATACGGAAGCATGACTTTCTATCGTCCTTCTTCCACCTCAAGGCAAGGCAGAACACCAAAGGGAACGGATCGCCCGGTCAACCCCCTGCCCCGCTGCTTCGAGCTGGCGTTATCCGGCAGGCAGGCTGTTCTGAAAAAAGAATGGATTGTATGCCGGAAGAACGGGGCCGACCGTGCCCTCTTTGTCGGACGGAGGGGGATCATTTTTACAGCGATCAAAGAACGGGGCGCTACTCCCGCTGCCCATGCTGCGACCTGATCTGGCTCGATCCCGCAAGACGCCTCCCACCTGACCAGGAGGCGACCCACTACCGGCTGCACCGGAACTCGCCCGAGGATTTACGGTACCGCACATTCCTGAATCAGCTCTGGGCACCCTTGAAAGAGCGCCTCGAACCCGCTGCCACCGGCCTCGATTACGGCTCGGGTCCAGGACCGACCTTGCACCGGATGGCGATTGAGAACGGACATCCCTGCAGCCCGTTCGACCCCCTGTTTTGCCCCGATCAGAAGGTGCTCGAAAAGCGCTACGATTTCGTCACCTGCTCTGAAACAGCCGAGCATTTCCACGACCCCGGCCTCCAGTTCCGAAAAATGCACCGCCTTCTCCATCCGGGTGGCTGGCTCGGGATCATGACCTCGCGGCTGGCGAGCCCAGAAGCTTTTGCCAACTGGCACTATCGGCGGGATCCGACGCACGTCGTCTTCTATAGTTGCGCGACCTTTGAATGGATTGCGGCAGCCCTCGGATTCGAGAAGCCTCAATTCCCCAATGAGCGGGTGGCCCTGCTGCGACGGCCCCCGTAGCCACGAAGCTCCCAAAGAAGCCCTGTGGCTCGCGTTCCACCCCGGCAGTGGCGGTTGGCGTTGCAAGTAGCGGGGGAGGCCTTCACTCTACCTCCATGAAGCTTCCGCCCAAGCCCGATTGGCGTAAAATCCTGCGCCCCGGCAGCCGGATCTACATCGGCTCGGGTGCCGCCTGCCCCCTCCAGCTCATCCAGGAGATGCTCAAGGAGCCCTCCATCCTGAATGACCTCGAAATCCTGCAAAGCCGGACGCTGGGGCCCTCGCCCTGGACAGATGAGCCCTGCCGCAGCCTTATCCGGGTCAATGCCTTCTTCCTCGATCCTGAGCTGAGCGCCCATGTCAACGATGGCCAGGGCGAGTACACCCCCGCTCACTATTCCGGCATCCCCGCACTTTTTGATGAACGGGTTATTCGCGTGAACATCGCCCTGATCATGGTGTCGCCGCCCGATCAGTATGGGTACTGCTCCCTGGGACCCAGCGTTGACCTGACCCCTTCCGCCCTGCGCTGCGCGAATATCGTCGTCGCGCAAATCAATCCTGAGTGCCCCCGCACCTCCGCCTTTATCCATGTATCAAAAATCCACTACACCCTGGAGGCAGCGGCTTCATTGCCCGAACTCAATCCCATCGAACTCACGCCCGCAGCCATCCGCATCGGAGAGTACTGCGCGCAGCTGATCAACGATGGTGACACCCTTCAGCTCGGTGTGGGGCCCATGGGAACGGCTGTTTCCCGTGCCCTGAAGCAACACTCTCAGCTGGGCGTGCACAGCGAGTTGTTTGGCGATGGACTGCGCGAACTCTTCGAAGCCGGTGTGATCGACAACTCCCGCAAGAGCCTCCTCCCCGGGCGTGCCATTGCGGCATCCGCCCTCGGCTCGAAAAAGCTGTATTCCTTTCTTCACGACAACCCGCATATCGACCTCCGCTCCACCGAATTTGTCAACGACCCCATTACAATCGCGCGCAACCACAACATGGTCTCCATCAACCCGGCCTTGCAGGTGGACCTTTCCGGCCAGGTCGTGGTCGATTCACTACAAGGACGATTTCACAGCGGCTTGGGCAGCCAAGTGGACTTTGCCCGCGGAGCTGTCATGAGCCGGGGTGGCCGCCCCATTGTGGCCTTTCCCTCCACAGGTACAGACAAGAACGGGGTCCGCTTCTCCCGCATCGTTCCCGAGCTCCCTCACGGATCCGGTGTCGGCTTGAATCGTGCCGATGTCGATCATGTCGTGACCGAACACGGTGTCGCCTCGCTGCGCGGACGCACCGTTCAGGAGCGTGTCCTCGAGCTGATCCAGATTGCCAGTCCTGACTTCCGGGAATCATTAATGCAAGCGGCGCGCACCCGCCACCTTGTGCCGCCCTATGTTCAGTTGCCGCCACCTTACGCCGAATCCGATCAGAATATTCAAATCCGGAAAGTCCGGCTTCGTGATGGCCGCGACTACATCCTGCGGCCGCTCAACCCATCGGATGACCGCCGCCTGCAGGAGTTCTTTTACAGCCACACGGAAGAGACGATCAACCGGCGCTACGGCTTCACCATCACCCGGATGTCCCGTGAACGCGCCTTTGAGCTCGTCGGCATCGACCAAAACCACGACCTTGCCCTTGCCATTATCGAGCTTCAAGGACCCCGGCAGGTCATCCATGGCGTCGGGCGTTACTACCTCGACGAGGATGCGACCAGCGGGGAAATGGCCTTTGTCGTGCGCGAGCGGAAGCGACGCCTGGGCATCGCGCAACAGCTCCTCTCGCGAATGTCCGAGATCGCGGCCAATCGGGGACTCGCCTTCCTGTGGGCCCAGGTCGATCGTGATAATCTTCCCATGCTCAACCTTTTCAGACGACAGGGCTCCATTGATAAACCCGGATCAGACAACAGCTCCATACGCGTCGAGTTACCCTTGCAACCTCGGAACGAAAGAACCGCCAAGGCGAGATAACCAGAGTTTATTCTTCTATTTACCAGTTTGAAATAAGTTCCTTCATGTCTTTGATGCCAGCCATGCAACCCAAACAGTACGAAGAAACAGGGTGGCCACCCAAGGCCTACAACAACGCAGATTTCCTTAATAGCCCGGAGGCACGAAAGATCCGTGTGCTCTGCGAAATGACCGAACCCGAGGCGCGCTTCCGGGAACACAACATCAAGGATACGATTGTTCTCTTTGGTTCCGCCCGAACCCGGAGCCCGGAGGAGGCTGTCGAGGCCTTGCGTCTCATCGAGGAGCGGACGGCGGAGAACCCCGATCCCTCCCCCGCGGAAGCTCTTGCCCTTCGCCAAGCGCGAGCCAACGCAAAAGCCGCCCCTTACTACAAAGCCGCGATGGACCTGGCGGAAGAACTAACCCGTTGGTCGCTCAGCCTCGACCAAAGCAAACGGCGCTTCATTATCTGTTCCGGTGGCGGCCCCGGCATCATGGAGGCCGCGAATCGCGGTGCCGACGCGGCCGGTGGGCCTTCCATTGGCCTCGGGATCAGCCTCCCTTTCGAACAGGGCGTGAATCCCTACATCCCACACGATCTCCAGTTTGAGTTTCACTACTTCTTTGTCCGGAAGTATTGGTTCGTTTACCTCGCCAAAGCTCTCGTTGTCTTTCCCGGAGGATTTGGCACGATGGACGAACTCTTCGAAACGCTCACACTCATCCAAACCCGAAAGATCGCGAAAAAGGTTCCGGTTGTTCTATTTGGAAGTGAATTCTGGAATGGCATTATCAACTTTGATATGTTTATCGACTGGGGCATGATCTCTCCCGAAGACCTGGATCTGTTCAAGATAGTCGATACTGTGGAAGAGGCAAAGGAGCATGTCATCACCGAGCTCACCAAAGCCTATCTCGATGTTCCCACTGTCTAAGATACTCCGCGCTTCTGCCTCCGGCGGCACAGCCCTCTTGATAGCGTCCGCGCTCCTCGCATGCGCCACCGCCTGGCTTCATCCGAGAGCCCCAAGCTACAGCGACGGACAACTGGATGCCGGGGAGATCACCCTTACCGCCGCTCAGGCCCACGGCAGCCCTATCCTTTGGGTCGATGCCCGGGCCGCCGGGGAGTATGCCCAGGAGCATATACCTGAGGCCATTCACCTCAATGAGGACGATTGGGAACAGGGGTTGATGGTATTTTTTGAAGCTTATGCCACTCAGCCCGATGCCCTTGTCATCGTTTACTGTGGTCAGGAAGCCTGCCAAAGCAGCAAAGCTGTGGCCACACGCCTGCGCCGCGACCTCGGCACCGATTCGATCTATCACCTCCGCGGAGGGTGGGACGCCTGGAAAGAGAGCCAACAACCATGATCCGCATCCTCCATCTTATTGACCCGGTGCTCCGCGTCGCGGCCTCCCTGATCTTCCTCCTATCCGGCGCACTCAAGCTCTTGGCACCGGATCGCTTTCTTCTCGATATCCAAGCCTTTGGAATCCTTCCCTACGCCCTGGCCTATGCCACCGCCTTCTTCGTCCCTTGGCTGGAGATTGTCGCCGCTGTCGGGCTCTGGATACGGCCCCTCCGACAGGGAGCCGCCGCCCTCCTGGCGTGCCTCACCCTCGGTTTCATCGCTTTCATCGCCCACGCCTCTTCAAGGGACATCGATATCGATTGCGGATGCTTCGGCGAATGGCTGGTATTTCCATCGATCCCCGCTCACCTCGCCTTCAACAGTGCTCTCTTCGCCGCCCTTATTTTCCTCTGGTTGCGGCCGAATCCAAAGGCCGTTTCCTGAACGCGGTTACAGCCATGTGGGAGCGCCTCACATGATATCCCGAATGGCCTCTTATACTCAAAGGCTGGGATGGAAGAGAACCCGGCGCTCGCAGCGAAGGTTGGCACCGGACTGAGCAGACCAACAAGCATCAGGCTCAAGAAACATGAGGGCAACGGTCATCATTCCAGTCTACGGCGGAGCTCGCTTCATCGATGCAGCGATTCGGTCGGTCCTGGAGCAGGACGACCCCGACCTTGAGCTGCTGGCGTATGATGAGGAAAGCACGGACGGGATCGTCGGGATCATCCAGCAATACGCCTCAAAGATTGCCTTCTGGATCAGCCAGAATCGGCTCGAACGCGGGCGGGCCCCTTCCGATGCCACATCGGGGGCCTGGAGGTAAAGGGTCCAGATTACTTCCCCTCACCCCCAGGCCAGGATATGACCACCGATTGGCCCTTGCGGGCGCGATTGAGATTACCTCAATCCGCGCCCGGATGCGGCTTGCCTGCCACGCGCCCACCTACGCGGTTGCGAGCGGCGGACGGGTGCGAATCATGTCGCGATTGGCCCCGCCAGGAGCAACCATCGGAAGAACCTGCTCTTCGGCGTCGATCGGCGCGTGGATCAGCACAGGCCCAGGCGTCGCGAAGGCCCGTGCGAGCCCCGCATTCCAATCATCTTCCAGGGCAAGGTCCACGCCTGTGACGCCCATGGATTCCGCCATCTTCACGAAGTCGGGTCCCTGCTTGAACTTCGAAGCCATGAGACGTCGTCCGTAGAAGAGGGTTTGCTGCTGGTGCACAAGCCCGAGGGTCTGATTGTTGAAGAGCACGACCTTGAGGTTGGCGCCCTCCTCCGCGGCCGTGATCATCTCCTGATTGTTCATCAGGAAACTGCCGTCGCCGGAAATACACACCACCGTTTGCTCCGGTTCGGTCAGGGCTGCGCCGATAGCCGCCGGCAAACCAAAACCCATCGTCCCGAGCCCTCCACTGGTCAACCACTGCCGCGGTCGCTGGAAAGGCCAGGCCTGAGCCGCCCACATCTGGTGCTGACCCACATCGGTCGTCACGATGGCATCGGCCCCTGCATGACGCGCCACGGCTCGAATCAGTCCGTAAGGTGTGGTGGGATCCTCCGCTCCAGGCATGGCCATGGGATGCTCCAGCCGGAGAGCGGCAATGCGCTTATTCCAATCGCGGCGTTCGCGGGTTGGCAGAACCCCGAGCACCTCCGAGAGCGTCGCCTGCAAATCGGCCCGCAGTGAAAGCGTGGGCTGGCGAATCTTGCCAAGCTCGCTCGCATCGATGTCGACATGAATCACTTTCGCCCGCGGACAGAATTCATCCACCTTTCCGGTGGCGCGATCGTCGAACCGAGCCCCCAGTGCGATCAGGAGATCGCACTCCTCCAAGGCCATGTTTGTATAGGGCGCAGCATGCATCCCCAGCATACCCAGCGTCAGCGGGTGGTCATAGGGCATGGCACCGAGCGCCATCAAGGTGAGAACCGTCGGCAACCCGGAACGCTCCGCAAGGGCACGGGCGAGATCGGCCGCGTCGCTGTGGATTACACCGCCACCCAGATAAAGGATCGGACGCTCGGCGGCCTCGATCATCGCAACCATCCTGGTAATGGCAGAGGGCTCGGCCGCAGCCCGGGCGTCGGCGGCACCGGGCTCCGGCCAGGCGTCATCGGCAAACTCGATTGTCTCGTTCTGCACGTCTTTTGGAATATCAATCCAAACCGGCCCCGGACGCCCGCTCGCCGCGATGCGGAAGGCTTCAGGGATGACGGTCAAAAGCTCCTCCGTGCTCTTCACCAAATAGTTGTGCTTGGTGATGGGCAGGCTCAGCCCAAAAACGTCCACCTCCTGAAAGGCATCAGTTCCGATAAGAGCGCGGGGCACCTGCCCGGAGATGCAGACCACCGGAATCGAATCCAGCTTGGCATCGGCAATGGCCGTAAGGATATTTGTCGCGCCAGGGCCGCTGGTGGCAAAGCACACCGCGGGCTGGCCGCTCACACGGGCAAGGCCCTGCGCAATAAAACCGGCACCCTGCTCATGACGAGCAAGGATGTGGCGAATAACAGGCCGTCGTGCGAGCGCATCATACATGGGCAAATTCGCCCCACCGGGTATCCCGGCAATAAGGCGAATGCCCTGACGTTCAAGCAGACGGATGATCAGGTCGGCTCCAGTGATTTTCATTTTTCAGTAGGTTGTGGACAGGTCGACCGCCGAACCGGAAGGAGCAAAAAAAACCCCCGCCGGACAGGACCGGCGGAGGTTTTGAGAAAAAGTTATGTTACTTTGCTCTATGCCCGCGCAGACCCCATCGGCGTCACGAGGACGACGACTACGGTTACGAGGACGATGACAAAAGAATTCATGGCAAAATATCTGAGGTCGATGGGAACGGCATAATCATCCGCTTGTCAAAACAAAAACAAAGAGACTTCACCGAGCGCCCTCGGGCCGACCCGATCTCTCAATTCTACAAATCTCCCGATCCTTCTTCATCCTCGGTATCCGGGATCGTACCGAACGAAGCGACATCGGCCCGTCGGATCTCCAAATCGATTCAAGGCCTGTCCCGAAACCTTTCGATTTTCGATTTCTGAGTACGCTTGTGCGAACGCTCTATTGTTCTACCTGATGTGCTACCTGGAGGAGGGTGGTTTCGGCGAAGTGCGGGCCGATGAGTTGGAGTCCGATGGGGAGGCCTTGCTCTGTTTTGCCGCAGGGGACAGAGATGGCCGGAAGTCCGGCAAGGCTGGCCGAGAGGGTGTAGATATCAGCCAGGTACATCGCCAGCGGATCGGATAGTTTCTCTCCCTTGCGGAAAGCGGCCGTCGCTGTTGTCGGCGTGAGCAGCACATCGACCGACTCGAACGCCTTGATGAAATCATTCCGCACAAGGGTGCGCACCTTTTGCGCCCGCAAATAGTAGGCGTCGTAGTAGCCTGAGCTCAGGACATAGGTGCCCATCAGGATCCGGCGCTTCACTTCGGGTCCAAAGCCCTCGCCGCGCGACTTGAAATACAAGTCGATGCCGTCTGCGGCCTGGTCACTGCGATGGCCGTAGCGCACCCCATCGTAGCGGGCAAGATTGGATGAGGCTTCGGCCGAAGAGATGATATAATAGGTGGGAACGGCGTATTCGGTGTGCGGCAGCGAGACCTCGACGATCTCGCAGCCCGCTGAAGCATAGCGATCGATGACCTTTTGGACTGCTGCCCGAACCTCAGGATCCAAGCCTTCGGCGAAGTATTCGCGGGGCAATCCGATGCGCCACCGACGCCCTGGCTCATGATGGAGGGATTCGGCAAAGGCCGGAGCCGGCTCCTTCCATGACGTGGAGTCGCGGGTATCCGGACCCGCTATAAGATCAAGCAGGATGGCGGCATCTTCGACCGAACCCGCCAAGGGCCCGATCTGGTCCAGAGACGAGGCAAAGGCCGCCAAGCCATAGCGGGAGACACGACCATAGGTTGGCTTCAGGCCGACGACCCCGCAAAAAGCGGCCGGCTGCCGAATGCTGCCCCCCGTATCTGAACCCAGGGTCCACGGCACCTCGCCCGCCGCAACCGCAGCCGCGCTCCCACCGGAAGATCCGCCGGGGGTGAAATCGAGGTTTACCGGGTTGCTGGTTTTCCCCAAGGCCGAATTTTCGGTCGAAGAACCCATGGCAAACTCGTCCATGTTCAATCGACCAAACGGAATAAGCCCCCGGATGCGTAACTGCTCGGTGACATGCGCATCGTAAGGAGAGACGAAGGATTCGAGCATGCGGCTGGCGCAGGAGAGCTTTTCGCCTTTAACGGCGATGGCATCCTTTATGCCGACGGGGATACCATCGAAAGGGCTCAATGGCTTGCCTTGCGCCCGACGCGCATCGGAGGCGCGAGCGGCGGCGAGGACACGCTCTTCGGAGAGGTCGAGAAACGCCCCCACTCCGGGATCCCGTGCCGCGACCCGCCCGAGGCAGTCCGTGATGAGCTGTTCTGAAGTGAGTGTTCCGGCGGCGAGCGATCCGGCCAAGGCTCGGGCGGAGGGAAAAAGATCTCGATCGATCATGGCGTCAGGCATCTTCGAGGACTTTGGGGACAACAACTTGATCTGCGCGGCGAGCCGGGGCGTTGGCCAAGGCCTCATTGGTGGAGAATCCAGGACGCGGAACATCGTCCCGCCAGCCATTGGAGAGGTCGTAGGGGTGTGCACTTGGCTCGACACCCTCGACATCAACTTTTTTCAGCTTCTCGAAGAAATCGAGCACCTCATTGAGTTGCGCCGAATAGATTGTCTTTTCTTCCTCGCTCAGGGTGAGTCTCGCCAAGCGGGCGACATACTCCACATCGATGGGAGACGGGCGGTTGTTGGTTTTCTTATCCACGCTGCGGGGATCATTGGGTGCTGGAAGGGCGCTAATCAATACACAACTGCCGCGGCTTGAGGGGAAACAAGCTCAACCACTCTCATTCGACGGCACATAGGGGATACTATTCATGTTGACTCTTTCAGTGGTCGGCTCAAGCGTTGGACCTACACTCTATGACTGTCCGACTCGCTCAGATGCACTCTTGGCGTCTGCCTGCTCGCTCTCATCAAAAGGCCGTTTGGCAACCCGGGGTTCATCGTTCACCAGAGGCTGTTTTGGGGAATATGAACACCCCCGGCACCACCGGATGCTTTGAGAGCCGGCATGAACGGACCGTCCCTCCCCGGCCATGAACCGGTTTTTTCGGGGTCTGCGCAAGCCCAGCGTCTTTTCGTTGCTGATGTTCATGGGGTTCGCGGCCTTTGCGGTCGCCGCCTTGGGCTACGGGATTCATGAGCGGGTCAGTTTCCGGCAGGAGACCCAACGATCGGTTTCAATAATGGGGAAGCTCGTTGCCCTGAACAATGCGGCGGCCTTAGTGAAGGGGGACCGCCAGGCGGCGAACCAAGGACTGCTTCCGCTCCAGCTGGAACCCAGAATTGAGAGTGCCACACTCCTGGACCGGGACGGAAACCCCGCGGCTTATTATCAGCGGGTGGATGCGGCAGGGAGCTATCCTGCCCCCGGGCAAGCCACTCCTTATCGAAGCGAAAGGCTGGTCCAGCTGTATGAGCCGGTCGTCTTGAATGGCGAAGTCATCGGGCGCCTCTCTCTGCGGGCTGATCTCCGGCACGGATTTTCGCAACGGAATACCTTCATCTGGATGGCTGGGATCACGCTGTTCGCCTGGATTTTCCTGGCGGTGCCTATCGCCGTGTTTCTGAGGCGGATGATCACCAGGCCGATGGATGAACTGGCGACCATCGCCCAAACAGCGGCGCGTGACAGTGCCTTTGCCCTCCGTTCGCCCGAGGAAGGGGGGCACATCCTGGGTCGCCTGGCGGGCGGTTTCAACCGCCTGATGGAGCAGGTTCAGAATAACGATCAGGCGCTCAAACAGGTTCGGAGAGAACTGGAGGACCGGCTCGCAGAGCGCACGCGCGAGCTGCAACGCGAATCCGCTGAGCGCCAAAAGGCCATGGAGGCGCTGGCCGTGGCCAAAGAGCAGGCCGCAGCGGCCGCACGGGCAAAATCCTTCTTCCTTGCGAACATGAGCCACGAAATCCGTACACCCATGAACGGGTTGATTGGCATGACGGACCTGCTCCTGGACGGCGACCTAATGGAGAACAACAGGGATCTCTGCGAAACGATCCGTGCCAGCTCGGAAACCCTTCTCAACGTCATCAACGATATTCTGGACTTTTCCCAGATTGAGGCGGGCGGGCTGGAGTTGGAGAGCGTGACCTTTGACCTCTACGCCTTGGTGGAGGAAGCGGTGGAGCTTCTCGCCCACTCTGCCCAGAGCAAGGGGCTGGAGCTGGCCTCACTCATCCATCTGGATGTCCCCCGGCGGGTCATCGGTGACCCGAATCGTGTTCGCCAGATTCTCTGGAACCTGATCAGCAACGGTATCAAGTTCACCGTCAGTGGGGGCGTTCTGGTGGACGTATCGGCCCGGCAGACGGAAGGCTCCTGCCTCGAACTCTACTGCGAGATCGTTGACACAGGCATTGGCATCACCCCCGACCAACAACGGGAGCTGTTTGCGGCCTTCTCCCAAGGGGACGCCTCGTCCAGTCGCGCGCATGGGGGCACCGGCCTCGGCCTTGCGATCTCACGGAAACTTGCGGAGCTGATGGGAGGTCGGGTCGGGCTGGAGAGTACACCCGGGCAGGGCTCTCGCTTCTGGTTTAACGTGATTGTCGATGCCCCGGAAGAGGATCCGCTCGTGCTGGACCAGCCGCCTCGGGAAATCCACACGGAGGGTGGATCGGTTCTTCTGCTGGTAAACAGTTCCTTTCAGCAGCGAGTGCTTCGCTACTACATTGACGCGCTTGATTACGAGTGTGTGCCCGCGCTCGATGCCAACGACCTGATCGAACACCTTCGCGGAAATCACTGTTTTACGCACGTGGTGATTGATTTCGATCTTCTGCCGGACCCTGGACGTGTTCTCGGGCAGATCGAAGAAACAACGAAAGACGCCCAAGTGTGTCTTCTCAGGGGAGCTCCTCACCGATACGTCGAAGCATTGAAGGAGGCTCACACCTACAGGCTTCTTTCAAAGCCCTTGAAGACGCGGCAAGTCGTCGAGATGCTCCGCGCAGTGACCCCCGCTTTGCCTCCTCTCGAAAGCGCTGGGGCCGACGCCGCAGCGTCGGAAGACAATGGGGCGTCCGATTCGGGGCACCTCCGGATACTTATCGCGGAAGACAACCCGGTTAATCGCAAAGTCGCTCTGCAACAAGTGCGGAGGCTGGGCTTCACCGCCCGCTGCGTCGTCAATGGCCGGGAAGCACTGGGGGCGCTCCGGGAGGATCCCTTCGAGATTATTCTGATGGATTGCCAGATGCCGATAATGGACGGTTACGAGGCGACACGACAGATTCGAAAACTCGAGGCCGAGCCGCGAACAAAGAGTACCCTCCACCCAAACCACCCCGCCAGAGTCCGCATTGTCGCCATGACAGCCAATGCGATGAGCGGAGACCGGGAACTCTGCCTTCGGGCGGGCATGGACGGCTATATTGAAAAACCGGTCCATCGGGCACGGCTGGAAGAGGAACTCGACCGGGTTCTTGCCTGGAACGCCCACCCGAGCCCAGGACACGGGCCAGAGCCCAACGACATCGATCTCATTCTGGAATCCAGCGGGCTGTCGGGCGACCTCGAAACTTTTGATAGAGCTGTTCTCGATGAACTCCGGACCCTCGGGCTGGAAACATGCGAGCGCTTGGCCGAACTCTTCGCTGCGGATGCCCCGGTTCGGCTGAGTGCGATGCGCGCCGCCCTCCGGGAGCGGGAACCCGCTGCCCTCGCCGAAGCCGCCCACGCCCTCAAAGGAACCGCAGTGCAGTTTGGGGCTTCTCGTCTTGGAGCCGTCTGTGCGGAACTTGAAGCTATGGGGAAAAATGGAGCCCTCCCCGATTTGGAACGTTGGCAGGCGCTCAGCGATGCCTTCAAAGAAGCCAACACCGTCATCCAAAACGAGTTCAAGGGCACACAGACAGAAGAGGTTTGAAAAGCACCCTCTACCCACGCCTGCTCAGGAGGCGCTGCTTC
Source organism: uncultured Puniceicoccaceae bacterium (assembly GCA_964403935.1). Taxonomy (GTDB): domain Bacteria; phylum Verrucomicrobiota; class Verrucomicrobiia; order Opitutales; family Oceanipulchritudinaceae; genus SLLG01. The sequence goes on along the minus strand of CAYOIB010000013.1, from coordinate 4,150 downwards.
AGCGCCGGATCGAATACCCGGTGCCGTCTACGATCCCTGCCTGGATCCCGGCGAAAACGGCATTCACTTCCTTATCCGTGAGCGTCCGGCTTCGGCTGCGAAAGACAATGGAACAAGCGAGGGATTTCGCATCCGGAGCCACCCCATCGCCAGCATAGACATCGAAAGCCTCCACGGCCTCGACCTCCAGCTCACTCCCTTTTACCACCTTCCTGGCGACGCGGGCCAAGTCGTCGACAACCGCTCCGGCTCGAGCCTCGGTTGGAACAACAAGCGCGAGGTCCCGCGTTGCCGGCGGAAAGGCACTGAACGGCTGATAGCGTGTCCGCTTGGGCTTCCGCTTCAGAAACTCGGGGGTAAAATAGAGCGTCCCCGCACAAATCGGCATATCCAGGTCCCACTTACGGGTTATGGCGAGGTTGAGGATGCCGAAGATGGATTCAAAACCCATCTTGAAGCCGCCAAACCGCGCCGCGTGCCCCGCCTGCCAGAAATCATCACCCGTTGCCTCCTCGAACCGCACTGGGTTCGCCGAAATCCCAGCTTGGAAAAGGATATCGCGGACAATCCCGGCGACGGCATAAAAGTCCCGCGGTTCCCGTTTCAACCAGGCCTCGACCGGCTCCTGCGGCATGGCAAAAGCCACACTCAGCATCTCGAAAACCTTGCCGTTGTGCTCGCGGAAGACCCGACCGATTTCGAAGACAGGGACCAGATCGTTCTGGTGCGCCCGGTTAAAGGCCAAGCAGTCGAGCAGGCCGGGCCCGAGAGAGGGGCGCAGGTGCGAGGCATCGCTGGCCAAGGGATTGGTCAGCGACAGGGTCTCCTCCGCCGAATGGCCGTTCCAGGTCTTCACTTCAGCTCCATTCCGAAGGCTGTAATGCACCACTTCATGAAAGCCCTTCCCCACGAGAAGTGATGAAACCCGGCGAGTAAAGCGGACGACGGGATCATCCTCCGCCAACAGCCCACGGGTGCGCACCTCACTCGGCGGAATCTTGTCGGATCCATAAATTCGCAGAATCTCTTCCACCAGATCGATCGGACGTGACAGATCGAGCCGGAAACTCGGAATGCCAACGCGCAGGAGAACCCCGCCCTCGGCACCCGTCGTCTCACGCACATCCAGCTCGAGAGCATCCAGGGAGTTGACCATGGCTTCGTCCGGAATATCAAAACCAAGGCGCATTCGCACCCAGTCCGGCGACAATTCGATCTCCTTTTCCGTGAAAGGCACCTCGCCGGCAACCAGCGGTGGACCGAGGGCAACCCCCCCGGCAACTTCGAGAATCAGGTCGATGCAACGGAGGGCGGCAAACTCCGCCCCTTTCGGATCCACCCCGCGCTCAAAACGGTAGGAACTGTCGGTTGAAAGGCCCAACTTCCGGGAAGTCCGGCGAACGGAGGAAGGGTTGAAGTAAGCGGCTTCCAGGAAGACATCCGTGGTGGTCGCATCGACTTCGGCATCGACCGACCCCATGACTCCCGCCACGACGAGCGCACGTTCGGCATCCGCGATCACGGTCATGGCCGAATCGAGGACCCGCACCTTTTCATCCAGCGTCGTGAGCGATTCGGAATCCCGTGCGGGCCGCACGATGATCCTGCCCCCGCGGATCTTGTTTGCATCGAAGGCATGAAGGGGCTGCCCAAGCTCATGCAGAACAAAATTCGTCACATCAACCACGTTATTGATCGACCGCAATCCGATCGACTCAAGGGCCGATTTCAACCAGCGGGGGCTCGGCCCCACACGGACTCCCCGGATCGAGTAACCACGATAATGCGGGCAGCTCACCTCATCCTCACAGCTCACCGACTCGACCAGGTGCTCGCGCGGACCCTTTTCCAGATTCGCCTTGATTGCGGGGTAAACGAGGTCGCGCTTGAACCAGGCCGACAGCTCACGCGCGATCCCGATAGAACTCAACGCGTCCGGCCGGTTTGGCGTCACTTCGATGTCGAAAAGTGTATCGCCGGAGTCGAAAAGCTCATTCACCGGGGTTCCGATCTCCGGGCGCTCGGTTAAAATGGCAATCCCACCCTGATCCTCCCCCAGACCGAGCTCACGCTCTGAACACATCATGCCCTGGGACTCCACCCCCCGGAGTTGGCTCACCTTGATCTCGAAATCACCCGGAAGGAGGGCTCCCGGCAAAGCAACCAAGACACGGTCGCCGTCAGAAAAATTCTTGGCCCCGCAGACGATGGTCCGTGAGGCGTCGGCATCCACCTTCACCTGACAAACGGACAACCGATCGGCATTGGGATGCGGCTCATGCGAAAGGATTTCGCCGACGACGACGTTCTGCAGGGGCGGAAGACCTGCCTGCTTCACCCCTTCGACCTCGAAGCCGACCATCGTGAGGGCATGCGAAATGGCCTCGTCTTCGATGCCTGACAAGTCCACGTAACGCTGAATCCAATTTCGGGAAACGATCATTGCTCTGCTCTTTAAGTTCTAGCGTGCGGCTGGCTTCAGGCGAACTGACGCAGCAGCCGGAAGTCATTTTGGTACAAGTACCGGATGTCATCGATCCCATACAGGGTCATTGCGATGCGTTCCACTCCGAGGCCGAAGGCATAGCCCGACCACACCTCCGGATCATAGCCCACCGTCTCGAAGACTGCCGGGTCAACCATTCCACAGCCCATGATCTCCATCCATTCCGAACCCACCTTCCCCAGATGAGCGGCCCGGAAATCCACCTCGAAGCTCGGCTCGGTGTAACTAAAGTAATGAGGGCGGAACCGTGTCTCAGCATCCGCACCGAGAAGCGACCGAAAGAGGTAGTCGAGGTCCGCCTTCAAATCGCGCACCGTCACGCCTTTGTCGACATAGAGGGCTTCGATCTGGTGAAAGTTTGCCGAATGGGTGGCGTCGGCCGTATCGCGGCGAAAGCATCGCCCCGGTGCCACGATCCGGACGGGTGGCGGGGTCTCCAACATTGTGCGAATTTGCACGCTGGAAGTGTGTGTCCGGAGAAGGTAGCGTTCATCCGATCGGCGGTGGACATTGCCAAACTGAGTCTCCGGATGAAGGTAATAGGTGTCGTGAAGGTCCCGCGCCGGGTGGTCCTTGGGCGTATTCAGCGCGTCGAAGCAGAAGTACTCTGTTTCTACTTCTGTTCCGTCAGCCACGACAAAGCCGATCTTGCGCAGGATGCCGCAAATTTCTTCCCGCACTTGGGAAATCAAATGGGCACTCCCCGGGCCGTGGTCTGGCGTCGGCAGAGTCACATCGACCGGCGGGCCCACCTGGCCCGCGAGCGCGCGTGTCTCCAGTGACCTGAGGGTCTCGTCGAACAGACCCTGCAGCCGGTTCTTATACTCGTTGATGAGGCGGCCGGCAGCAGGCCGCTCAGCCGGGCTCAACTTCCCGATCGACTTCGTCACCATCGTAAAGCGGCCGTTGGGGCCGGCAATGGTGGCCTTGAATTGTTCAAACTGGGCCTGCGTTTCCAACTGGGGCAGGGCCGTTTCAACCTCTGAGATGATTGCTTGAAGATCAGATTCCATGATCGAAAAAGGCGGGTAAACGATGGTCCGTAAAGTCTCACGCAGACGCCGGGAGTCAACACCGGCTCATTTGGAAAACAAAAGAGCTTCCGCGCGGGTGCACGGAAGCTCTATGAAAGAAGGAAGGCCGCACGGAAAATCCTGCGGGGCCTGCTGCGTCTCAAACGGCTTCGAGTGCGGCGCGTGCTTTTTGCACGAGGGCCTTGAAACCAGCCTCATCATGGATCGCCAGCTCCGAGAGCTGCTTGCGGTCCATTTCAATCCCGGCCAGTTTCAGGCCATTCATAAATCGGCTGTAGGCCACGCCTTCAGCGCGGCAGGCGGCGTTGATTCGAATGATCCACAGCTTGCGGAATTCGCGCTTGCGGGTGCGGCGGTCGCGGTAAGCGTAAACCCCGGCCCGGTCAACCGCTTGCTTGGCATAGCGGTAGAGACGGCTGGCATTTCCGAAATAGCCCTTCGTCTGACGAAGAACCCGCTTTCGGCGCTTACGCGTTGCAGTGATACTTTGTGCTTTCGGCATGTTTGGATAGGTGCGTTTGGTGCCTGGCGGGTCGCCTTGAGATCACCCGCCTCGGCGCGTTAGGTCGCGTCAGGGTTCAGAAGAGGTTCGGGCAGCCGATCTTCACAA
>CAYOIB010000012.1:31037-45878 GCA_964403935.1 uncultured Puniceicoccaceae bacterium | reverse complement strand
ATTTGAGGGTGACGGTCGGCATCAGCTTTTTTGAGCCTTGGCGGGACCAAATCGAGGCGGCGATGGGAGCTGCATTCGCTTGTGCCCGGCTTCAGGGTGAGGCCTCGCACGGTGCCGTCGTGGGAGGCACGATTCCAAGCCGAGCGTGAGGATGGGGGAAACAGGGTTTGACGCGGGTGCCTTCATCTTCTCAGACTGCGGACCGTATGTCTGGAATCGTTCGCGGACGATTCCGTTTCTGTATTTAGCCTATTACTCTCCCCCATGACCCTGGAAGATATTCAATCTGTTCTGAAAGAAACCCGCAGCTTTCCGCCCCCGGCTGAATTTGCGACGAACGCCCATGTGGGAAGCATGGAAAATTACCGGGAAATGCACCGGCGAAGCCTGGAAGAGCCGGAGGCCTTTTGGCGTGAAGCATCGAGCGAGCTCGATTGGTTTCAGGATTGGCACACGCTGCTCGATGACTCGGAGAAGCCTCTCTTCAAGTGGTTCGTCGGCGGGCGTCTGAATCCTTGTTACAATGCGGTCGATCGACACGCCACCGGGGCGATGGCGAACAAGGCAGCGATCATCTGGGAGGGTGAACCGGGAGATGTCCGCGTTCTCACGTATCGCGATCTCCATCGGGAGGTGCAGGTTTTTGCCAATACCTTGAAATCACTCGGCGTCCAAAAGGGCGATGTGGTGACGATCTATCTGCCGATGATACCGGAGTTGACTCTCGCGGTGCTGGCTTGTGCCCGAATTGGTGCGGTTCATTCGGTGATTTTTGCCGGGTTCAGTGGGGATTCGATCAAAGACCGGGTTCTCGATGGGAAATCGAAGCTGGTCATCACCGGCGACGGTGGCTGGCGGCGCGGGAAGGTGCTCAACCTGAAGGCGATTGTCGACGATGGCCTTGTCGGGTGTGATTGTGTTGAGAATGTCCTCGTCGTTCGGCGGGACGCCTTTACGGCAGGCTTCGAATGTTCGATGCAGGCGGGCAGGGATGTCTGGTACCATGAAGCCTCGGCGGGGGTGGAGGCGGTTTGCCCCTGCGAGGAGATGGACAGCGAGGACCTCCTTTTCCTGTTGTACACCAGCGGGTCGACGGGGAAGCCAAAAGGCATCATGCACTCGGTGGGTGGGTATTCTGTTTTTACCTACCTGACGGCAAAGTATGTTTTTGATTTGAAGCCTGAGGATGTTTACTGGTGCACGGCTGATGTCGGCTGGGTTACCGGGCACAGTTATACTATTTACGGGCCGCTGCAGAATGGGGCCACCGTTCTGATTTATGAAGGGGCTCCAAATGCTCCGGACCCCGGTCGCTTCTGGAAGATTATCGAGAAGCATCGTGTATCCATTTTCTACACCGCGCCCACCGCGATTCGGGCGTTCATGAAGTGGGGCGATGATTGGGTGAAGAAAGCTGACCTGTCGTCTTTGCGCCTGCTCGGAAGTGTGGGTGAGCCGATCAACCCGGAAGCCTGGATGTGGTACCATGAGCTGGTCGGGGAGGGGCGTTGCCCGATCGTGGATACCTGGTGGCAAACTGAGACAGGCGGTATTCTGCTCTCGGCCTTGCCTGGCGCAATTCCGACGAAGCCGGGGTCGGCCACGCTCCCGTTCTTCGGGGTGGATGCGGCCATTCTGAATGCGGATGGGGAGGAAGTGGAAACCGGACTCCTCGCCATTCGTCAGCCTTGGCCGAGTATCCTGCGTGGAATCTGGGGGGATCCGGAGCGCTTCAAATCAACCTATTGGTGCAACTGGGGCGGCAAATACTACTTCCCCGGCGATGGAGCCCGGAAGGATGAGGACGGCTATTTCTGGGTCGTGGGCCGGGTCGATGATGTCGTCAATGTTTCCGGGCACCGCATTGGGACGGCGGAGCTGGAGAGCATTCTGGTGGAACACCCGAAGGTGGCGGAGAGCGCGGTCATCGGAGTTCCCCATGAGATCAAGGGACAGGGACTGGTCGCTTTTGTTCTTCTGCGAGGGACCGATGCAGAGGGAAGCGATGAACTTCGGGCGGAGCTCAATGCTCTGGTAGCGAGGAAGATCGGGAAGTTTGCCCTGCCTGAGAGAATCATCTTCAGCGCAGATCTACCGAAGACCCGCAGTGGCAAGATCATGCGACGGCTGCTCCGCGATATTGCGACCGGTGCGGCTTTGGGAAATGTCGCAACGCTGGCCGATCCGAGTGTTGTCGAAAGCCTCAAGGCGAAGTACGTGGACTGATCGGGATCCCATAGCTCACCAGGTTTCAGGCAGGCTTGGCGGCAATTCCGGGGGGGCACAGGCTGATCGGCTGGAATGGCCGACAAATGTTTTCGAATTGGACTCTTTCATCTTTGGTGGAGTTGCGCCTTATTGAAAGCTGATGCATGGAAGCGGGGTCGAATGAACATTGAGCGATGAGAACGATCCATTTCCGGACCGGTTTTCCGGTGAGTGCACGGCTGCTCTGGGAGTGGCATAATCAAGTGGCGACCTTTGATCGCCTGGTGCCGCCTTGGGAGCATGTGGAGATCACCCGTCGGCCTGCTCCTCTTCAAGATGGGAAACAATTCTCTTTTCGCGTCGGGTTCGGTCCCCTGAAACTTCGTTGGACGGGCGAAGTATACGAGGTGATTCATGGGTCTCATTTTAAGGACCGGATGAAGAAAGGGCCATTTTCTACCTGGGAACACGAGCATCACTTTTTGTGTGAGGACACGGCGCATTCTGCGCTTGAGGATGCGGTGCGTTATCAGCTGCCGTTTGGGATGTTCGGCGAGATGGTAGCGGGAGGGGTGGTTCAGCGGCGTCTCGAACGGATGTTCCGGTACCGGCATGCGATCGCGTGTGGGGATATGGAACGGCATTTTCAATATACCGTGCCGAAGCCCAAAACGGTCTTGGTCACGGGTGGAACAGGTTTGGTCGGGCGTGCCCTCGTGATCCTGCTGAAGACGCTTGGGCATACCGTTCGCATCTTGTCGCGGCGCGCTGGCGATGTCGGCACATATATCTGGGACCCGGTGAAAGGGATAATGGATGAATCGGCCTTGGATGGGGCGGATGCGGTGGTTCATCTGGCCGGAGAGGGCATAGCTACAGGCCGTTGGACTCGTAAGCGGCGAGAGCGTATTCTTGAGAGTCGAATCGCAGGAACTCAACTCCTGTGCCGCGCCATCGCCGGCCGGTCGGATCGTCCATCTGTCCTTGTTTCTGCCTCGGGCGTTCATGTCTATCCAGCGGACGGGCGGCCGTATGATGAAGGGGGGCCGGGCGGAGCGGGATTCCTGTCCGGCGTTTGTTCGGCTTGGGAAGGAGCGACGGTGGAGGCAATTCGTGCGGGGGTGCGGACAGCTCATGTGCGGACGGGCGTGGTTCTGACGCCATCGGGCGGTGCGTTAGGCATGATGCTTCCCGCATTTCGCTGGGGTCTCGGTGGGCGGGTGGGCAGTGGGCAGCAGCATATCAGCTGGATTGCCTTGGACGACTTGCTTGACGTCTACATCGAAGCCATCGAGAACGACGATTTGGCGGGTCCAGTGAATGCAGTGAGCCCAACACCGATTCGGCAGCAGGAGTTTGCCGATGTGTTGGGACGGGTGCTGAAGCGGCCGACAGCTTTGTCAGTTCCCGCCTTCGCGGTGCGCGCAGTGTTGGGGGAAATGGGCGAGGAGGCTTTGCTGGCGGATCTGAAGGCTTGTCCAGCGAAGCTCCTGAATATCGGGTTCAGGTTTCGCTGTCCGGATTTGGAGACGGCCCTGCGTCATCTATTGGGGCGGCGGGTGAGATAGATGGATCCTTTATACATAATTTTCCCGCTGGTGGCAGCCGCGGTGTATGCCCTGTCTTCGATTTTTGTGAAGGCGGCGATGGATGAGGGTGTTGGACCCGCCCGGGCGCTCTTTATCAGTAATTGGCTCTTCTTTGTCCTCCTCTTGCCGGTTGGTCTGATCGTTGGGGTGACCCCTCCGGATTGGTCCTTGTGGTGGGTTCCGGTGATCGCGGGGATGGTTGTGTTTGGCGGGGCCCTTTTCTCGTTCCTGGCCTTGAAGTATGGCGATGTTTCGGTGGCGACGCCCCTCCTGGGCATGAAGGTTGTTTTTGTGGCGTTGTTGTCGACGCTCATTTTGCGGGAGTGGGTCCCGCTATCCTGGTGGATTGGAGCCGTTATGACAGCCCTCGCAATCTACCTCTTGGGAGGGACGCCGCCGGGAGCCCTGCGTCGCAACATGTCGCTCACGATCGCGGCCTCGATGGGTTCGGCATTGTGTTTTGCTCTCCTCGATATCCTTACAACGGGCTGGGCGAACCGCTTTGGCCTCTATGCTTTTATTATCCTCGCGCAATTGAGTGTGGCTCTCTGGTCGTTCCTCGTCGTCCCTTTTTTCACAGCATCGCTCCGGACCGTGACCTCCCGGGGGCTGAAATGGCTGGCGATTGGAACGGCTCTGCTGGCGCTCCAATTCGTCCTGGTCTTCTGGACGTTGGCGACGTTCGGCAAGCCGACCGGCGTCAACATTCTTTATGGTTCGCGGGGCCTGTGGTCGCTGGTCTTCATTGTTGCGATCGGCCCTTGGTTGGGGAACTTTGAACGTTCGGCGGGGCGGGCGGTTTTGGCCAGGCGAACGCTGGGTTCCTGTCTTCTTCTCGTCGCCATTGCGGTGGTGCTTTTTGAGGGTGGAGGAAATAGCCCGTGACGGGGGTGTCGATAGGATAGACGGTGGTTTGAGGTCAACGACAAGAGGGGTCCAACAATGATGCAAAGGGATGAATCGTCAGAGCCTGCTTTGTCAGGGGCGTCAGGTGGCACTGCCGGTCCGCCGGTCCTCTTTTTTGACGGCGTGTGTAATCTCTGTAACCGGACGGTCTCCTTTGTGATGGAACACGATCGCAGCGGCCGAATTCGCTTTGCCTCGCTCCAGTCGGCCTATGCTGAGCAGGTGCTTCGGCCTCTCGGAATCGAACCAGGCTGCCTGGAGTCAATTGTATATCTGCATAAGGGACAGGCGCTTCGGCGCAGCGATGCGGTTTTGGCGATCTGTCGGGATCTGAGAGCGCCGTGGCGTTGGCTGCAGATCTTTTGGATCATGCCTCGTCCGCTGCGGGATATCCTCTACGGGTGGGTCGCTCGCCGGAGGTACAAGTGGTTTGGCAAACGTCCTTCTTGTCGAATCCCCACGCCCGCCGAGCGGGATCGGTTTCTGGGCTAGCGGGCGGTGGTACCGGGCTGCTTTCCTCTTGCCATGACCGATGCTGCGTGGCGCAGTAGCGACATGGATCTGACCTTCAATAATCGTGTGGCCTTGGTCACTGGAGCCGGGCGTGGGATCGGTCGTGCTATCGCCGGGGAGCTTGCTTCAGAAGGCGTTACGGTCATCTGCGTGAGCAAGAGCGAGTCGAGCTGCGGCCGCGCAGCCGAAGAGATCAATGCTGCCGGTGGAAAAGCCCGCGCACTGGCTGTCGACGTGTCGGATTCCGCCGCCGTGAATAAGGCTGCGGCCGAGGTTTTGAAGGAGTTCGGGGCAGTGGACATTTTGGTCAACAATGCTGGGATCACGCGGGACACACTCATTATGCGGATGAAGGATGAGGAGTGGGATGCGGTCATTCAGACGAACCTCAACAGCTGTTTTTACTGGGCGCGCGCGCTGGCGCAGCCGATGGCGCGCAACCGCTGGGGACGCATCATTAACATCTCGTCCGTTATCGGACTCATGGGCAACGCCGGCCAAGCCAATTACGCCGCCGCCAAAGCCGGTATCATTGGTCTCACGAAGAGCCTCGCACGGGAGTTTGCGAAGCGAAATGTCACGGCCAATGCCGTTGCTCCGGGATTCATTCAAACGGATATGACCGCAGGACTTGACGAGAAGGTAACAGAAGCCATCCTAGGCCAAATTCCTCTTCGCCGTCTGGGGGAAGCCCGCGATATTTCAAAAATGGTCACGTTTCTCGCTTCCGAGGAATCGGGCTACATCACTGGGCAGACTTTTACGGTTGACGGCGGAATGGTGATGTGAAACGAACTTTGTCCTTTAACCTTTATACGACCCGCAAAATCATGGCAGACAAGAGCATCGAAGAACGCGTAAAAGAGATCATCGTCAACCAGCTCAATGTGAACGAAGAGCAGGTGACGCCTGAAGCCTCTTTCCTTGAAGACTTGGGCGCGGATTCGCTCGACACGGTCGAGTTGATCATGGCTTTCGAAGAAGAATTCAGTGATGAGATCAACGGGGAAATCCCGGAATCCGAAGCTGAAAAGCTCCAGACCGTTGGCGCGGTCGTTGAGTATATCAAGGGCAAGGCGGCCAACGCCTGATCCGGAAATCCATTTTATTGATCATCACGAGGCCTTTAGGGGCCTCGTTTTGTTATGAAACATCGAGACGACACGCAACGGGTAGTAGTTACAGGAATGGGTGCGGTCACTCCACTGGGTTGCTCCGTGGAGTCCTTCTGGGATGGACTGGTGTCCGGGCGCAGCGGCATCCGTCGGGTTGAAGCTTTCGACATTTCCGAATACCCCTGCAAGATTGCGGGGGAGGCTTTGGACTTCGATGCCACGGATTGGATGGACCCGAAGGATGCGAAGCGGAATGACCGCTATACGCAGATGGCAGTGGCCGCCTCGAAGATGGCGGTGAAGGATGCGGCCATTGAGGGCAAGATCGCTGATCTGTTTCGCTTCGGATGTATCATTGCGTCCGGAATGGGCGGCCTCGACACCATTGAAAAGCAGACCTTTCGCCTCTTTGAAAGCGGGCCCCGTCGGGTCTCGCCCTTTATGATTCCCATGTTGATCAGCAACATGGCGAGTGGGGTGGTTGCTATCGAAGTCCAGGCTCGGGGGCCGAACTACGGTATTGTGAGTGCCTGTGCTTCGGCAAGCCATGCAATTGCCGATGCCATGCGGATGCTGCGGGCGGGTGAGGCCGACGTCATGCTGGCCGGAGGTAGCGAGGCAACAATCACTCGTATTGGGTTTGCCGGCTTCTGCAATATGAAGGCCATGGGAACGCGCTATAATGATTCCCCGCAGCAGGCGAGTCGCCCCTTTGATGCCCAGCGAGACGGTTTTATCATGGGTGAAGGTGCAGGCGTCCTGGTCCTTGAGACTCTGGCGCACGCCAAGGCGCGGGGTGCCATGATCCACGCCGAACTGGTCGGCCACGGCGCCACCTGTGACGCTCACCACATCACCTCACCCGACCCGGAGGGTTTGGGACTGATGGAGTGTATGCGCCGAGCTTTGAATGATGCCGGGGTGGCGGTGGAAGAAGTGGACTACATCAATGCGCACGGCACCTCCACACCCTACAACGACCGGACGGAGACCCTGGCGATCAAGTCGTTGTTTGGGCAGCATGCCCATAATCTTCGGATCAGTTCGACCAAGTCCATGACGGGTCACCTTCTCGGTGCTGCCGGTGGAATTGAGGCGATTGCCTGTATCAAAGCAATCAATACAGGAATTGTCCCCCCCACGGTGAATTACGTCTATCCTGATCCGGAGTGCGATCTTAGCTATGTTCCGAATAAGGCCGTTGAACACCCGGTGAAAGTCGCTCTGAGCAACAACCTCGGCTTTGGGGGGCACAACGCTTCGGTGCTTTTTCGCAAGTACGAGGATTGAGGTGGATCCCTCTGCCTTGGCGGGTGAGCTTTACAGTTTGAGACTTCGTTTTCAAAAAAATTCGGTCTTATTGGCAAATCCGCTGGACAGGGTCCTTGGATTGTCTAGTCGGGGGGTTATGAGACTTGAACACTTCTGCGACTTAATCCTGTACCATCACGGCGATTGCCCTGACATTCGTCGGCTAATCCGAAAGATGAACCGGGGTGATCTATCGGTTCGCTTCGAACTCGGGGAGAAGATTCGTGAGGAGCCTCAGAAGTTGCCGCCGGCGGCTCTCTTTGAGATCAATCGCTGGGGAACGGTGGATCACCTCAGTACCATCAAAGAGATTCGGATGGCGGGCCGGCTATATCGAGGGGTTAAGTTGTAGGGATGCCGGCTTCCGGCTGGAGTTGAACTCCGCTTCGAACATAGGTTGGATGCCAGGATGCAAACCTTTCGGGCTGAGTTCATGAGCGATTATTCGACCTATAGCTTCGGCTACTGTGAGTACGCCGAACGAGAGGAAGGTGAAGCGGTCGGCCCGATCTATGCGGAAGGATTCCTTCCATACAGCGGGGATACGCGGGTTCAGGAAGACATTTTTTATCGTGCCCGCAGTCTTCGAGTGGATCTGAAGCGACTTCGGTTCGACAAAAAGCGTCGCTACCACCAACGGACGGTCGATAAGCTCGATGTTGATTTTTCGGTTTATGAGAAGGCAGAGTTCCTTCGACGCGCAGGAAAGCGCTTTCGGAAAGATGCTTTTGCCTGGATTGAGCAGCGCTTCGAGCAATGTTATCTCAACGATGCGCGGCTGGATTACGTTTTGGAGAAGCCTTACCTCAACACCGTTTTGAGCGTGAACATTGCGGGGCAACCTGCCGCTTACGCATTGCTTTGCCGGTGGGAAGACGCCTTTCACTTTTGGTATTCCTTCTATGACTCCGAACGCTATCCCCATTGCTCCCTTGGGAAATGGTTGATGGGTCGTTCTCTTCAATGGGGCCGGGACGAGGGAATGGCCTATGGGTACCTCGGGACGGGATATGGACTTTCAAGTGCTTACAAGGGCCAAGGTATCGATGGGGTCTCGTTCCACGATGGGAACGAGTGGATTGAGGATCGGGATCGTCTGGCTTACCTGCGTCAGCGGGACATGCTTTCGCCCAGCCTGAAAATGGATCTTTTCAAAGAGGGAGCGATCGCTGCACAGCGTGAATGATGCACAGCGTTGAGAGATGTGCCGAGGCTCTCAGCGGACATTCAGAACTTGTTGTAGGGCCACGGCGAGGGCACCTGAGGTCAAGCGAAGGAGCTGTTGCCATGACTTTGGTGAGGAGAGGAGGGCCTGGTTGAACTCGATTTCGATTCCAAGGTAGCGCGACGCCGGAAAAATCTGGCGCAGCGAAGTTGTCAGCCCGTCGTCTGTTCCTTTATACGGCGTATTCTCGACCAGCTTCAGCCGAGGGTTGCGCTCGCGTATTTCATCTGCCCAAAGGCGACAAAGTTGTGTTTCCTCAGAACGCGCCGGATCAAAAAGCAGAGCGAGGTCAAAATCCCGGTCTTGTCCGTTGAGGTGGGGTGTCAGGGAATGAACAGAGAGATGGACCGCCCGGGAATGGTGGTCCAGGAGTTCTCGGGCGGCGGCGCGGACGCGCTCTCTATACGGATGATAATAACGTCCCAATATTTTTTCCTTTCGAACCCAGGAAAGCTGACTGCTGTAGGTGGACCACAGCTGAGGGTGATGAAGCGATCGGTTGAGCTCGACCAGCAAGCGCGTTGCCTCACCCATGGCAAGGTAACATTTGAAGTGGTCGCGGAAGTGAAGAGCGGCTTCCCCCGCGCCGGGATCCCATCCGGCATGGCTGAGCAAGACACTTTCAGCACCATCAAAAAGAGCGCGGTATTCGGGAGGCACCTCGTGCGTCGCATGCTCGCACGAGAGCACGAGTGGGAGAACTGAGCGAGTACGCGACAGGCCAGGTCGATTCCCGTTTTCCTGCATCAGCAAGCAAAGGGTTTCCCTTGAGCAAGGCATTCGCTCAGATGGCGGTAGACGGTCTGAAGTCTTTCTCTGGAGGGATTCTTCCCTGCGGCGTGGCGAAGACGCCTGGAAAGGCAGCCGTGGCGGAGGATCAATTCGATATCGGACCGCCAGGAATGCGAAGGGGTCGACACCCGGCGCAGGAGCGCCCAGAGGATCTCCCCGGTTGTTTCGGGGCGTTCTTCATCCAAGCCGAGGGCAGAGCGATAACCAGGGTTGGAGACGACAGTGTCCTCTGCCTTGGCAAGCGATTCGGTGAAGATGGCGGCGAGGTCTCCCACAACCGGAGCCATCTGAACCTTTAGAGGAGAGAGAGATTCAGCGACAAGGGCCCGGATGATAGCGACGAGAAACTGAACAATCGCCAGATCCATCCGGGGATTCTCTTGAATATCAAGCACCCGTATTTCAATGGTGCCTCTTTCGAAGCGTGCGATGGCACCGCGGGCGTTAACCCACTCGGCTTCGAGGATTCCGGCGGGATCATATGGGGTGAGGTCGGTCTGGATTTTATTGAGAATGCGTTCTTTGTATTCTGTCTGTGAGTGAATTCGTTCCGGGATGACTTGCCCGGTGATGGAAGGGATGCGGGCGCAGTTGTTACGGTAATGTTCCAGGCGCATGTCGAGTTTTGGAGCGCGTCGGCCTTCCTGGAAGGGGGAACTTGCGGCGATGGCGGGAATCAGGGGCAGCACGAGCCGAATCGCGCTGTGAAGCCGCATGAATTCTTCGTCTCCAGAAAACGGAAGATTGATATGAGTCGACTGCAAGTTTGACCAACCATGGCCCTTACATCCGAAGATGCGGTCGAAGGACTCATAGATGGCTCGGTCGCCATGGGGCCACAGGTGTGTCTCGGTGGCGGGGTCCATCCAGGGGTGCATGGCCGAGGGAAGCAGCATGCAGTTGTGGTCGGAGAGCATTTCATTCAGGTGGACCACTTCTTTTTGGAATTCCGCTGCCAGTCCTTCCAGGGCGGGGGCGGGACCATCCGTCTTCAGCTCGATCACGTGCATGACGAGTTCGTTGGACCAGCGCATGGTGCCATGCTTGACCTCATTTTTCTGCTCAGTACCGATGGCATGCACAATCTTATCTGCGATCGGACGCACATCGAGGCTCGTGAAGTCCACGATCATGTACTCGAGTTCGACGCCGAAGCGTTCGAATAAGTGATAGGGGCGATGGGCTGCTTGAGGCTTGGCGGGAAGGTGTGGGGTGGACGGCATGTGGATCAGCGGGATTCGCGTTTGGCTTCCATGCGGCGAAGAAAGGCGCGCATGATGGTCTCGTAAAGCTGTTGGTGAAGGACAGCGTCTTCAATGCCGGCATCAATACTTGGATTATCGTTAATTTCGATAACCACCGGCTTGCCGTCGACTTCCTTCAAATCGACCCCATAGAGACCGTTCCCGATCAGGGCGGCGGCGCGAAGGGCTGTTTCAACGATGGCGGGAGGCGCATCCTCTACCGCCAGTGTATCAGCATTTCCAGTACAGTCCCGTCCCTTCTTCAGGTGATTGTATATCTGCCAGTGACCCCGGGCCATGTAGTAGCGGCAGACATAAAGAGCCTTCCCTTCCAGAATCCCCACGCGCCAATCGAATGGTGTGGGAAGAAACTCCTGTCCAATCACCATATCCGAGTGTTGGAACAGTTTTTCAATGGTCGAAAGATACGACTCTTTGTCCACTGCCTTCACCACGCCGAGAGAGAAGGCAGAGTCCGGCTGCTTGAGGATGACGGGGAGCCCCAGCTTATCCGGGACTGTTTTGTAGTTGTCGCGGTGAATGATGAGCGTGCGTGGTGCCGGAATATTGTGTCGTTGAAGGATTTCGGCGAGGAACACTTTGTTGGCGCAGCGAAGGATGGATAGCGGGTCGTCGATCACCACCATGTTCTCGGCTTCCGCTTTTCGGGCGAAGCGGTAGGTGTGATTATTGACTGCGGTGGTCTGCCGGATGAAGAGTCCGTCAAAGGATGCGAGTCGACCGTAGTCTTCCGGGGTGATGAGTTCGGTGGCGATGCCCATGCCATCCGCCGCCCGCTCCAGGTTCTTGAGTGCCCGTTCGTTCGAGGGTGCATTGGCTTCTGAAGGATCCACTAGAATTGCCAGATCAAAACGATAGGAACGGCGGCTTTTGCGGGCGAAGACGGGTTTTGAGAAGTAACTCATGGCCGCTTCCTGCACAAAGTTTCGATGGTCCTCGGGTAGATCGTTTGAGGCGATCGGAGAGATATTGAGAAGGCTCCAGCGTCCGTGGGTGTCACATGAAAACTGGGCTCGCAGAAGAGGAGCCGGAAACAGGTTGTAGAGTGCCCGGCAGAGTCGGTCGTAACGCTTTGTCATATTTCGGGCAAAGTAGATCGACAGGGTGAACCGGTCGGACTGAAGGGGATGGAGTGCGTGCTGGATCAGGTCGTCGACGTCGGTACTAACGGATCTGATGATGGACTGAGACTTCATGTCCAGAATCGTCGATACGTTGGGGAGCGGACGATGCGCCCGTGCACCTGCAAGAAGCGACACGTAGTACCCAACACTTTGATACCGGTAGGAACGGCACATATTGATGACCTTGTAGCGCCTTGGGGCAGCGTAAGCGGGGGCTGACAGATACTTGCGTGCGGCGACAAGTTCAACTCCCGGGATGTCGAGAGACCAGCGATCAGGGTTATCGACCGCAAGAAGGAAGGATGTCATTTAGGTGGGCGTAGGATGAGAAGATTGGAGTCGTAGGTGAGAACACCAAGGAGAATTGCATTGATCAGGCGGTTCATTTTCACGGCGTAGCGTCGCTTGGGGGAAAAGGGATTGAGCTCATAGGGGTCCGCGACAATGACTTCGCGGGTCTCCCGATCATAACCGCACAGAATCACAAAATGCCCTGCGGGCTCACCCCGGATGTCGTCGTCCTCACAGGTAGCCGGTATCTCACGCATGGTGCGGTAGAGGAAGGTTGAGCTCAGGCCTGTCAGGATAGGTGTTCCTTTATCGAGGTATTGCCGAATCAATCGGGCCGTCAAATCACGAAAGCGGATTTCACCGCCGAGCTGGCAGAACTTCAGGTAGGCGCGGGCTGCCGTCGTCCGCTTCCCCGGGCGCTGAACGGCTATGCGGGCTTCGAGCTTTGCCGCCAGTTGCTTTCGGGGTAACTTGAACCAAGTGGGATCGAAGACGCGGAGGTTGTAGGAATAGAGCTTCGCCCGCCAGCCGTGCTTGAGGGCATGGATTCCGAGTAGAACAGCCAAAGTCCCGCCATCTTCCAAGGCTGGGATCTGCCGGATCAACGATTCGATTGGAACGCTGTCACCATAATACTGGTAGATAGCATGGAGGCAGGTGGGGCCGCATGACGTATCGGTGGGCTGGGGAGGGATCTCGAGATTGAGCTGTCTCCTGTGGATCGGGGCGGAATCAAATGGGGCGGGCATACGTCGTGCGACTGGCGGAAGATACCACACGGGGACGCTTAAAAACAAGTGGTGACTTTGAGCGACTTTGTCGCGTCGCCGGTGTGAGTTCTTATAGAGACTCTGGGGAGAGCCGTTGTCTGGAAGAAGCCGTTTGGGCGATTGCGGGGCTGTGAATTGGAGTGAGGATATAAAAAAAGAAGGGAAATCTTGGCCCATCCTGTGTGGCCGTTTTCAAGGTTTGGGAGGCGGGATCATTGGACCTGTCTCTTGAGCGATTGGAATTGTCCATCTGGATTAGGAATGATGAGTTGGAGGATGCGTAGCTATTTTAATGTGGTGTTCGGATTGTTGTCGGGAGTGACGTTTGTCTTCGGGCATGCGCATGAAGGCGTCGCGGTTGAGCAACTCGTCCAGAGCACGGTGGCGTGGAACGGCGAAATGCTTCCGACGTATCCCGCGGGTCAGCCTGAGGTGACATTGCTGCGGATAACGATTCCACCCGGAAGCCGTCTACCGCTGCACAAGCACCCTGTCATCAACTGTGGCTACCTGTTGGAGGGGGCGTTGCAGGTAACGTCCGAGGCTGGTGACACGTTGCTTCTCCGTGAGGGAGAACCGCTGGTGGAGCTGGTCGATCGCTGGCATTATGGCGAGAACCGGGGAGAGACACCCGTTGTCATTCTCGTGTTCTACGCCGGGATTGAGGGGCAGCCGATCACGATAACAAAGGCGGCCCGGGACAGTGACGCATCGGGCAGTTCCTCTCAACCGGCAGACCAGTGAATGAGCTGGAGGCTATGAGTCCAAATCTTCGGGAGGCCAGAAACCGGTGTCTTCACCGCTGAGCGACTCATTGATTGAGAAAGCGGCCTTGGCACCTTCTGCGGCTGCAATAATGGCGAGCTGGAGCCCCTTGGAAGCGTTCCCAGCGACATAGAGCCCCGGGATCTGCGTCCGTTCCATTTCGCAGTCATCCACGGCGGAGTCCTCAGTGAAGTTACATCCCAACTGCTCAGGCAAAGGGGAACGCTGGATCTGAGTCGTATGAAGAAAGAGTGCTTGGCAGGCCAGTCGGGCACCGCCTTGGAGGTAAATATGGGTGAGCTTGCCCGCGGTGCCTTCCAGGCGGACGACAGATTCTTCATGCAATTGCATTCCGAGACGTTGGAAGTGCTGTCGATCTTCCTTGGAAAACCCGCAGCGACCAGGGGTGACCACCGTCACATTGTTGCTCCAGCGAAGCAGTTCGACCGCAAAGGCGGGCATCTTTGGTCCGCTACCGTAGGCAACGAAAGGCCTATCCTGCACCTCCCAACCATCACAGATCGGACAGACAAAGGCACTCTTGCCCCAGAAAGCGGGCAGGCCGTCGATCTCCGGAAGCTGGTCAATCAGACCGGTCGCCAAGAGGAGGCGGCGGCCTTGAAATCTTCGTCCCTCACGCGTCTCGATAATGAAGAACTTGTTTTCAAGCTCAGCCTTGGTGGCCTCGCTTGAAATGAATTCCACACAGGGATAGTTCTTCAACTGCTTCCGGGCGATTTCAAGGAGGTCTCTCGGCGGGATGCCATCGCGGGAAAGAAAGCCACGGACACCTTCAGAAGGGGCGTTTCGTGGTTCGCCGGCGTCGATGACAAGCACCCGGCGGCGACAGCGGCCAAGAACGAGCGCGGCGCTGAGGCCGGTAGGTCCGCCACCCACAATGAGAGCGTCGTAAAGCATGAGACCGATTTTTGCTCTCAACCGATAAGGTTACGGCTGGGAGGATGGA
>CAYOIB010000012.1:0-30937 GCA_964403935.1 uncultured Puniceicoccaceae bacterium | reverse complement strand
AAGCATGAGACCGATTTTTGCTCTCAACCGATAAGGTTACGGCTGGGAGGATGGAGGCACGCTCGCTTCGACGGAGGCACCTTGCAACTGGGAGCTCCAGATTGAGCGGGTGAAAATCTCACAGGAGACGTTTGCGTGCTGGCGGAACCTGAGCGTTAGTGCTTTCAGGATTCCGCGCCGCGACGGGCGCGGATTACAAGACTTACACCAGGGCTACAGTGACGACTTCAGGGCAAAAACAGGCCCGCCGGGGGCGCATGAAATCTCTTCTGATAGGGATGGTTTCTGTCAGTTTGGCGCTGGGTCTCGTCTGGCTCCTCGGAAAATCCTTCTTCGAGGAGCGCCTCCGAAAGACCATTGAGGAAGAGATGAACGCGAGGTTGGAGGGGTATTCGGTACAGCTTCGGGAGATTGATCTCCAGTTACGGGGACTCGCGGTTTCAATGCGAGATGTGGTTCTCACGCAGGATGCGCACCCGGAACCAGCGGTGGCGCGAATTTCATCCATTCGGGCGAGCGTGGAGTGGAGGCAGGTATTCCGAGGGCGTCTCGTCGCGGATGTGCTTTTTCAAGAACCGGTTCTCTATTTCGACCTCAAGCAGCTGCGCGAAGAAGTGCAGGCGACCGTTCCCGTTGAAGAGCGGGGCTGGCAGGAGGCCTTGGAGGCGGCTTACTTCCTTCAGTTTAATTCAATCGAGGTGCGGGATGGGGATGTGACCTATATTGATCAGGATCCAGATCGGCCTCTGCATGTCCGGGATCTCCAGTTTCGGGTAGAAGACATCCGCGCGGGAGACGAGGACAATGCGTACCCTTCAACTTTTGAGCTCAAGGCATTCGTCTTCGGAGACGGTTATGTCGCGGTGCAGGGAGGTGCCGACTTTTTGAAAAACCCGTCCCCAGCTGTTGCTATCGTGTTCCAGCTTGATCGTGTGTCGATCGAACAGGTGCAACCCGTGCTTGAGCACGTGGGCGTTTTGGTGAATGGGGGGCTGGTCGACTGCGTGGGTGAGCTGGAGTTTGGGGCGGGAACAGACTGGGTGCACATCAGGGAGTTCGCTCTGCGGGAATTGCATCTGGATTACGTCGTGACGGAACCGGTTGGGGACAACACGTCGTTGCTCGCAGAGGAGGAACCGAAGGAGGGGGTGGAAGGCGAGGCCATGCAGGCCGTTGTTGAAGGACCAAACCCAAGGGAATTGGAGCTGAAGATTGATAAGGCGACCATCAGCGGAGTGTTTGGGGTGATAAATGATGCCCCGGAACCTTCGTATCGTGTTTTTGTCTCGGATGCTCACCTGACCTTGTCCGACTACAGCAACCATTTCCTTGAAGGCCCGGCAACAGCCCGGTTGGAGGGCTTGTTTATGGGAAGCGGCTCCCTCGTGGCACAGGCCACGTTTCGACCGGAAAAGGAGGGTCCCGATTTTGATCTCTCGCTTGAGATTCAGGACACGGAGCTCTCTGCGATGAATGACCTTCTCCAGGCCCACGCGAATTTCGACGTCGAATCCGGAACCTTCAGCTTCTTTTCGGAGCTGACCATTCAAGGAGGGCAGATCGAAGGTTATCTCCGTCCCCTATTCGGAGATGTCGAAGTGTCCTCTTTGGGTGAGGAGGATAAAGGAGTCTTCAAGAAATTCTACGAAAGGTTGGTAGCAGCGGTCATATCTTTACTCGAAAATGTCCCGCGCGATGAAGTTGCCACGCAGGCCGACATCTCGGGATCTCTCAGAGACCCCGACTTGAGCACCTGGCAGATTATTGTGGGGTTGATTCGAAATGCCTTCTTTGAAGCGATCCTGCCAGGTTTCGAATCGGAGGTAGATTCCTGACCCCAGCGAAAGGCGTGGCCCTGAATCCAGACACCGGTTTGGACAAGACCGATCTCTGAGCAGACGGGTAACGTTCATATCCTACCAGGTAAGATCTACTTGCCCCCCGGTGGCACAGGCATTCCTGCCTGTGGTGGTTGGTGAAGAGCTGGTGGTTTCTCAAAGGCTTTCCTTGCCGCGTTGCCAGAGCGTGGGGGCTATTCCTGTCCGTGCGGGCTTCGGCGTGTTCATATCCTACCAGGTAAGATCTACTTGCGCCCCGGTTGTTGGGTGGGGCGTTGAGGTTTTCGGGGGGGGATGGGGGCAAAAAAAAGGGGCCTCCCGAAGGAGGCCCGAAAGGGGGTGCGCTTTGGTTGAGTTGAGCGCGGGAGGATCCGGGAGATCAGTTGCCGCTGACCCAAGTCTCGAAGTCGTCGGTCTCGTAGCGGTAGTATTGACCGGCACCGTAGCCTTCGGAGGCTGCGAGCCATCCCAGATCCAGGGAGTAGATCATGGCGAAGGAGGTGACGGAGCCGGAGTAGAGGTAGATCCAACCTTTTTCGAAGTGGTAGACCCAACCGGTGCCGTCCTCATTGCGGGCGCCGACGTGAAGGAGACCCCAATTGCCGTTGAAGTCAGCGTCCCAGAGGAGCCAGCAGTCGCCGTAGTGGTAGACCCAGTGCAGGCCGGGGTCATCGGCGTAGCCGGCTTCAGGGCAGGCGGGGGCTGTATCGCCTTCACTCATGACGAAGAGGGAGACGTTGCGGGTGTCGGTGAGGGAGGCGGTGTCGGTCACGGTGACGGACAGGGTGAAGGGACCGGAGGCCGTTGGGGTGCCGGAGATGATGCCGGAGGCGTTGCTGCTGAGGCCGGCGGGGAGTCCGGAAACGGACCAGGTCAGGTTGCCGGTCCCGCTGATGGCCTGGAGGTCATAGCTGTATTCCTGCCCGATTTCGGCATTGCGCAGGGCCTTGGTGGCGATGACCGGAGGTGTTTCTTCGGGCTCGGCCAGTTCGACGATGGTGTAGACCGCTTCGGGGGCGACATCGATGTTGTAGCCGAGGAGGGACTGTGAACCGCTTGTGTTCTCTGCGAGGAAGTTTCCGTTCATATCGAGGGTCTTCACGGAGAGGACTTCACCGACATCTTTCAGGGTGACACGGACGCGGTCGTTGCGCTCGATTTTCCAAGGGAGGCGCCCGAGTGACTCAATGCGCTTGCCGTAAACGGTCACGCCGTCGCCTTTCACAAAGGGAATCTCCGCGGTTGTCCAGTCGGTGCGCTCATCGCGGGTGCCGACTTGTACGAGGAGCTTGGTCGACTGCGAAATCGGCTTGTGGTCGAGAGAGGTTACGCCGACCGAACCCCACTTGTTACGCATACGGATATTGACGTTGGGCAGCTGAATCTGACCGGCGGCATCGAGGTAGCCGATGGCTGCCTGGGTGCGGGCGGTGTTGATGAGCATGTAGCCGCTGCCCGGGTGGCGACTGAAATCGGGCATGACGGTGTTGGGCAGGGTGCCCCAGAAGATTTCCATTTCACCGGTGATCGAACTCAGGGTCTTCTTGTCGTAGTCGACATACTGCTCGAGGTGGGGGTGAACAAAGAGGCCGTCTTCGACATCGGGACCGATATCCATTTCGACGCGACCCACGGAGAAGGCGAGGGAATCGACCGTGCCGTCACCGGTAGCGGGATCGAAGGGCTCTTCACCTTCAGGGAGGCGGAGGGGGTCAAATCCGGAGGTCAGGCGAATCTCGTTGAGTTCGCGGCGGTAGGTTGAGTCGAGGCTGCGGGATTCCTGCACGACGACGGGGGCTTCCTGGATGTCTCCGCGGCGGTAGGCGAGGGCGGCAGCCGGGAAGAGGCCACCGGTCATTGGCACAAAGACTTGCCAGGTGCGAATACCGTCCTGCCAGGCACCGCCTTCGGCGGCGAACCAGGTGAATCCATCAAGGCCGTTCATAGAGGCGTAGGCGGCGACCGACCAGGCGGCTTCCGCGCGGTGGTCGTGGGGGTGGGTCCAGGAACTCTCCGAGATGAAGGAGGGGTAGCCCTTGATGTGCTTGAAGTTGGTCGGGTTTGAGCGCGGGTTGTTCACCGTGGGGACGGACAGGTACTCATCGCCGCCGCCAATCGAATTGTTCGTGCCGCGCTTAATGTTCTGCGAGTTGTAGTAGGCGTGGATATCGATCACGCCAGCGGCGGTATAGGTCCAGTGCTCGATGTCCTGCAAGTTCTGGATTTGTTTCGTCATCCAGTTGGAAGCGCTCACAGGTCCTTCGTAGCCGAGCTCGCGAAGGTAGGCGGTGTAGTCAGCATAGAAATCGTACTTGAGCTTGGAAACGAATTCGATTTGGTCGGCGATGCGGAGCGAGCCGAGGCGCGGGACCCGGTGCTCGCTGCTGATCATGCTCTCCGTCCGGGTTACAGTGAGGCGTCCTGCGGTAATGTTGTCGCGGTTGAAGGCGTTCGAGGTGATGGGACCCCAAGCGTCAACGCCTGCCTGAATGCTGCCGTACTTCTCAGCGACAAAATCGCCAAACATCTTGTCGATTTTGTGCTGCTGGGCCACCGGCCATAACGCTGCGTCGAAATTCCAGAAAAGATTGTCCTCGTTCTGGATTTCAATCAGATTGATGGCTGGGTCCGTCGCGAGGAGGGTGCCGTTGTCGTATGGATTGGGTGTTGTGAGAAGGACTTTGATCCAATTTCGGTGGGCCGCCTGCATGTCTTCATCGACGAAAAGGAGGCCAAAGGGCTGGCGATTGTTCTCGGCGAGAAATTCCGCGGTGTAGCCGTCGATGCCCCAGGCCGGATTCATGCGGAGGCTCAAGCTGAAATAGAACGAGATAGAAGTGTAGATCCCCTCAGCCTTGTTGGCTGCAACGAGGCGGTGAAGCTCGTCCACCTTGGCTGGGTTGACGTAGTCCAGCGAGGGTCCGTTATTGTCGAAAACGCTGGTGTGCCAGCGGGCCATGTTGACCCCGCGCTTGGCCTGAAAACGCGCCTGGCGTTGGGTGGCTTCGAAAGTGCTGGGCACGCCGGTGTTGACGACCCAGAAACGGACGATTTCGTCGGTGTCTTCGTGGTAGAACTGACCGTGTTCGTTATGCTTGATCCAGCCCTTGCTGCCGGCGTAGGGCTCATTGAGGAGCGGGCGCAGGTCGAGAAGAGCGTCCTCAGAAAACTCGTCTGGAGCGGGTTCAAAGTCCCAGGTCAAGATCTGGGCTGAAAGGGCAGGGGCCGCCAAAGCAGCGAGCGCGAGGGTAAAGAGCGCTCGTGTGCGGGTTTTTTTATGGGGGGGGTGTCTCATGATTTGTTGCTAGGGTTTAATAGAGTTAGTTGCGGATCCTGCGCCTATTCAGCGGAGGCTGGATTAAATAGAGCCATTATCTGTCCGGAGGTGCAAGAAAAGTAATCCGTTTGGGACTTCTGAACGCGCTGTGTCAAGGGAGGAGGACAAGATCCATCCACGCATCTGGCCAGGAGCCGGTCTGGGCCTCGAGTGTCCATGGATTGGTGAGGTGTGTTGGCCGGATTTCCTTGTCGCCTTCGGCATCACGGTCGAAATAGGCGAGGTAGAAGGCGTGGCGTCGCCCGGCCGTGGGCTGTTCGGGTGGGGTTCCGAGGATCTCCCACGGAAGGAACCATTCCATTCGGCGAAGGTTGTCAGAGACCTCCTCGATCCGAAAGCGAAGGCCGTGGAACTGCTGGGCAGAATCAGCTGTGGGCAAGGTGAACATTCGAAATTCGAAAGGATCGGCGTAGGCGTGCCGGTATTGTGTGGGCAGGCCTTCCGCTCCGGCGCTGACTTGAATCTGGTGAGCATCCCAGGGGATGAGCCAGGAAGCATTGACGAAACCGTGCGCCGGCGGATGAGTGCGGTAGGTCTCCCACGAATGCCCCGCTATGAGAAGATCGACGACATCGGACCGGAGCAGATCCTCAGGGCTCTTTGGTCCGACCCATTCGTTATCGCTGATCGTAAAGAGGAAATAGAGGCCCTTTTCTCCATAAGCAGCTCGTGCAATTACCTTGGCATCTTCCGGAGCGAAGGCGGGGCGGATCACTCGGTCGGGTATGGGGCGGCGGCCGATCAGTTCCAGCTCGTCGGGGCTCTCGATGGTCGCCCATCGCTCACCGATTGAGGATGTGTCTGCGGAAGCTGCGGCGAAACGGGCTTCCTGATCGTGGGTCAGCCGTTGGGCTCCGAGGCACATGGGGTCCTTTCGGATGATTTCGGGGTTGGGCAGTCCCCAGGAAATGGATCGTTCGAAGGTGAGCCGTGGGCCGGAGGTGGAGGTTGGATTGAAGTCGCCGGGGTGATTCAGGTTGTTATTCGCCTGGATCAGGATGTGGAAAGGCCGGGAGGTAAATTGGGTGCCCTTTGTATCCGTCACGATCGTGGTGAGCGAAAGGTGCGCCCGGCCGCGCGGATCCGCGGTTACTTCGAGGGAAGGGTTGCCCTCCTCGCGCTGTCGCGAGCCGAGTAAGTGGGCTCCATCGTAAAACTCGACCTGGCTCCATTCCATGTCCGAGGGAATCGCGGCGGACAGGGTCAGCGGTTCTCCGGCAGGAATGAGATTGCCGCCGACGGACATGAAATCCATCGGCTGGTTGAAAGGCGAGGCAATGCGAGGCATCCCTTCCACCACGATTTCGACCGGGGCCGAGAAGGTGCCGACGGCACGGTAAGCATGGGCGGTGGCCTCGTTGGGCAACCAGCTTGCCCGGGAGGTGTCGCCCTCAAAGGATGGGTAAGGCACAATACGGGTGACTGAATCCGTCCAGGTGGCGTGGTCGGCCAGCCACCCGTTCTCGAGGGGAATCGTTTTTAACGTCACTGGCCCCTTGCGGGCATCAGCCTCTTTCGGGAGGCGGAGGTCGATGCAGGCTTCGAAAAAGGGGATGAACAGATCTATGCTGAAGCCATCCTCATGGCCTTTGCCCGCTTCGACCACGATGGCCCAACGGGCTCCGCGCGCACGCGCGGATTCGACCTTGATGCGCTCGCTCACCTCAGGCTGGGCAAAGAACGGATCTTCAGGACCGACAATTGTCATTCCAGGGACCTCCAGAGTGCCTCCAGTGGGGCGGGATGGAGTTGCCATCCTGCCGACGTTCATTCCGAAAGCGATGGTCCTCTCAGGCGCGTAGTTGGCGAGGGCGTAAGCTGTGCCAGCTCCATTTGAGCTCCCAAAGATGATAAAGGGAAGGTGCTTTAGCTCGGGGTGCCGGCCCAGCGCAGCAAGGGCATCGAGGGCGTTGAGGAAGTCACTCCCTCCCTGGTGAAACATGGCGCGCCCGGAATAGTGGTGAAGCCCGACGACGCCGAAACGATGCTGGGCGGCGAAGTGGCGGAACGACTGTTCGCGCGAAAATCTGCGGTTGTCACCAATGCCGCCTCCGTGACCATTGATTATCAATCCTCGGATCGGCTCGTCCCCGTCGGGCACCCACAGGCTGAACATGGACGTTCCTTCGGCCGATCGGTAGTGGTAGAAGCTGTCGTTCCAGGCGAGGTCGTGTCCGTCAGCGGTGCGGACGTGCTTCCAACCGGGAATATCGGTGATCTCCGAGATTTGTCCCTGTGCGTTCATACACAGGAGGCTCAAGAAAAGGGCGGCCGACTTCGATACAAATCGAAGGAGGCGCGGTTTGTGATTGGGGTTCTTTTTCATGGATTGGGGAATGAGGGGGAAGTTGAGGTTGGGTGGGAAAAATCGTCAGGAGAAAGTTCTGGCCTGGGCCAGCTCTTCCATCTCCAGGCGCAACTTGACATAGCTTTCGTAGCGGCGCGGGTCGATGGTCCGATCCGTTACGGCGGCGGTGACGAGGCAGCCTGGATCGGTGAAGTGGCGGCAGCTTGCCCCGAAGCGGCATTGACCGATGAAAGGATGCATTTCGGGAAAGAGATGATCAACGTGGGCAGGGGCGATCTTCCACAAGCCAAATTCCCGGATGCCCGGGGTGTCAGCCAGCTGGCCCCCCGAGGGAAGGGCATAGAGCTCCAGATGGCGTGTCGTGTGCTTGCCCTTTCCCGTGCGGTCGCTCACTTCCATTGTCTTTCGTTCAAGCCCGGGAATGAGGGCGGTGATCAAGGTCGTCTTGCCCACGCCGGATGGACCGGTCAGGACGCTGACCCGGTTTTGCAGCAAATGGCGAAGCCTGGAAAGACCGTCACCCGTCTCGACGCTTGTGACGAGGACATTGTAACCGCACCGTCGGTAGACGTCAAAAGTCGGCTCGTGGAGGGCGGGATCCACGAGGTCAGCCTTTGTCATCAGGATTGTGGCATCGAGGTTTTCCGCCTCTGCACTCACGAGGAAGCGATCAAGCATGTTCCAGTTGGGAAAAGGTTCGGCGCAAGAGAGTGTGACCAATACCTGATCGACGTTGGCAATCATAACATGCTCGACGGGTTTTTTGCCGGCGGCCCGGCGGCTGAGCTTGGAGCGTCGCTGCTCGATGCCAAGAATGAGCCCGGTGCCGTCGCCATTATCCCGGTAGTGCACATGGTCACCAATGGCGACCGGATCGATGCCGCGAAAGGCACTGACCTTTTGGACCCGTTGACCGGTGGAGCCCATGCTGCTGTGACCAAATTCCAAATCCTTGCGCAGCCGGTTGGAAAGGGAGCAGGGCAAGAGCTCCCCGGAATCAATCCGGACGCCATAAAATTCCATGGTCTTTTGCACGAGCAGGCCGTGGTGGACTTTGACTTCGGTCATAGAGGCTGCGCTGAGTACTAGGGGAATAATGAAAGGATGGCCATGGCCACCTTTGGGGCAACCACCGATTGTTGCGGACCGTCTCGGCTGTTGGGTGTCGGCCAGCGTCAAGGGCATGAGCATCCAGTTTGATCCGCGAGGCTTCACACCCTTCCCGGCTCCCTGGTTCCTTCCAGATGAAGGAGGTAGCGCTTGCGCCAGAGGCCGCCGCCGTATCCGGTGAGGCGTCCGTCGGTCCCGACGATGCGGTGGCAGGGGAGAACAATTGCGAGTCGATTCTCGCCGACTGCCCGGGCGACGGAGCGGACGGCGCTGGCACGGCCGAGGTGGTGGGCGAGCTGGCTGTAGGTCCAGGTTTTGCCGAAGGGGACGTCGAGGAGGGCGCGCCATACGGCCTCCTGATGGGGCGATCCATCATAGCGAAGAGGGGTTGTGAAGTGGCGAAGCGTGCCCATGAAATACAAGCGCAGCTCCTCGCTCATTTGTCTCATCGGAGGGGTTTCGCCGGGAAAGAAGACGACGCCGAGACGCGTTTCGAGGGCGCGGAACTGGGATTCGAGCATGCGCCGGTCCCAGAACTCCACGAGGTGGACGGCCTCCTCATCACCAGCGAGAAAAATGGGGCCAAGGGGCGACGGAACTTGTGCGACCTTGAGAGCGGGTCGCTCGCGGGCATCGCTGGGCGGGCGTCCGGTGGATCGGCGAAGGGCATCGCAGAATCCGCTGACGGATTCGAAATCGGCTTCTTGAGCGGATTCGAGGATGGGAGAGCCTTCCCGGATACGGGAAAAGGCCTGCCCGAGGCGGCGCGAACGGAGGTAGGCGAGAAAGGTCATTCCGTGTTGGGCTTGGAACCAACGTCGGACGCGCGCCGGCTCAAGGCCGAAAGTGCGGATCTCCTCCGTTGTCCAGCGGCGGGTGGGAGCGGCTTCAACGGCATGCAGGAGGGGCTGGAGCCAATCGGGGGTGGCTCCCTTGGCATCGAGCGGGCGACAGCGCTGGCAGGGGCGGTACCCCGCGGCGAGGGCGTCGCCTGGGCGCGGAAAGAATTCAACGTTCTCCCGGTTGGGCGCGCGGGCAGGGCACCCCGGTCGACAGAAGATCCCGGTCGTGCGGACGCCCATGACGAAGAGCCCTTCAAAGGAGGTGTCGCGATTCACGAAGGCGCGATACATTGTGTCCTGGTCGGGAAGCAGAGCGGTCTGTTGCATGGATGAGACCTTACCAAATTCGCTGTCGCCCTGACCACCGGATTTGTGACAAGGAATTCTGTGAGAAGCTCACGGTTGACGGAGGATGAGACTGCGGATCTCGGTCATATCTTCGATGGCATAGCGCACGCCCTCACGGCCGAAGCCGCTGTCCTTGACCCCGCCATAGGGCATGTTGTCGACACGCCAGGAAGGAACATCGTTGATCAGCACGCCGCCGACTTCGAGGGTATCCCAAGCGCGCAGGGCGCGGTCGAGGCGGGCTGTGAAAACACCGGCATGAATCCCAAAGCGGCTTTTGTTTGCCCGATCGAGGATATCGTCAAAGTCGGCAAAGGTTTCAAGAATCGCGACGGGTCCAAAAGCCTCTTCGCAAGAAAGCGGCTGGTCTTCGGGAACATTTTTGAGCAGGGTCGCCTCGAAGAGCGATCCGGAGCGGGTTCCTCCGCAGAGGAGGGTGGCACCGGCATCGACGGCCTCCTGGACCCATTCTTCCACGCGTTCGGCCTCGGACTCGGAGATCATCGGGCCGATAAAAGTAACTTCGCTCTTCGGGTCGCCTGAGCGGAGGTTCCTGGTGGCAGCGACGAGTTTCTCTTCGAGGGCGGCAGCGATGCTTGCATGAACAAAAATCCGCTGGACCGAAATACAGCTTTGTCCCGACTGGTAGAACGCGCCGAAGATGAGGCGTTGAACGGCGTCTTCGAGGTCGACGCCTTCGTCAATGATGCAGGCGGCATTGCCTCCGAGTTCGAGGACCACCTTCTTTTTGCCGGCCCGGGATTTGAGCTTCCAGCCGACATCGGCGGAGCCGGTGAAGCTCAGTAGCTTGAGGCGTTCATCTGTTGTGAAGAGGTCCGCGCCCTCGCGGTGGCAGGGCAGAATAGAGAAGGCACCAGGCGGGAGGTCTGTTTCGGCGAGTGCTTCAGCGATCCGTAACGCGCCTACCGGGGTCTTGCTGGCGGGTTTCAGGATGAAAGGGCAACCGGCGGCGATGGCGGGCGCGATCTTGTGGGCCGTGAGGTTGAGGGGAAAGTTGAAAGGCGAGATGAAAGAACAAGGGCCGATAGGGACGCGTTGGGTGAAACCTCGATAGCCCTTTGTCCGGGCGCTGATCTGGGGTTGGAGGACTTCTCCGTGCGGGCGAATGGCTTCTTCGGCTGCGATTTGAAAGGTTTCAATGAGACGTGTGACTTCGCCACGGCTGTCTCGAATCGGCTTCCCCGCCTCAACACAGAGGATTTGGGCAAATTCTTCTGCCCGCTCCTTGAAGCGCGAGATGCAGTGGAGCAGGACGGCCTGGCGCTCGAAAGGGGCCAGCTCGCGCATGGGCTTGGTGGCCTCGACTGCGGAGGCAATTGCCCGATCGATGGTGGCTGGGTCGGCCAGCGCGACCCGCGTGGCGACGTCGCCGGAGAACTTGTCGTGGACCTCGAGTTCGGTGTTCGGTTGCTCGGGTTTGTTGGCAAGGTAGTAGGGGTAGGTTGTATTCATGGCGTGAAGCGTTCGATCAACCCGATCTTTGGCGTGCGGCGGGGTTGCCGCTATTTTCCGTGGAGCTGCGCCTCGAGTTGCTGCAAATCGCTGGGGAGGTGTGATTGAAAGAGAAGGGAACGGCCGTCAGCCGGATGCCGGATTCCGATGGAAGCGGCGTGGAGGGCCTGGCGGTCGAAAACGAAGCGGGCGGGTGTCTTCTTCTTTTGAGGACCCGAAGGTTGCTCCCCTGAGTAACGTCGATCTCCGATGAGGGGCATTCCGTGGGCGGCGGCCTGGATGCGAATCTGGTGCTTGAGGCCTGATTCGAGACGGAGCCGGATGCGGGCGGCGCGAGCCTCGGGAAAGGCTCGTTCGACTTCGTAATGGGTGGTGGCCTCGACGGCGTCGGGCGTCCCTGGATCGACAATCGTCTGCTGATAACCGGTTTCATCGAGCAGGAGGTGGTTGCGCCAGGTGCCGGAAGGATCGGTGGGAAGGTCTTTGATATAGGCGACGTATTCACGGATGAACTCGTGGCGACGCAGCTGTTCGATCAATTCCACCCGGGCTTTGGGGTTGAGGGCAATGCAGAGGAGACCGCTGGTGTATTGGTCGAGCCGGTGGACGGGGAGGGGTTTGACGGGTGCGGTGTTTCCGAAGAAGGTGCGCCGGAGGGCATCTCCACGGCGGTCGTTGAGGTAGTCGCCCAGAATGTCGAGAGCGGAGCGACCCGCTTGTTTCCTGCTTGGGACGGAAAGAAGGCCGGCATCCTTGTCGACGATGGCGAGATTGGCGTCGAGTGAGACCACGGTGAGCCTGGGATGAATTCGACGGCGTGGCCCCCACTCCGGGGCGACTGGGTTTGGCGGGCCGAAGGTCAGTCGGTTTCCGGGATCGGGCAGGCGCAGGCCACCGTTTGTGACAACGGTGCCATCCAGATAGAACCGACGGTCCACGAGCCAGGACTTGATCCGTTTACGAGGGGTATCCGGATGAAGCCGTGCGGCCCATTCGAGGAGGGTCTTGGTTTCGTCTGATGTGCCACATTCCATGTCGAGGGACTGCGCTGTTTTGACTGTGCAAGCGCAAGCAGAAAGACCGCAGTTAAGTACCGCAGAAGGTCTGGTAGACGCCTTCGCCGGGTTCGGGAGGATCGCTGTAAGCCGGGTTGTCGATGCTGTAGTCGTAGGGTTTGGCTAGAACGTTCATCAGCTGTTGGACAAGTGAGAGGTCATCCCGATTTTCGGCGGCCTCGAGGGCTTCCTCGACCCGATGATTCCGCGGAATGAACGCTGGATTGTGGGCCTGCATGCAGACGCGGCTTTCTTCAAGGGTGGCCGGTTGCCGCTCACGCCGGGCAGACCAGCGTTCGTTCCACGCGAGAATGTCAGGATCGCTTCCATGAGCAGAAGTCTCCACCGGAAGCTTCCCCAAGGTGAGAGCGCGAAAGGTGTTGGTGTAATCCGCCTGATGTTTCTCCATCCACGCGAGGAGTGCCTGGATGAGGGAGGCGTCGTCAGCTTCTTCATTCAGGAGGCCGAGCTTCTGGCGCATGCCGCGCAGCCAGTAGGTGTCAAAGCGCTTGGCAAAGCTTTCGATCAATTCACTGGCCTTTGCAATGGCTTGCTCTTCGTCGGGGTCGATGAGCGGGAGGAGGCTCTCCGCGAGGCGCGCGAGGTTCCACTGGGCGATTGGACCCTGGTTGCCGAAGGCATAGCGTCCGCGCCGGTCGATGGAACTGAAGACAGTCGCCGGGTCATAGACGTCAATAAAGGCGCAGGGCCCGTAGTCGATGGTCTCGCCGGAGAGGGCCATGTTGTCGGTGTTCATCACGCCATGGACGAAACCGATGTGCATCCACTTGGCAATCAGTGCTGCCTGGAGATCGGTCGTGGCCTCCAGCAGGGCAAGCGCCGGATTGTTTGCTTCAATGCGGTCGGGGTGGTGCCGGTGCAGAGTGTATTGGAGAAGGGCATTGAGAGCGCCAGTATCGCGGCGGGCGGCCAAGCCTTCGAAGGTGCCCACGCGGATATGACTTGTGGCGACACGCGTCAGGATCGCACCGGGGAGTGGACGATGGCGCTGGACGACCTCGCCGGTGGCAACCACCGCCAGGCTGCGGGTTGTGGGGATTCCGAGGGCGTGCATCGCTTCGCTGATAATGTATTCGCGCAGCATTGGCCCGAGGGCGGCTCGACCGTCGCCATTTCGTGAGAAAGGGGTTCGCCCTGCGCCTTTCAGCTGAATATCGAGGCGATTGCCTTGTGGCGTGATCTGCTCGCCAAGGAGAATGGCCCGGCCGTCCCCGAGGGTCGTGAAGTGCCCGAACTGGTGCCCGGCATAAGCTTGTGCGATCGGTTTGGCTCCTGGTGGGAGATGGTTGCCTCCGAAAATAGCGGCCCCGGCTTGGTCCATGAGGGCATCTGTATCTAATCCCAGTGCGGTTGCCAAAGGTTTGTTGAGGACCATCAAACGAGGTTCCCGCACCGGCGTCGGGGCAGCGGGGGCATGCAGTTCCTCCGGCAATTCCGCGTAGGTGTGTTCAAGGCACCAGCCGACCGGAGTGGTAGCGGTTACGTCAGGTTGAGGCTCAGGCCCGGAAGCATCCATTCTCCAATCGTGTACCCACCTGCCCGCATCGTCCATCTTGCTGCACATAACCTTCACGGCCGAATCAGGTTCCTACTCCATTACGGAATAGTCGGGGACTGGAGTCATCAAATCGAAGGGATCAGAAGGTGGCTCCGCCTTCGCCCTCCCAGCGAGTGAGCGCGCGTAGTCGCATTGTCTCCTTTTCAGAAAGGATGCGGGACTCGGGTGGATCGGTTTCCTTTAGGAGGTCGTCGAGGACGAGAGGGTGGGTGTGCATGGCCAATTGGTTCTCAGGTCCACGTGGCCAGGCTTCACGTGGTTTGTCCCAGTAGAGTTCGAGGCCGTTGTTGTCCGGGTCCCGCAAGTAGAGGGCTTCACTGACCCCGTGATCGGAGGCTCCATCCAAAGGGATTCCAGCGTGGAGCAATCGTCGGAGGGCGTCGGCCAGGAGTCCGCGGGTGGGGTAGAGAATGGCCAAGTGAAACAGTCCGGTGGTGCCGGGCGGCGGTGCCGAACCGCCCGCGCTTCCCCAGGTGTTGAGCCCGATATGGTGGTGGTAATTGCCGGCTGCGATGAAGGCGGCCTCGATGCCATAACGCTGGGTGAGCTGGAAGCCGAGGACTCCGCAGTAAAAGTCCAGGGCGCGCTCCAGATCCGAAACCCTGAGATGAACATGGCCGATCCGGACCCCTGCATCGATGGGCGTGCCCTTCTGCCAATTTCGTGGAGTCATTTCATAGCTTTATCTGGGCTTGAGGCGACGTCAACAGCTCACCATCGATCCGGGCATCTCCCGAATCTTCGAAGAATCCTTGGGGGGCGGATGTCGGCGCTGGAGGCCTTTTGACTGAGACAGGATTTCCCATTTCTCTGGATAAATTTTTCAAGATGGGAGAGTTTGGGAAGCGATGCTTGAGACCGTATTGATTGTGGACGACGAAAAGCATACCCGCGAGGGGCTAATGCTGGCGTTGGAGGAGAACTATGATGTCTACGTCGCGGCTGACGCGGAAGAAGCCTTCCGGCTGATGGAGAGTGAACGGTTCGATGTCATTCTGACGGACTTGCGGATGGCGGGTCAGAGTGGGATGCGAGTCATCGACGGTGCGATGGAGCTGCCGGATCGGCCGATTGTGATCATGATGACAGCTTACGGTAACGTGGAGACGGCCGTGGAGGCGATGAAGCGGGGGGCTTTTGATTTCCTCCCGAAGCCCGTCAATATCGAGAAGCTTGAGCTCTTGATCCGGCGGGCCCTGCAGGGGCGGAAGACGGAGGAAACGGTCAATCAACTCCATCAGCGCCTGGATTCAAAATTCAGTTTCGAGGGGATTGTCGGCAATTCGCGCAGTCTGCAGACGGTGATCGAGCAGGTGCGCTTGGTCGCACCGACCCGGACGACGGTTCTCATTGAAGGTGAAACGGGCACGGGCAAGGAGTTGGTCGCCCAAGCGATTCACCAGAACAGCGATCGGGCGAGGAAACCCTTTGTCGCCGTGCACTGTGCCGCCCTGGCCTCGAATCTTCTTGAGAGTGAGCTCTTTGGTCATGAGCGGGGGGCTTTTACGGGAGCGATGGAGCGTCGCATTGGCCGATTTGAAGCGGCCGATAAAGGGACATTGTTTCTCGATGAAATCGGGGAGGTGGACGCCTCGATCCAGGTGAAGTTGCTTCGCTTCCTCGAGATGCGGAGTTTTGAACGGCTCGGCAGTGTGAAGCCGGTGAATGTTGATGTTCGTCTGTTGGCGGCCACCAATCGAAATCTTGAGGAGATGGTTCGGAAGGGAACCTTTCGCGAGGACCTGCTGTATCGACTCAATGTTGTCACGCTGACGATGCCACCGTTGCGTGAGCGCGAAGAGGATCTCGTTATTCTCCTGCAGCACTTCATTCAGCAGTTCGCCAGAGAGCATGGGCTTGCGCCGCTCGAAATTGAGCCGGAAGCGATGGCCAGCCTGAAGCGTTACCGTTGGCCGGGGAACATCCGGGAGCTGAGGAATTTTGCGGAGAACGCAGTGGTGATGAAGCGGGGCGGGCGTCTGTCGGTTTACGACCTCGATGCCAAATTCCATGAAGGCGGGATTCCGCCTTCTGCAGGGGGTGCCCCAGGCGGTTCCGGGGAATGGCAGCATTCGTCCCTTTCAGTCGAGGAGAACGAGAAGGTTCTTCTACGCAATGCGCTTTTGAAAGCCAAGGGCAACCGCACCCAGGCGGCGAAGCTGCTGGGGATCAGTCGCAGGACCTTGCACCGGAAGCTTCATCAGTGGCCGGAACTCGATACGCGGGGCTGACTCGGGACGCGTTCCCAAGTGGCATATTCTTGACTCCAATGCAGCGCACAGGCCAAATCCGGGTCCACCACTTGCAGTATCTGCTCCTTCCATGAAACGCTTATTCCTATTCCTGAGCCTGGTCGTGTCTTCCATCCCGGTAACCGGAGCCGTCCGTGTGGCCAGTTCCGATCTGTTTTCAACGAGTGCTATCGACGCGATCCAGGCTTCCATGAGCGCCGCCGGAGTCGAAGCCGAAGTCACCCGAATGGGGAGCATGCTGGCTTTGGAGGCCCTGCGGAAAGGGGAGATCGATGCCGCCATTGTCGCCCTTCCAGGCGGGGGCCTTTCCGGTGATCAGTCTGAAGGCATTCCCGTGGCTTACCAAGTGGTGACGGTTGTTGTGCAGGACGCAAACCCGCTCCGGAGCCTCTCCATGGAACAGCTTGGGCAGCTCTTCGCGGAAGGTGGGGGCATCGATGACTGGGGACGCCTCGGTGGCACGGGGACATGGGCCTCGCGCCGAATCACAACCCATGCGCTCCGCCAGTCGGACGGCATTGGCCTGGAGCTGTTCAAGCATCGGGTGCTGGGCCAGCGGCCGATGCGATCAAATGTGCGCTTTGGGAGCAGCCGGGAAGCTGTGATGAATAGCATTTCAGAGGATCCTTCAGCGGTGGGCGTCCTTTCGGGGACGCCGAGTGGCAACCGGTTGAGAGCGCTCTTTATTTCGAGCGAGACCGGCGGTCAGGCTTATTCCCCGACCCCGGACAACGTTATGTTTGGGGATTATCCTTTGCGCCTTTCTTTTTATCTGCTGACTGCGGAAGCGATCAGTGAGGAAGCCGAACGGGCGGTGAAGCAAGCGGTCTTTGGGGATGCTTTCGCAGAGGCAATTCAGGCAGAGGGCCTGATGCCGCCGCCTGAGCGTGAGAGGCGGGATCGTTTGATGGAAGCCGAACTTCAGAACTGAGGGATCGGTCGATGCAGGTGGATTCCCGTGCGTTCCTGATCGGTACGTTCGTTCGTTACAAGATCTGGATTCTTTCCCTTGCGGTCTTGGGCTGTGTTCTGATTGGCGGTATCCTTCTTCTTGTTCCCTGGGCGGAGATTACCGGGACTCTTGATGGGCTTCGCGAGGCGGGCCTGACGTGGTTGAGGCAGGTTCCAGTGCCCCTGTATTTGGGGATGTTTGTCGTCCTCCCCCTGTTTGGCACACCGGTATCACTTTTTTACTTCACGGCGATTCCGGTGCTTGGCGGTCCTTATGGACTTTACGGAATCACGGGAGCGTTGATCAGCATTGGCGTGAGCATGAGCCTGGCCTACTCGCTGGCAAACGGTCTTCTCAGACCCTTTCTGAGCCGGTGGATGAAGAAGCGGGGCTACGACATTCCGGTGGTGAAACGGGAGAACGAATGGAAGATCATTCTCCTCATGCGCCTGTCGCCCTTCCCCTATCTGGTGCAGAACTACAGCCTGGGTCTATCAGGTTGCCGTTATTTTCCGTATATTCTGATTTCCTGGCCGATCCAGGGCCTGTTCGCGCTGGGGTTTATGCTCATGGGCGAATCCTTTGCCGGTGGGGGCATGAAATATGCGCTGCTCGGAATGTTTCTGTTAGTTACCTGCTTCGTCCTCACGGGAATGACCCGGACGCGCCTTCAGCAGAAGGAGGCGACACCAGCCTGATCAGGGAGCGGGTTCGACCTGGAGGGTGACGAGTTCGCTGCTGGCGTCCTTGATGGAGCGAAGGATCGATTGTGATGGATTTCCGGTGGTGACGAGTGACATCCCCGCTCGGAAGGGGGTCGTGAGGGTGAGGGCGCGTTTGTCCAGTTTTGAGGCATCGGCGGCAAAGGTGAACTCCGTGCATGCCGCCATCATGCGCCTCTGGTAGCTCGCCACCATCGCATTGCTGTTCCAGACGCCTTCACTGGTGACGCCCGCACAGCCTAGAACAGCGAGGTCGGCGTGCAGTTCGGCGAGGGAGTTTTCACAGGTCGGGCCGTAGAGAACGCCAAGGCGGTTATAAACCGTTCCTCCCGTAACGACTGTTTCGCAGCTGGAGACTTCATTGAACAGAGCGGCAATCGGGAGTGAGTTTGTGATAACGATAATGCGCTTGTTGGTGAGCAACCGGGCGACGGCATAGGTCGTGGTCCCGCCGTCGAGCATCACAGCCATTCCGGAGGAAATGCGGGCGGCGATGTGCTCGGCGATGGCATGTTTGGCATCGGCTTGGGGGTCATCCATGTGGATGAAATCGTAGCCTGCCGGGGGGTCTTCATCCATCAGGCTGGCACCACCGTGGTGGCGTCGAACGATGCCTTTGGTCTCCAAATCATTCAAGGCGCGTCGAACGGTGGAAAGGCTGATGCGGAACCGCGAGGACAGGGTGTGGAGATCGGCATAGCGATTCTCGCGGATGAACTGTTCGATCAGGTCGCGGCGCTGCTTGTTGGTCATGGTGCTCATGTGCGGTGGCGTGAAGGTTGGGCGTCGGTCGGGGGGCGGTGCTGGAGTTGCAGGCGGGTGATTTCCGGACGGCAGTTCAGGCGGGCTCGAATATGACACCCTCCGGCGCCCCTGGAGGTATAGCCAAGCATTTGGCCGCGTTGCCAGAGCCCGGCTCGTTGATCTCCACGGATATTTCGCCCTCCGGTGCGGCCCCACCCATTGGGGAGACAGAGTTGGCCACCATGAGTGTGCCCGCAGAGCATGAGGCTGATACCCGCACGGGCGGCCTCGTTGGCCAGGTCGGGAGAATGGCTGAGGAGAAGCTTTGGGATATTCTCCGGAATACCAGCCAAGGCACGCGGGAGATCGTGGCTGCCAAAGCAGATGGAGTCGTCCACCCCCACGAGGGCAAGGGCATCGGCCTTGCGCCGGATGACAGTGTGTTCGTTCAGAAGGAAACGTAGCCCCATTGTCTCGAGCGGAGCGACGAGGTCCGATTTATCGTGGTTTCCCAGAACGGCAAAGCCCGGTGCCCTGAGGGCTTGAATCAGCCGATCCATGCCGGCGTAAACCGGGGTTCGTTCGCAGTCGAACTCGTCGATGAAGTCACCTGTGAAGACAGCAAGATCATACTCGAGATCCTCGATAAGCGGCAGAACACGATCAACTACGGCCGGATCGAGATCCAGATGAAGATCGGACAGATGGAGGATCCGAAAGCCATGGAAGGCCTCAGGAAGCCCGCTCAGGGGGATAGAAACTTCGGTCCGTTCCAAATTCACAAACTCTGCTTCGGCGCGCTTGATCAATAGACTGAGGACGAGGAGGGGCCGGATGGCGCGATAGATCGGGATCTTAGACCAAAGGCGGGCCATCCACGGGCGGGTGGCTTGGGTGCAATCACCGGATTCCCGCACAGAACGACGGGCCCAGGCGCGTTCGCCCATTCGGGCTGCCAGCACAGGAGACGGCTGGTGGTGGGGTGTGGGTGAAAGCATCGGCGGAAATTCATGCAGGGAATGTCGGAAATCTCCAGACTCATTCCGGGCCTCAAACGAGCCGCCAGTCACAGACCCGCTCGAGGTAATGGAGGAGGGTCTCGTTCAACCGCACGACTTGGTCCGGAGGTGTCGAGATCTCGCTCAAGGGTTGTTTCAGCACGTGGGCGGCGAGTTCTCGTTCCGGTGGGCTCAGGAGCGGGGCCCATTCTTCGCGCACGGGAAAACCTTCTTTTCGAGCAAGGGCATAGACCGCTTTGAACAGCGCCGCTTCTGGCCGGGGGCGGTGAGTCAAGGCGTTGAGGCAATCAACGAAGAGCGCGAAAGCCTCTTCGGTGGACTCCGCATGTTCGAAGTTCAGCCGCAGGAGATTGGACAGGGTGGCGGCAACGGCGAGTGCTTCGGGCTTGTGGGCCAATTCACGGTAGCTTTGGTGAACGAGAAACTCGTCCATCATCCGCGGCTTGCCCGCACCGCGCTCCTGAACAGTCAGTTCACCCAGGTCGAATATATCGGGGGCGGCACTCCGCTGAGGACGTTTCCCTGGTTTGCGGCGCAAGACTCGAATCAGCCCGTGGTCCCGCGTTAGCAGGTTGTAGCGCCAATGACGTTCTGTCGCATCGACACGCGAGAGGACAATTGCGGGGGACTGTAGCTGTAGAGGCGCGGGCACGGGATGTCCCTTTAAAGCGGTCGGTCCGGATCGGGGGTGGGAGGCGGGGTGCCTACAGAATCCTCGCTCGGCTGGATGGGCGTCGGGTCGCGGCTGTCGGGGTTGAACGGAGGCGCGACGGCCCCCCCGCTGATGATCAGCTTCATCCCATCGCCTACACTCATATCGAGCAGGTGAATCTCCCTGCGGGGGGCCATCACAAGGAATCCACTGGTTGGGTTGGGGGTCGTCGGAACAAACAGATTAACCACGTCATCTTTGGTCCGGGCCTGGATCTCACCTTTTCCTCGTCCGGTGAGAAAGGCGATAGCCCAAAGGCCCCGACGTGGAAACTCGATCAGGGCGACTTGCTGGAAAACGGCCTTCTCCTCCTGAACGAAAACATCCCGGATCTGCTTCACCGTGTTGTAGACGATCCGAACCCCGGGGACGCCATCAACAATCCGCTCGAAGACGACGAGCAGACCGCGACCGATCAGTCTTTTGGACAGCCAGCCGAGGACGGTGATCAGCAGAATGACGATCAGGAAGGACAGAAGGTGTAGGCCGTATTCGAGCCACATCCGCCCACGGGGGTCAGCCGGGACAAAGAAAAACACAATCTGACGCGTCGGCGCGCCGATCCCCTGGATGAGGAGGTTTATGATGAAAAGTGTAACCGCTACCGGTGCCAGGAGCAGGATACCTGAGATAAAGGAATTGCGGAGAATGCGGATAACAGATGCCACGCCACGACAATGTGAGGCTGACTTGCCGGTGCAAGGTGGATACGGCAGCCCGGTTGAAATCCGTCGGGCGGGCGGGAAACGCCCAGAGACTTGGTGTGAAGTAATAAATAACCGGGTTAATTCAGGCATTCCTGCCTGTGGTTTGGAAGGTGTTGCTTGGAGCGTGCTGGTTTGGAACAGACAGTGAATGTCTGCTAATTAATGGAACGGGCGATGCCTTGGGTGCGGGGAAGAGGGCTGGAGCCACTTTGGGGTGGAGGGTGGGTCGTGAAAAAGGGCCTTGCCTGAAGCGCCTCAGCCGCCATTCGCTCGTGTGCATGACGCTGCCTTCAACGGATTCCACTTCGCTCGTCGCCCTCTTGCATGGTCCGGATCAGCCGGGATTGGTTGCCCGGACGGCTAACTGGATCTTTGAGCGAGGTGGCAACATTCTCCATGCGGACCAGCATCGGGATGATGAGGCGGGGATTTTCTTCCAGCGGATCGAGTGGATTCCGGGCGGGGTCCCTGCGGAGGATGCGGAGGCCTTTGATGCCTTTGCGCAGAGTTTGGGCATGAAGGTCGAGACGACGCCATCCGTGGATAAGCCGTCGGTGGCGATCATGGTTTCACGGGCACCTCATTGCTTTAGTGATTTACTCTCGCGGTGGCGTCTGGGGGAGTTCAATGGCGAGTTGGCCTGTGTCATCTCCAATCATCAGGATCTGGAGTCGGATGCCCGTTATCATGGGGTGCCGTACTATCATGTGCCGGTGGAGCGTGCCTCGAAAGTGGAGGCCGAGCGTCGCCAACTGGAGATCCTGCATTCGCATGGGGTAAAGCTGGTGATTATGGCCCGGTACATGCAGGTTTTATCGGCGGGGTTTCTGGAGGCCTTTGGCGCACCCATTATCAATATTCACCACAGCTTTCTCCCGGCTTTTGCGGGCGCTCGCCCTTACCATCAAGCTCATGCACGCGGGGTGAAGTTGATTGGGGCGACGGCGCATTACGCGACACCTGTGTTGGATGATGGGCCGATTATCCAACAAGACACCGCTCCGGTGAATCATCGACACAGCGTCGAGGATCTCATTCGAAAGGGGCGTGATCTTGAAAAGAGTGCGCTGGCTCAGGCGGTGCGGTGGCACCTTGAGAATCGGGTTTTGGTCTATGCCAACAAGACGGTCGTCTTCGATTGAAAAAACTCAGGAGGCGGCCGCGCGCTGGAGGCGGTCATTGAGGGTCGCGGCAAGGGCGTGACCCGAAGCTCGCTCAAAATGGATCTTCCTGTAGCCGCTCTCATCCAATTGGCGGAGGAGGGCATAGAGGTTGCGACCCGCTTCAGCCCCGTCTCCGCACTCGCTCAACCAGTGGACGTGAGGAGCCGTCGCGTGGTTGCCTGAAGGGCGTCCTTGAAAGACAAGAGCCTCATCGGCTCCGGTCGCGGGCGGTACCCCGGGCGGGAACAGTTTCAGAGGTGTGCGTGGGCTATAATGCCGTGCAAGCATCCCGGGGGCCTCGATCTCCTGCGGGCCTTCAGGCTTGGACGGCGCGACCACGGGGCATCCCAAGGCGGCTTCGAGTTGGGTGCTTGTAATTGAGCCGGGGCGAAGGAGGCGGGGAAGGGGACCGGTCAGCTCCACAATGGTCGATTCCACACCGATCGAACAGGGGCCTCCGTCGAGAATGTATGGAATTCGTGTTCCGAGGCTTTCAGCCACGTGGCGAGCGGTCGTCGGCGAGATGTACCCAAAAGGGTTGGCGCTCGGGGCGGCGAGGGGAAAGTCGCAGAACTGGAGAAGGCGTCGAGCGAGCGGATGGGCGGGAGAGCGCAGCGCAACGGTTGGGCGTCCGGCTGTGACCAGGTCCGGGACACAGGCGTGTTTCCTGACCACGAGCGTCAGCGGGCCGGGCCAGAAGTGCTCTATCAGGCGGGCGGCATGCTCGGTCAATGCGCCCAGCTTTAGCGCCTGCTCCAAGCCTGTGACATGAACGATGAGCGGATCAAGGAGGGGTCGCCCTTTGACTTCGAAGATTCGCCGGCAAGCCTGCTCGTCGAGTGCATGGGCCGCCAGACCATAGACGGTTTCGGTGGGAATGGCGACGAGTTCACCGGCGCGGAGCGCTGCCGCCAGTTGTTTCAGGTCGGCGTCGGAACCGGTACAGAAGGAAGCGACCCGATGGCCGGAGGCGAGGGTCGCTTGATGAGGGATTCGTGCCACAGGCGATGTCGCCCACGCAGGCGGCTACTTCATGAGAAGGAGGTGCCGTGCGCGCTTGATGGTCTTGGTGATGTGGCGTTGCTGAATGGCGGTGAGGCCCGTGATGCGGCGGGGAAGAATCTTACCGGTGTCGGTAACAAAGCGGGTCAGTTCTTCAGTGTCCATGTGCGTG
This sequence comes from uncultured Puniceicoccaceae bacterium, assembly GCA_964403935.1. Taxonomy (GTDB): domain Bacteria; phylum Verrucomicrobiota; class Verrucomicrobiia; order Opitutales; family Oceanipulchritudinaceae; genus SLLG01. The sequence goes on along the minus strand of CAYOIB010000012.1, from coordinate 7,602 downwards.
TAGCTCATGGCGTCCCTCCGTTCGGTCTGGGCAGTGGCGTTTTCTGTGGTCATAAACGAGGAACCATTTGAAAAGCGGGGCGGGGGCTCAAGCATATTATTGCACAAAACTGCATCTTCCAGCAGTTCCCGCAGAATTAGCGGCTGTTGCCGGGATGAACGCGGTGACTTCGGAGGAGCGGCTCCACCGCCGTCCGCAATTCCTTGAGGGCGTAGGGCTTTGTCAGAATGCCTTCAATGGCGTCGGATTGCAGGAGATTCTGCCGTTTGTGCGTGCTGAGCTTGCCGATGGCCCCGATGACAAAGACGGGGGCCCGGGCATGGTGTTCGCAGGTGGCCTGATACTCGGCGAGGAAGGTCCATCCATCCATCGCCGGCAAATGCATTTCGAGCAGGACAAAGGGAGGACGATTCTGGCGTAACCAGAGGAGAGCCTCTTCGCCGGACTCGGCCACGGCCGTCCGGCAGCCGATCTTCGACAAGAGCCTTTCGGTGAGACGCTGGTTGATCGGGTCGTCATCGATGAGGAGGGCGACTGCTGGGTCGGGTTCCTCATCGCCGGATTCGGAGCGGGCCGGTTCTTCGGTGTCGACCGGCAGCTTCACCTTCACGCAGGTGCCGGAGCTGGAGGCGTTGGTGATATGGACCGTGCCGTGCATGATCCGGACGAGTTTCTGGACGATACTCAGCCCGATTCCGAGGCCTTCGTAGCGGCGCGTCGAGGAGCCGTCGCCCTGGCAGAACGGCTCGAAAATCAATGCCCGCTGTTCCTTATCAATGCCAATGCCGGTATCGGACACTTCGATGATCAAGTTGAAGCGGCTGGTTCCCAGAGGCTTTCCGGAGAGGTGCACATGGATTTCGCCCTGGGCGGTGAACTTGAGGGCGTTGTCGATCAGGTGTGTCGCGATGTGCATGAGGTGGCTGCAATCGAGAATCAGATTTCGGGGCATGTTTGGATCGACCTGAAGGGAGAGCCCCAGCCCCTTCTCAAGGGCGCGCTGGCGGAAGGCCTGTTCCCAGACCACGAGGAGTTCACGCGGATCGCAGGGTTCGGGATCGAGTTTCGCATCGCCGGCGTCGAGGCTGGAAAAGAGCAGGATGTCCTCAATCAGTCCCTGAAGGGATCGTCCGGAGTTGATGATGGTGCCCGCCATCTCGACATGCTCGGGCAAGAGGGCGGACTCCTGGAGCAGCTGACTCATTCCCAGAATACCGTTCAGCGGGGTCATCAACTCGTGACTCACGCTGGCGAGAAATCTCATCCGCGACACGTTGGCCAATTCGGCATCGTGAAGGGAGCGCTCAAGGGATTGTTCCTTGGCACGCTCTTCGGTGGTATCGAGCAGCGACCCGGAGATCGAGACGGGCTCATGCTCTTTATCCCGCACCAGGTCGGTGCTTCGAATGAGAACACAGATGGACGAGCCATTGGAACGAAGCATCCGGTAGGTGCCTTTGAGGGCGGTGCCGGTTTCCCGGAGGCAGGAACGCGCCGCCGAGCGAAGCCGTTCCCGGTCTTCGGGGTGAACCAGTTCCATCCATTGAGTGACTTCGAGAGGTCTTCCCGGCGGGGGTTTGTCCAGAAGGGCGAAGAATGCCTCGTCGATCCAGATGCGCGAAGATTTGAGATCCCAACGCCAGAAGAACAGATCGGCTGATTTCAGGGTCCTCAGGAGCTCCTGTTCTGCTGTCAGGTGTCCATGGTTCTGGTAATCGAAGGTAAGGAGGGAGGCGATTGCGTGCCTGGCAAGCTTGAGGATGTTGTTCATCCAGGCTGCGGGCAGTTTCTGTCCCGCAGGGAGATCAAAACCGAGAAATCCCACGGGGGTGGATCCGAGTCGTATCGGGACGACAGCAAGCATCGCGGCGCTGTCGGGGAAGAAGAGGTTCTGGCCTTCGGCGTGCGGGTCCCTTGCTGTTGGGTCGATGAGGAGGCTTTCGTCGGTCTTTTCGAGCTCCTGGAGGAGCCATTGAGCGGCGTTGCGGGGAACCCGCTGCAAGGCTTGCTTCTGTGAAGGAATCCCTCGGCGGCACCATTCATGGGTGTTGCTCAAGACGGATTCCGCCTCAAGGAGCTGAAGGAGGTAGCCGCGTTCGGCTCCCAGGCACAAGCCGGTTTCTTCGATCAGGTATTGGATTGTTGAGGGGGCATCGGGTCCGGCGGCTGTTTGATACGAGCGTGGTGGGCTCAGGGTGTTGAAGGGGTGTTGGGCGAAAATCGGATGGGGAAAATGAGGCACGGGAGCGTCTGGTGGTGGCTCCCGGGCCGAAATCTCCTTGATGGCATCGGCGAGAAGCTCCCGGGGTTGAGAGGTCTGTGCGGGGTGGCAACTGCCTTTCATGCTGTTGCTGAGGCGGTGCAGGGCATCTCGCTTCCCTCCGGCGAGGGCATCCAGCAGAGCGATAAGCCGGGTAACAGCCGGAGGCGGAGAAAAGGCCCCATTTCGCCATTTCTGGATTGTTGGGAGTGAACATCCCAACAATTCGGCCGTTACCTTGTTTGTCAGTCCGTACCGCTTTTGGAAATCTCTGAGGGCATCACGAGACGGAGGGGGTGGGCCGGAGCCAGCGGGGTTCGGATGGGACATGAACAGTCCTTCGGTGGCGAATTTGTAAGTCTTCGAGTCGATTTGCAGTATGGACGTGGCAAGGTCTCGGATCAATTAAGATTTCACCCTTTCTCCACAACCTGGGCGCAGTTCCCAATGGACCCTCCGGCAGCCCGAGGGCGCACGTCGGTCATCATTTGATCTTGTAGCCCAGCCAAAGGCTTTGGCAGTGTGCGAGGGTGTCGATGCGAACGTTCGGTAATCTTCCCCTTGGGCTTAGGCCGGTAGGCTTTGTTCTTTTGGCCCTGACGGTATTTCTGATCTTTGATCAGTCTCATTGGTGGCGGCAGCACGAGGAGTATCTCTTCGGCATGATCGTCCCATTTTTTGTCGCATTTATCCTCTACGACCGGTGGCCAAAGATTTACCGGGTTCTTGTGGGGCGGCGGCTCGAAGGCAGTGCGCCGAAGCTGAATGAAAGTTGGGACAAACGTCTCGCGGCGACGGCGTCGTCCACCACGAGCGGTGTGTTGGTATCCCTCTGCACTTTTGTGGCGTTCTGTGCCGTCGCCGGCGGGATGCTCTTTTTTCTTTTCGGTGCTCTCTACCGCGCCATGGAGGGCGTCAATCTGGTGACATCGACGGCCTTCGCCTACGGGTTTCCCGCCATCGTGCTGGGAACGATTTTTCTGCTTTCAGCGCGGAATACCGCCGGGGCAGCCTTGCCGCTTCGGCACCGGTTCATGTTGACGGGTTTGTTTCTCTTCCCGGCGGTGATCTGGATGTTGTCGGTCCCGATGTTCGATGTTTTGAATCGTACGGTCAGCACAACGCTGATGAATCAGGTGGCGACAATCGTCTTTCACACCTTCGATTTTCTGGGCTACGCGATTATTCGTGATGGCAGCGTCCTGCTTTTGCCAACCGGTGAAGTTGGCGTGGAGGATGCCTGCTCGGGGATTCGTTCCCTCACGGCCTGCCTTTTTGCGGGGTCTTTCATCGGTTCGGTCTTTTTCGACAGTTTTTTCAAGAAGGTCGTCATGGTGGGAATGGCGATGTTCTTTGCCTTCTTTAACAACATCCTGCGCAGCCTCTTCCTGACGGCCTATGCCTATGGCATGGGCCCCGGTGCATTGGAGGGTGACTTGACGCTGTTTGGAATGAATCTCGGAAACGTGCACGACTTTACCGGCTGGGTGGTGCTGGGGTTGACGGTTCTGGTGCTTCTGGTCCTGGTGAAGCTATTCTCCATTGAGTTTGAGATCGAATCACCAGGAGACCCTTCGCTGCCTCCGGTTTCAGCTTAAGGCCTGCGTGAAAGACCACCAATTGCCATACCTTGAAGGGGCGGCATCCGTTCCATTCGGAGTTTGAGTCCCTTGCTTGATGCGCTGACAGCGTGAACCTTATGAAGATCCTCCTCCTTTCCAATGAGTACCCACCAAATACCTATGGAGGCGCAGGCGTTCATATCGACTACCTGAGCCGGGAGCTGAGGCGTCTTGCCGAGGTCGATGTGCGATGCTTCGGAGACCAGCGCATCCGGGAGAAGGGCTTTGAGGTCACCGGTTTCGAGGCTGATGCTTTAAAGGAATTCAATCCTCCGAAGCATCTGGAGAGTATATTCGCAGCCGCTCACCGGTGCCTTGATTTCAATGCCGCAGGCATCGATGCAGACGTCGTTCACTGCCACACGTGGTACACCCACCTTGGCGGGATCATGGCCAAGCTGACCTACGGGATCCCGCTGGTCGTGACAGTTCACAGCCTGGAACCCCTCCGCCCATGGAAGCGTGAGCAACTGAAGGGTGGGTACGATTTCTCCTGCTGGGTGGAGCGGACTGCGATCGAGATGGCGGATGCCGTCATTGCCGTGTCCGATGGAACGCGCAACGACGTTCTCAGGTTGTTCGACGTCGATCCGATCAAGGTTCCAATCATCTTCAATGGGATCGATACGGGGGAATACAAGAAGGTGGACGCGACCCCGGCACTCGAAAAATTTGGCATCGATGGGCGGAAACCCTACGTCCTCTTTGTCGGGCGCATCACCCGGCAGAAAGGTATCACCTACCTGGTCGAGGCGATTCGGTATATGAATCCGGATTATCAGGTCGTCCTCTGCGCAGGGGCTCCGGATACGCCGGAGATTGCGGCAGAGATGAAAGCCGCGGTGGCGTCCGTTTCCCAGGATCGAGCAGGGATCTTCTGGATCGACGAGGTTCTGGACCGAAAGACCGTCATCCAGCTGTATTCAGGGGCCGAGGTCTTTTGTTGTCCTTCGATCTATGAGCCGTTCGGCATTATTAACCTGGAGGCGATGGCTTGTGAAACGGCGATTGTCGGTTCTTTTGTCGGCGGTATTCCCGAAGTGGTGGTGCATGATCAGACAGGCTTTCTTGTCCCTGTTGCCCAGCAAACGGAGTCACCGTTTCGGCCTCTTTCACCTGAAGACTATTCCCGGGATCTCGCCGAACAGGTTAACCGGCTGATGGCAAATCCGGAGTTGCGCATGCGCTTCGCCAAAGCGGGACGGGCGCGGGCAGTTGAATGTTTTGGCTGGCCGAGTATCGCTCAGCAGACAGTGGAACTTTACAGGAGTTTATTGAATACATGAAATCATTAGCGTCCATCGTCGGCCGTAAGCGAGCCCTGGTTGAGCATGTCTCCCCGTCCCTGGACGGCCGATCGGGTGCCATCAAGCGCCTTGAGGGCTCACCCCTGCATGTTCGGGCCCATGTGTTTGCCGATGGGCACGATGTGGTGATGGCTGAGTTTCGCTGGCGGAAATCCGGGCAGAAATCCTGGAACCGCGAACGAATGCACGCCCAGCCAAATGATGAGTTTTCCCTGTCATGGCTCCCCCCCGGAATCGGGCTTTACGAATACCGCGTGGCGGGGTGGACGGATGCCTTTGCCTCCTGGAGCGAGGGCTTCGCCAAGAAGGCCGATGCCGCTCAAGCGCTCGATGTCGAGCTGATCATCGGTGCCGCCCTCGTCGCGGCTACCGCCAAACGGGCGTCTGGTGAAGAGGCCAAGCTGCTGGCGGCCTGGGCGGCTGTGCTGGGTGATTCAGAGCGCGATTTCAACCAACGCGTCCAGCTCGCCCGGAGCAGCGAGCTCGCGACCAAGATGGGTGCCCACCCGGATACCGAGTTGGTCGTAGAGGGCCCGGAGAATCGGTTGCTCGTCGAACGAGAGCGCGCGTTGTTCAGCACGTGGTATGAATACTTTCCGCGCTCGTGCAGTGATGATCCGCATCGACACGGCACCTTCGCGGATGCGGCCGCGCGTCTTCCCGGGATTGCGGCCATGGGCTTCGACGTGGTCTATTTTCCGCCAATTCATCCAATTGGGCGTGCCTTTCGGAAGGGACGGAACAACTCGCTCACGGCAGAGCCAGACGACGTCGGAAGCCCGTGGGCTATCGGTGCTCCGGAAGGGGGACATAAGGCGGTTCATCCGGAACTCGGGACGCTTGAGGATTTTCGCACCTTCTGTAAGACCGCGGCAGATTACGGCATGGAGGTTGCTCTTGATATTGCATTCCAATGTTCGCCAGATCATCCTTACGTTAAAGAGCACCCGCAATGGTTCCGCTGGCGACCCGACGGCACGGTTCAATATGCGGAGAATCCGCCGAAGAAATATCAGGATATTCTGCCGTTCGACTTCGAGTGCGACGACTGGAAGGCGCTCTGGCTTGAGCTCAAGTCCGTCTTTTCCTACTGGATCGAGCAGGGAGTGAAAATCTTTCGCGTCGATAATCCCCATACCAAAAGCTTTTCTTTTTGGTCCTGGTGCATCACGGAGCTCAAGCGGGAGCATCCCGAGGCGCTCTTTCTCGCAGAGGCGTTTACGCGACCAAAGCGGAAATACTGGTTGGGACGAGCCGGTTTCACCCAGGGCTACACGTATTTCACCTGGCGTAATGATGCGCGCTCCATGCGGGAGTATGTCGAGGAACTCACGCAGACGGATGTGGCCGAGTATTTCTGGCCCAATTTTTGGCCCAACACACCGGACATCCTCCACGAAGACCTTCAGCAGGGGACCCGGGCAACGTTTATCGGCCGCTACGTCTTAGCCGCAACGCTTTCGTCCAATGTCGGCATCTATGGCCCCGCCTACGAAGTGATGGATCGGGAACCCTTCCCGGGGAGAGAGGAGTACAATCACAACGAAAAGTATCAGCTCAAACAGTGGGACCGCAGTGCCCCTGGGAACATCACCCAGGAGATCGCACGGGTGAACCGCATCCGCCATGAGAACGCGGCCCTGCAGCAGCTCCGGAATATTCAGTTCATCGATACCGACAACCCCCAGTTGCTGGCCTACCTCAAGTGGAGCGACGATCGGCGCAACCGGATTCTTACGGTCGTCAATATGGACTGGAATTGGGCCCAGATGGGACACGTCATCATCCCCGTGAGCGAACTCGGTTTCGGCAGCGATCAGGAGTTTGGAGTCGAGGACCTCATGGATCCCATGAAGCCCATCTACCGATGGAAGGGCGTAAAGAACTTCATCCGCCTCGACCCCAAACAATCGCCCGCCCACATCTTCCGTCTGGTCGATTGAGATGCGGCCCTTCGGGGCGGGCGAACTAAGGTATAACAAACATGTACCTGGATTGACGAAAATTTACTTGAGTCGGGCTTTTGCCGGACAACAGATCTTGCCCCGAAGCTCTCTGGATGTCTGCAAGTGCCTGTATACAAATTGCTTGCGAAGCAAGAATCCCCGTAAGACAAAGACCCAAAACCGGCAAAAGCCCGACTCGTCCATTTTTACCTCGCGAGTCGGGCTTTTGCCGGAAAGCTTATCTTGTCCCCGATGCCCAAAGCCCCTACCAAAAAATGCGTGGATTCTTTTGTAAGCAGCCCATCCTCAAGCAATTGCACGCCCAAAAACCCAGCCGCCCCATGCCATCACCCTCCACAACCCCAAAACCCTGTCTCCTGCAAATCCACGACTGAGTCGGGGAGATAACACTGTTATCCAAAGAAGTGATGAGACTGTCTAGATCGTTTGCAGACTTTAAATCTCCA
>CAYOIB010000011.1:0-47514 GCA_964403935.1 uncultured Puniceicoccaceae bacterium | reverse complement strand
AACAGGCACTTCTCAAAGGAACCATGGGCACCCTCATTCACGAAAAGATCAAGGCTCGCGCACCGCCCCGATCAACAGCAGTTCGATCTCTTCGAGACTGCGATCCTGATCCGACTCCGCCAGATCCAACACCGCTTCAAGCCGCTCCAGCAGCTTCTCATTGCCTTCCAACCGGCGCGCCAAGGCCTGTGCACGACGCCGGGCTTCTTTGTTTTTTGCAGATGCCATCCCAAGCTTATTTCAGACTTGTGAACGCTTGTGCATCTTGAAATCAAAACCAACTCTTTTTTACCCCGCACTTCTGGTCACACCCGCCCCGGTGAGGTTCCTCAAAAGGACTTGCTTGACCCCGCAAGAACTGGTTTTTCTAGGGGTACACCATGAAGCTGGAAACACTCTGCCTCCACGCCGGGCACACGCCCGACCCGACTACTCTTTCACGCGCCCTGCCGGTTTACCGGACGTCGTCCTTTGTCTTTAGAGACACCGAACACGCAGCCAATCTCTTTGCCTTAAAGGAGCTCGGGAACATCTATTCCCGCCTGATGAATCCGACAAACGACGCTCTGGAACAACGCGTCGCCGCGCTGGAAGGTGCCCCTGCCGCGCTCTCTCTGGCTTCAGGGACCAGTGCCGTCTTCTACTCCATCATCAATCTTGCCCAGGCCGGGGATGAGATTGTTTCGGCCAACAACCTTTATGGCGGGACCTTCACGCAGCTATCGGAAATTCTCCCGAAGCTGGGCATCACGGTCAAATTCGTCGATCCGCGGGAACCATCAAATTTCGCTGCGGCCATCACGCCAAAAACAAAAGCCCTCTTCTGTGAGACAGTGAGCAATCCGGGGTCCGACATCTCCGACCTCGAGGCGATTGCTTCGATTGCCCAAGAACACAAGATCCCCTTCATCGTTGATAGCACGTTCTCGACTCCTTACCTCACCCAGCCACTCAAGCACGGGGCCGACATCGTCGTTCACTCGCTGACCAAATGGTTCGGCGGTCATGGTACGGGTATTGGCGGCGTGGTGGTTGATTCCGGGAAGTTCAATTGGGCCAATGGAAACTTTCCGCTCTACGATGAGCCGGACGCATCCTATCACGGTCTGCGCTGGGGGCACGATCTGCCCGAGCCATTGGCTCCGCTGGCGTATATCCTGCGCATGCGCACCGTTCCGCTTCGCAATCTCGGAGCCTGTCTTTCGCCTGATAATGCCTGGATTTTCATGCAAGGCATTGAGACACTTCCCCTGCGAATGGAGCGTCATTGCGAGAATGCTTTAGCCGTCGCTCAGTATCTGAAGGACCATCCCAAGGTGGAGTGGGTTCGTTTCCCGGGGTTGGAAGGCGACCCCAACGCCGAACTGAATCAGAAATACCTGAGAGGCAAGGGCGGGGCCATGGTGATTTTTGGCATTCAGGGCGGTGCCTCCGCCGGATCCAAGTTCATCGACAGCCTCCGTCTCTTCAGTCACCTCGCCAATGTGGGAGATGCCAAGAGTCTCGCCATTCACCCGGCCACGACAACCCACAGCCAGCTCAGCCCCGAGCAACAAGAAGCAGGCGGCATCCGGCCGGAGCTCGTCCGCCTTGCCGTCGGCCTTGAACACATTGACGACATTATTGCGGATCTGGAGCAGGCCCTTACCGCGGCCACTTCCTGACCCATCCTCCCCGCTTCAGACTTCGTCCCAATCCTCCTCAAGGAGCCCGTCGATGTCTCCTGAGGCGAGGCGTTCCCAGAGACGAAGGGCATCATTGAGGTCCAGACCCAGCCGAAGGCGGCTGGACAGTTCCTCCTCGTCCTCGAGGTTCTCGAAGACGGCGGTGCCACCGGCTGTGATTGTGATTGACCAGCCGCTCTCATGCACCAAGGCCGCATCCGGATGCTCGGCCCCATCGGCGTGCTGAAGACGCTCCAAGATGCGTCGCATTTTCGGGAGCGAAGGTTCGATCTCGGAGACTCCGTAGGGATCTGTCGTGTGGTAGCGCATTCGTTCTTCAGGATAAAGCTGACCACTGGACGATCAACCAGAGCTGTAAAACAAGGCCCCACCCCTCTCCGGCAAGGAGACGTCTGCCCGCTTCTAACGCGCTATGGGGCAAGAGACCCCCAATGAGATTCGCCACTATCAAAGCGAGCCAAGGAGGGAGAATCCCGAAGGATCGCACCGGTTCTTCCAGATCTCCAGGGATAGAAACAAGATCGGGAGGCACGAAATTACGGCACGGACACCATCCGGATCTCCTCGATCAGGACCGGCTCCAGCGGAACATCATCATGGCCCCCGACACGCCCTCTATCGACAAAGGCGATCCGGTCGACCACGTCCATGCCTTCAACCACGCGGCCAAAGACGGCATAACCATCGGTGACCCCATCCCCATTGAGAAAACCGTTATCAGCTACATTCACAAAGAACTGAGCCGTAGCCCCGTCCAGCTGCTGCGTGCGCGCCATCGCCACTGTTCCTCTTAAATTTCGCAGGCCATTACCCGCTTCATTTTGAATCGGGTCTCTCGTTGGCTTGGGTACCATCGCTTCATCGAAGCCGCCGCCCTGAATCATGAAGCCGGGGATAACTCGGTGAAAGATTGTCCCGTTATAAAATCCATCCTCCACGTAGCGACGGAAGTTCTCCGTCGATATCGGTGCCTCCGACTCATAAAACTCGAGAATGAATTCACCCATTGATGTGCGCACAATGGCGCGTCCTTCGGTCTCAGGGGCTTGACTCGGCGACGGACGCGGACGCGTATCCCGCCAAACCTCGATGTCGTTAGGTTTATAGAGGTCGATCGGCTCCCGACTGCGGCAGCCTCCGGCGAGAAACAGAGTAACAAGGAAGAGGCTAATAAGGACCGATTTAATCATGGAAGCGAATTATTGGAGCGCGGGATGGTTGTTCAAGTCACGAAATCCGCTCTTGAAAGAGCCCCGACTTCAGAAAGACCGTTGGAAGCGAACCGAGCAGAGCCCTTTGGTCAAGGATTTCATCAAAGCCGTGGCCGTAAATCTCGTGCTGTCGCTGGTAATTCTCCTGATCAACGACCGCGACGAAAAACGGCATTCTGTGATCGCCGGGGGAACGCACGGATGCGGCCACGATCGATCGAATGGGCGTGTCATCTTCATCCAGATGGATCAAGGCGAGATGGGGTGGGCGCTGCGCCAGGCAATCTCTCAACGCCTGGCTCGACGTCACCTTCTCGACAGTGAACTCCTGCTCCTGAAGGCGCTGAATTACATTCTCCATGACAGCCTGGCCCGGATCAAAGACGAGAACATGAATTCCGGGGAAGACGGATGTGCCGGATGAAAGAAGCTCAAGGGAAGTGCCCGATCCACCGCCCGCCTCCCAATGCCCCGGACGCTTGAAACGAACGCGCAGGGTGAAGCAACTGCCCTCCCCTGGTTGACTCGAAAAGGTGAGGCCTCCGTTCATGACCTCTGCCAGACACCGGCTGATCGTCAGCCCAAGTCCGGATCCACCAAAGGCGCGTGTATTTGAATCATCTACCTTGGTGAAGGCATCAAAGACGTCGTTCCGCCGGCTCTCGGGGATGCCAATTCCTGTATCAATCACATCGACGCGGAGGCCGACGCTGGAGGCATCGCCGCCTTCGGCCTGTGCCCGCACATACACCCGCCCCTTCACCGTAAACTTGAAGGCGTTATCGAGGAGATTCCGTAGAATCTGTTCAAAGCGGCGTTCATCGCCTTCGACCTGAATGGGCAAACGATCGTGCAAATCCCATTCGAAGGCTAAGCCCTTTGCAGCTGCACGGGCAACAAACGCCGTGCATACGCGCTCCAAGGTGGCACGGGAATCAAAGACAATCGCGGTCGGGAAGAACCGTCCCGCCTCAATCCGTGCGAGGTCGAGAATGTCGTCGATCATGAAGAGCAGGTTTTGCCCACACTCGTAGATCGTCTTCACAAACTCCCGCTGCTCACTCCCCAGGTTCATCTCATCCAGCAAGCTGGACATCCCAATAATGCCATTCAGCGGCGTGCGGATCTCGTGAGTCACGCTGGCGAGAAACTCGTTCTTTGCCTGAAGGGCCAGTGATTCCCGCTGCTCCGAACGCCGCGCATGTTCCAAAGCGACCTGCATCAACCGGTGGCCTTCCCGCTGCGCCTGGTGTCGATGAATCGCCAGAATCAGCATCATTCCAGCCAGGACCAATCCGATGATGACCAGATTCCCAAGGCGAGCTTGCTGATTTTCGATAATGAATTCCAGATCTTCAATATGCCGAGCGCTTCCCGCGCGGGCGGCTTCTGTCGCTCGCTCCAACATGCGGACTAACTCCATGCGCCGAAGGGCTTCCCTTTCAGCTTCGATAAGCGGAAACAATTCCGCTGCCCGCTTGTAAGCCAGCATAGCGGCTTCGAAATTCTTCGCTTGGCTGTGAACTTCAGCCCATGCTTGATAGACATCCATGGAAACCCGTTTCGAAGGATGCTCCACCAGGCCCTGCCCCGCTGCCTTCAAGTGACGGGCCGCGATCTCCGTTTCACCCGCGAGCAAGGCGGCTCGGGCCATTGTCAAATGGATCGGGGGAATACGCTCTTCCAGGCCCAGCTCCTCCGCTAAGGCAATGGCTTCAGTCGCGAGATCCTCTGCCCCATCGAGACTCCCCAGACGGATCCGGACGTGAGCCTGAAGGCCCAACAAGTCAGGGAGTTCCTGCAGGATCCCCTGCTCCCTGGCCGTCCATGCCGCACCATCGAGATGAGCACGTGCATTAAACAGTTCCCCCGCCTCCAGGTGGGCTTGTCCCTTCAGCAACAAAATGGAAACCAGCATGCGATGATGGGCGGAACCCTGCAGAAGCTGGACGGCCACCTCCGCTTTCCCCAAGGCCTCGTTGATCCGTCCCTGATAAAGGTAGAATTCGGCTTCTTTCAGATGCCCGGCAGCACGGACCGCAGGATGGCCCACCCACTCAGCCGCCTGTTGATAGTCGATCAATGTCTCCTCTGCCAAAGCGCTGAGGTCTGATTGAAGATAAACCTCCACCAGATAATCCAGCGCCACCGCCAGCCATGCCCCCTCATTTGCTCGCCTGAAGGCCTCGCCGGCCCCATGAAAATAGCGCCCGGCGGCAGGGGTGTTGTCCATCCGCAGGTGCCATCGACCCAGTTCAAGCAAAGCCAGCCCTTCCTCCAGATGCATCCCGCCCCCGCGCGCCCGTTCGAGAAGATAATCCAGGGAATCGAGGGCCCAGGCACTTGTCTCGAGTCCTTGCTCGGCCCCGGCCAAAGCGATGCGCAAACGTGTATCGAGATTCCAACCCGGGCGGGCGTCCAGCATCGATCGGGTGCGCTCGGTCCACCTCGACCGTATGGTTACAGAATGCTGCTGTGCCAGAAGCAGCGTCTGCCACAGGTGCTCTCCCAGCGCTGGAGAAATTGTTTCTTCTTCGAGGTCCTGCTCGACCTCCGCGAAGGAAGGCCAATGCGCAGGAAACCCCGGATGCTGCATGGCAAAGGCCCACGGCGTGAGCGACACAATACAACCAAGTGCCACACACAGGATCCGCCGTCGGTCCGTCCCCATCCGGCACCCATGCACCGTATCCTGAAGCACTTTCAGGCTTACAGAGCAGAAGCGAAAACGGAAACCGTTCAAATTAAGGAACACTGCAGGACAGTCAGAGCCATCCTCCGATCAAGGTCAAAGCGAACCTTCCTCCCCCGCCTGCGCCTCTCCCAGACCCGGCACCCCCTCCGACCGGAAAGCGTGCAGCGCCTCGACCAGATGTTCGTTTGGAACATCAACTTCAGCGCCCGACTGCAGGTCCTTAACCTTTACCGCCTGCCGGGCAATTTCGTCCGCTCCAAAAATCAGGGCAAAGCGTGTCCCGGATTGATCCGCCACGCGAAACTGCTTGCCGAATCCGAGAGGCTTCAACGCGTAGTCGACCCGAAACCCCGCATCGCGGAGGCGGCGCACCGCGTTGAGGGCCGTTCGACGCTCAACCTCCCCGGCGGCAATGGCGTAGGCGTCCGGGGCATCAACAAGTGCCGGAAGAAGTCCCTTTTCCTCCAACAACTGGCGCATGGTCACATCCCCCATACCAAAACCGACTGCCGGCGTATCGGTAAACCCAAGCTTCCCGATGAGATGGTCATACCTGCCACCACCGGCGAGCGCACGACCCACGTAGCCCTCACCTGCCTCCGCTTTCCGGAAGACCTCGAAGACAAACCCCGTGTAGTAGGCCAAACCCCGAACAATTCCAAGGTCGACACACACGTAATCCATCAAGTCCATCGCCTCGAGACCGGCAAGAAGCTCCTGCCAGGTCTCAAGCCGTTCATCCATTTTAGCCCGGATCTCCTGGGTCGGTGCCTGCGCGCGCAGGAATGTCGCTACATCTTCAAAATTCCGCAGCTCCATCAGGTTCTCGACCGTGGCCAGAAAATCCTCGCTCGCTTCGTTCAGGTAGGGAGCCAAACGTTTCAAGGTCTCCTCCCTCGGCGTGCGCCCCATTTTGTCAACCACCCCCAGAACAGCGAGGGCCGACTCACCCTCAAGGCCCAACGCCTCCAAATACAGGCTCCAGAGCTTCCGGTCACTCAATCTCAAGGCGAAATCGGCGGGGCCCAAGCCAAAACCCCGCAGGCAGGCCAGGCACACCGCCATCAGCTCAACATCGGCCGAGGGACCTTCTTCGCCGAGGATATCGCAATTCAATTGGTAGTGACTTCTCAGCCTCCCTTCCTGCGGCTTCTCGTAACGAAAGTTCTCGGCAATGTTGAACCATTTGACCGGCTTCTTCAGGGTGGCAATGCGAGCGCCCACCATGCGCGCCAGCGAAGGCGTCAGTTCCGGCCTCAGGGCAACCTCACGGCCGCCCTTATCGGTGAAATTGAAGAGTTGGGAGACAATCTCGGGCCCGCTCTTCTCGGTGAAGAGCTCAAGCGGCTCCAATGTCGGTATATCGTATTCGACAAACCCGTGTCGCCGGGAAGCCTCAGTCCACACCCGAAAAAGGAAATTCCGGCGGGCACACGCCTCTGGATAAAAGTCGCGAAAGCCTGGTAAGCGTTCTAACATATCCGCGCCAATTCGCGGGAAACGGCATCAAAGGGCAAGCGCCGAATCCCTCCTTCTCTGCCCGATGTGGTTTGGGACGGCCTTCCGCCCCGCTCAATCACCCGATTCCAACGTCTCGAGCTTGAGGTTTTTCAGCTTTGCTCGCAAGTCCTTGCCCGCTTTGAACTTGATCACCGCCCGCTTGGGTATGACCACGACCTTCTCCGGCCGGTTCGGGTTGCGCCCGATCCGCGCTTTCCTCACCTGAATCTCGAAGACCCCAAAATTGCGAAGTTCAACATTGCGCCCGGACTCAAGTGCCTCCGCAATGACATCCAAAGTCTGCTGAACGACATCCCGAACTTCCTTCTGCGGGTAATGAGTGTCTTCGTAGATTTTGAGGACAATGTCTCTCTTTGTAAGGTTGGACGACATAAGCGGCGTATGGTCAGATTCGTTGCAAATTTTGAAGTTAATGGCTATCTGCCACTTCCGCACGTGTCAAGCCACCCAAACTATTTTCACTCATGGATAAAGATGAACCACGAAACCCCCTCGACGAGCTGCAGGAAAAGCTGCAGCAAGCGCTCAAGAGCGGGAATGTAAAATTTGGCCCGATGATGCCCCCAGGCGTGCAAAGCGGAGGGGAAGCCCCTGAAGGAGCCTCTTCCCTGAATAACGAGGAAGGATCCCGGGAGATCCTCGAACGCGTAAGGGCATTCAACCTGAAGCCCAGGGAGATCCGGGATCACCTTGATCGCTTTGTCGTCAAGCAGGAGGAGGCCAAGCGCGTCCTTTCGGTGGCCATCTGCGATCACTACAACCACGTTCGGCGGTGCCTCGAAGACCCGAAGGTGGCGGAGCGGGATTATCACAAGCAAAACATCCTCCTGCTCGGGCCGACCGGGGTCGGCAAGACCTACCTCATGCGCAACATCGCAAAGCTGATCGGCGTGCCCTTCGTCAAGGCCGATGCGACGAAGTTCTCCGAAACGGGTTACGTCGGGGCCGACGTTGAAGACCTTGTCCGCGACCTCTACAAAGTCGGTGGGAACGATGCCGATGTGGCCCAGTATGGGATTATTTACATCGACGAAATCGACAAGATTGCCACGGCCGGGAACGCTGCCGGCGGGAAGGATGTATCGGGCCGCGGTGTGCAGATCAACCTCCTGAAGCTGATGGAGGACACGGACGTCAACCTCTTCAGCCCGACGGACATGATGGCGCAGATGAGCGCGATGATGGAGGCCTCCCGCGGCGGGCCCCCACGCAAGCGCTCTATCAACACCAGACACATTCTGTTCATTGTCAGCGGGGCCTTCGATCAATTGGCGGAATCGGTCAAGAATCGCCTCGAAACGACAAATATTGGCTTCGGGAGCACCTCGGCCATCGTGGAACGGCCGGCAACGGCCTACCTTCACCAAGCGGAAACAAGCGACTTCATCAAATATGGCTTTGAGCCGGAATTCGTCGGCCGGTTGCCTGTCCGGGTTGCCTGCGACCCACTCGAAACTGAAGATCTGGTCGAGATCCTGACTTCTTCCGAAGGCAACCTCCTCCAGCAATACCGGGAAGATTTCAAGGGCTACGACATCGACCTGAAGATCACGACCGAGGCGATCCACGAGATCGCCGGGCGGGCGCAGAAGGAAGGTACTGGCGCACGCGGGCTCATGACGGTGTTCGAACGGGTCTTCCGCTACTTCAAGTTCGAGCTTCCTTCTTCCGGAGTGCAGTCTTTCGAGGTCACGGCCGAAACCATTTCAGACCCCCAGGCACGCCTGAAAGAGCTGCTCAAGGAGAATGCTCACCTGCACCAGGCCGCCATGCGCAAGGAGATCGAGGCTTTCGCAAAGCGCTTCTCCGAGCTTCATGGGCTCCAGTTGGTCTTTTCCGAGGAAGCCAGCGATGTCCTCATCGAGCTCTGCGTGGACACGCGAAAGACGGTACGATCCGTCTGCGAGGAGCGTTTCAAAGACTTCGAACACGGCCTCAAGATCGTTTCACGCAACACCGGCGAAACCCGATTCACCGTCGATGCAGCCATCGCACGGGATCCCGATGGCCAACTCTCCAAACTCGTCGTGGACAGTTTCAAGGATCGACAACCACCACCGGAAGACGAAGCATAAATAAACGCCAAAAGATTATTAGGCTAACGCAATCAACCACTTCCCAATTATCATATGGAATCAGAAAGTCCCCGCAATCGCCTCTCACAAGTTGCCCACCTCCTCGGACGCCTCGCCTTGGGTTGGTTCTTCGTGCTCGTCGGATGGTCAAAGGTTGCTTCCGAGTGGAAAAACGGGCTCGGCTCCTTCTACCGGGGTGACACCTTTCAAGGGCGCGCCCCGGGCTGGTTGCCCGAATTGATTGCGGTGCCCTATGGCTACGCCCTCCCCTGGGCCGAGCTTGTCTTCGGGCTCCTCCTGATGCTCGGGCTCTTCACGAAAGTGGCCGCGGGAATGGCCACCTTCATGCTCCTCACAATCGGAATCGCCCTCATGGATGCGGGAGAGCTCCTGCCACGGCACCACGTCCTTGTCTTCTTTCCCCTCGCCCTGATCCTCTGGCAGGCGGGAGCGGACCGGCTCACGCTTGATGCCGTTGTTCGCAAACGGAAGTAAAGATCGGGATCACGCAGGCACCCTCGCGAACCATCCGCCAGCATGCCTGCCAAGCCTCCCCGCTTGACCCGCCGCAGCCAATTTCGAGAAGCTGCGGATTTTGAAGCCCCCCGATTATTCAGATCATGCTTGAAACCCTTACAGATCGCCTCGGCGGTGCCCTCCGCAACCTTCGCGGGCTCAGCCGGATCACGGAAGACAATGTCACCGAAAGCCTGCAGGAAGTTCGCAAGGCACTTCTGGCGGCAGACGTCCAATTCCGCGTCGCCCGCGACTTCATCGAACGGGTCAAGGCGAAGAGCCTTGGGCAGGAAGTTCTTTCTTCCGTCACGCCCGGACAACAGATCGTCAAGATCATCCATGATGAGCTGGTCGACCTCCTCGGCGAGGGCTCGACCGGCTTTTCGGAGAAGAAGCCGCTTCGAGTGATCATGCTGGGGCTCCAGGGTGCAGGAAAAACAACCTTCACCGGGAAGCTGGCGCGTCACCTTCAAAAAAAGGGCTACACGCCCGCGCTCATCGCCTGCGACGTCTATCGTCCAGCCGCCATCGATCAGCTCGAGGCCCTCGCCAATCAAACTGGAGCGCTTTTCTATGCTGAGCGCGACAGCAAGGACGTGGTCGGCATTGGCAAGCGTGGCTGGGAATGGGCGAAACAGCAGAAGGCGGATGCCATCCTCTTTGACACCGCCGGCCGCCTTCAGATCGATACCGAGCTCGTCGCCGAGGTAAAGCGCCTCCGCGAGGCCGTCCTTCCGGATGAATCCCTTCTCGTGGCTGACGCGGCACTGGGCCAAGAGGCTGTCAATGTGGCGAAGACCTTCCACGAAGCGACGCCGCTGACCGGGATTGTGCTCACAAAAATTGACGGGGACACCCGCGGGGGGGCCGCCCTCTCGATGAAGGCTGTCACCGGTGTGCCCATCAAGTTCCTCGGGACCGGCGAGAAGATCGACGACCTCGAGGTCTTTCATCCGGACCGACTCGCTGGCCGCATTCTGGGAATGGGCGATGTCGTTTCCCTCGTTGAAAAAGCCCAGGATACGATTGATGAGAAGGAAGCAGCCCGCATGGCCGAAAAGATCCAGCGGGCGGATTTTAATTTCGAAGACTTTCTCGGCCAGATGCAGGCCATGAGAAAGATGGGACCCCTGGGCAACATCATGAAAATGATTCCCGGCATGAGCAGCGTCAACGTGGGCGAAAAAGAAGAGAAACGCTTGGCTCACACCGAGGCGTTGATCCAGTCCATGACCGTGCAGGAACGCCGCAACCCCAACCTTCTCAACGGGAGCCGGCGGGCCCGAATTTCGCGCGGGGCCGGGCTCGAGATCAAGGACCTCAACGCCCTCATCAAGCAGTTCCAGCAGATGAAAAAAATGATGCGCATGATGAAGGGGGGCAAAGGCCGGAAACTCATGAAGCAGATGCAGAAAAAAGGAATGGGCGGCATGGACGGACCAGGCGATGGCCTCGGCCTGCCAGGAGGCCTCGGCGGCTTCCCCAACTAGCTCAACCGGCAAGGCTTGCCGCGTCGACGCGGCTGCTTCGTGAGGCCGTGCAGATTCATCCAATGGACAGGACCGATCCGACGCCAATGCGAGCCGCTCTTCTGAGTGTCCTCATCCCCGCCTACAACGAGGCCCACCACATTTCTCACGCTATCGCGTCTGTTCACGAAGCCTTCCGCACCCTGAACGCCCCTGCCTACGAAATCGTTGTCTGTGACAATAATTCCACCGACGGCACCGCCGAGCTGGCAAAGGCCGCCGGGGTCACCGTGGTCTTTGAAGCGCACAACCAGATCTCCCGCGCGCGTAATACGGCAGCCCGTGCCGCCAAGGGCGACTGGTTTCTCTTCATCGATGCGGACAGTCGCCTTTCGCCGACCCTCCTCAGAGCAACCCTGCAATGCATCCAATCTGGACGCATGGGTGCGGGTGGAGCCCTTGTGGCTTTTGATCGGGAAGACTTGGGCTGGCACGTCAGGGCGGGAATCGCCTTCTGGAACCTTCTTTCCCGGACGCTACGCTGGGCCGCCGGGTCCTATCTCTTCTGCCATCGCGAAGCCTGGGAAACGACAGGGGGATTCGGCGAGGAATGGTATGCCGGGGAGGAAATCCACTTTTCCCGAGCACTCAAGAAGTGGTGCCACGCCCGGGAGCTGCATTTTGAAATCATCACAAGCGCACGCGTTATCACGTCCTCCCGAAAAATCGATTCCTACAGCGCACTGAAGCTCTTCGCCCTCATCATCCGGTTGGCACGCCCTGGAGCGTTGAAAGACCGCAAACGTTGCGACTACTGGTACCATCATCGGTCCTGATCGAGCCCGATCATCTCACGCCCACCAGAGGGCGCAGGACAGCGGGGGCATGATCAAGTGCCGCTCCTTCACCTCCACCAACGCCGTTTCGAGACCTCCGGGCGCAAACCGTTCATGATCGGCAATCTGCAGGCCAAGGGCCTGAATCCCTTCAAGCATGGGCAACTGAACAGAGCCCGAACCAGGATTGATGGCAAAAAGCAGCCGTTGTTTTCCCTGCGAACGGTCTGCGTTAAACAGCAAGGCGATCCCGTGCTCGCTTGTTGTCCAGCTGAAGTAACCTTCGGACGCCGGATCCGCCAGGCAGAGCAGCGATTGTCCCTGGCCTTTTCGGAAAGCTATCCAGGCTCGGACATAGTCATGTGTGGCCGGAAATTGCTGCAATCGCTCATAGTGCAAGGCATTCGTCTCCCCATCCAGATATGTATTCCGTTTACCGTCTTTCGACTTCAGCATGTCGATCCCCTGATGAATCATCGGAACACCAATCGACATCATCAGAACTGAAATCATCAGATGCGTCCTTCGCCTGTCGTTGAAAGTTGGGTACGCACCGCTCCCGTCCTCGTTTTCCGTGATCTCATCGATCCAGCAACGATCATCATGCGACTCCACGTAGTTGATCGTCTGGGCGGGGAACCTTGCCTGCTCTCTCGATCCTGTTATGTGGTAAAGCAGACCTTCGGCTCCCTCTTCGTTCCGCACATATCTTTTGAGAAACTCCCGGTAGCCATCATTCCAGGAGGCGATCCCCGTCTCTCTCAGCTCGCCCACGATATTTCCGCGGAAGCTCCATGGTTCGGCAATCAGAATGACTGAGGGCTTGATCGCCTTCAGCTCATTTTCGATGTGGGACAAGGTCTCACTGCCGATCAACTCTCCGAGGTCAAATCTGAAGCCGTCCACATCGAAGTATTCGATGAGAAAGCGGAGGCTATCGACAATGAGTCGGCGGACCATTGGCGTGCCACAATCCAGCGTATTTCCACAGCCGCTGTAGTTCAGGTAGTCGCCCTGTGGGTCGAGCAGGAAATAGTAGTGTCGATCCAGATACTGCAGGTGATTCGGCTCGCCGACGTGGTTGTAGACCACATCCAGAATCACCGCGATACCCGCATCGTGAAAGGCTTGAACCAGCTCAGAAAACTCGCGGAACACACCCATTCCCGGGCCGCTGGAGGTGTATTGCGGAGCCGGAGAGAAGTAATTGATGGGCATGTAGCCCCAGGCATACGCTTCGGAGGTCGGGCTATCGAAAGCCTGTATCGGTTGAAGCTCGACAGCATTGCAACCGACGGCGCGCAGGTAGCTGCCCTGCTCGCGGACCCATTTTGTCAGTCCGCGAAACCCCATCCGCTCGATGTCGGAGGCCTCCACCGGAGCATGCGCCGCCAAATCGCGCACATGCCCTTCCATAATCACGAGTTCATGCCAACGCGGTGCTTGGAAGCGATGCCTCGGTTTTTCCAGTTTCCGCACATCAACCACCATGCCGGGGCCATCGGGAGCAGCGATGGTAAGGGCATAAGGATCCAAAATCGGAAACGAACTATCAAAGCGGGAAAAGGCCTCCATGGAACGGCCATCGACCCGATAAGCGTACCACCACCCGTGGCGATTACCGGCAACGCTCACTTCCCAGGCAACATTCTCCACAAGCTCCATTTCAAAGCGCTCTTCGGCCCCGGTCTCACGCGCTTCCCGCAGGACCAGCAACACCCTGCTGGCGAGGGGAGCAAAAACGCGAAAGGTGGTCTCGGTGTCCCCACACAACGCACCCAGGGGAAGGTCCGTTCCCATTCTCTTCAGAAATGGCCCTGGACGCAGAGCGACTTGCTCTTCGTCGTCGCCATCGACCAGGGTCAAGGTCGGCTCACGGCTGCCGGTGAAAGAAGCCGGTGCCTCAAAGACAAACTCATGTCGCCCGGTCTGGTCAGGATTGAAGACATGATTGCGGTTGCCCTCGTCATCGACCACTGCGTTCGGTGCGTCGAGCGGCACTTCAAGCCAACGACCGGTGCCTGTGAGAAACTTGAATGGCTGGAAGCTCCAGTTCATGGCTGTTTCCAACGGAACCACCATGCTCATCCTCGGGGGATCCGCATGTGGACGGTTCACAAGCTTCCACGCGCGTTGCCCTTTGGCTGCCTCCCAACCATTGAAGGCCCCGGCCAGGTACACCCCCTCCGCCTCCTCGATGGAGGTCCTGCCAAGGGCATCGACCGGGAGCACAAAATGGACAGCCCCATCACCCACATAATAGCCGCTCTGCCACCCATAGTGAATAGGACGCGCCCGCCGGACCCCACCGACCGGGATGCGATCCATCCCCCAATAAAGCCGCGGGGGCGACTTATCCACCCAGTCGGTTTGGAAGCTTACAAGGCCTGATGTTGGCGATGTCCATGCCGCTCCGTAAATTCGTTTTTCCTTTTTCGCCATTGCATCTCTTCGACCCGGTGCTGTCATTGTCACCTCGATCGACTTGATCTCTATGAAGAGCGGACAGAACTTGGAAAGGGCAAAACCCGCTAACAACACGAAAAAGCGAGTTCTCCTGGCTCTTTCGGGCGGGGTCGACAGCGCTGTGGCCGCTCTCGAACTGGTGGAAGCCGGCTTCGAAGTCGCCGCCGTCTATATGAAGAATTGGGTGCACGAGGAGGATGTCTTCGGCGAATGCCCTTGGGAAGCCGACATCCGTGATGCCGAAGCGGTCGCTCAATCGCTCTCGATTCCGTTCCGTGTCCTCAACTTCATGGAGGACTACCGTAGCCGGATCGTCGATTACTTGATCGACGGCTATGCCCGCGGCCTCACGCCAAACCCCGATGTGATGTGCAACCGCGAAATGAAGTTCGGGGTTCTTCTCGATTGGGCACTTGAAAATGGCTTTGATGCCGTCGCCACCGGCCATTACTGCCGCGTCCGCACAGGTGATCCGACCCAACCCTTGGGTGCCCCGCAGGAGCTTCTCTGCGGTGTGGATCCAAACAAGGATCAAAGCTACTTCCTCAGCATGATGACCCAGCGTCAGCTCGCTCATGCCTTTTTTCCGATCGGTCACCTGAACAAGCCACAAGTCCGTGAGCGTGCCCTGAAAGCCGGACTTCCCAACGCTGCCAAAAAGGACAGCCAGGGAATCTGCTTCATTGGAAAGGTTCGCATGAACGACTTTCTGGAACAATTCATCTCAGACAACCCCGGGGACATCATCAATGAATCCGGGAAGGTTCTCGGTCGGCATCGAGGCCTGCACCGCTACACCCTCGGCCAGCGAAGAGGGATTGGCCTCCCCTCCAACAGCGATTTCGATCATTACGTTGTGATCGCCAAGGAACTCCGGGAGAACCGTCTCGTGGTGGCCTTTGAACGCACCCGCCCCGCAGCCCTTTGGCAAAGCAGCATTGCCCTGCACAACATCAACTGGCTCATTCCAAACCCGCCAACGACCCCAACCTCTCTTCTCTGTCGCGTGCGCTACCGCGACCCCTCTATACCGGCAGTGTTCCGGCCGAGCTCACCCACCTCGGGCACGCTCCTATTCCAGGAAGACCAGCGCGGCCTCGCCAGCGGCCAAGTGTGCGCGCTCTATCACGGCGAACAAGTCCTGGGCGGGGGCATCTACCCCTGAACCCGCGCCCTCTACCAGAAAAAGTAGTTGATCGATGAATCGAGGTAATGCTCGGATATCGGACGAATTGTTGTTCGCCAGACATGCGCATAACGCGACCACGGGCCTTCAAGCGGCCCATTGAAGACAATCCCGGGAGCCGTCAGGATGCCTTTCCTGCGCGCTGAACCCCGGACTTGCTCGTCAAACTGAGCCTGCCCCTCCGGTAGATAAAACCACAATGCCCGCCGCTCAAAGGGATTCGTCAGCTGGCCCATACCCTCATCAGGATCCGGGTACGCCTCGGCCAAATGCTGCATGGCATTCTCATGAGCCAACAGTTCCCCATGCGCCGAGCGACACGCCGCCGCCAGCGTCTGGCCCGCACCATGACCGTAGACCCGCGTCCCAGCCTCCCGCCCCTCCCGAAAAAGGAGCACGACGTGAAAATCTCCCAAACCATGTACCAGATCCAGAACCTGTGCGCCTTCCCAATCCTCCGGACCCCGCACCGCCCCGCACCGGCCCTCCCACCATGAAAAGAGGACATAGCGCTCCAGCGCCTCCAGCTCCGCCGTCCGCCTTGCCCCCCAAGAGACCAAACCGGGGAAAGCGGACATCCCGTTCGAAGTCGGATCCAGTTCCATGCCATAACGCCCCCGGTCCCCCCCATGGAAAGTTGCCCGGAAAGCCCACCGCTCAAGCGCCTCGGATATTGCCTTGAACCGAGCAATCATGGACGAGGGATCCGATCCCGAGCCGTCCGCGTCGCCATAGCCCACATTCGCCTCCCCGACGGGAACCAGCGACGCCTTCAAATAGGCATTCGCCACCATCAGACGCCCCGAAGGCGTATCGAGGGCCCCCATCTCCAACTTTCGTATCGGCCCCCCGTCCGCTTCCATGATTCGCCCATAACGCAGCGGACTCAGGTTTATCCGTCCAAGCAGGTTTCGCAAACCTGCCCCGCCTAACCCGGCGCGCCCACCATGCGCTTTCGAAAGCAGCTCAAGCTCCACATCCCGACCCTTCACAACGCTGCACCGTGACAATTCCATCTCAAACAGCCATAAAAAAAGCCGGCCAAACGGCCGGCTCATAAATTCCAAAAGGGGATTAAAGGGAGTAAGTTTCTCGTTAGATCGCAAACACAGACGAAACCCCGATCAGGCACCTCAGCCTTCACCGGGCTTCACATGCCTTTACTTGATGCGCTCGACGTGGCAGGGCAACGACTGCTTGATACGCTCGACATGGCAAGGCAACGACTGCTTGATGCGCTCGACATGGCAGGGCAACGACTGGTTCACATCAGTTTGTTCAGCGATCGAATATGCAGATCCCGTGTAGGTTTCCATATGTTCGGCAGCTTTCGTCATGCCACAGGCAAGAAAGAAGCTTGAAATAAAACCGGAGACGATAATCTTTGTGCTGTTTTTCATCGCCTTCATCATACTGTGACTACCGGCCTTCGTGAATGTTTCACTGAGCCTTTCTTAAGGTTTCGTGTCTACCGTGTATTGGGTACCATTTTTACTATTTGGGCTTTTGTCCCTAATTTAGAGAACCTGAATGCGGAGGAATGGGAGGATAGTCTAAGGGGAATCGCCCACTTCGAAGTGCATGATGCCACAGCGGTTGATATTCCAGGGTTCATCCTTGCCTTATCAGAAGACGCTGAAGGAACGGTTTTCGCCGGTGGCTCAGCCCTCCGCCGATTTGACGGCGAGGGCTGGAGCAGCCTTGATGTCGTCTTGCCGACCATTACAGCTCTGCATGTAGACAAGGCAAACCGGCTCTGGATCGGCAGCGTGGACGACCTTGGGTATGTCGATTATTCGCCTCAGGGAAGTTCTGCTTACACCTCGATGTTGAGCAAGATCCCGGAAGGCCATCGGCGCTTCAACCAGATCTGGGACATCTATGAATTGGGTGAAGAGATTGTCTTTATATCAAATAAGGAATTCTTCATTTGGGATGGTGACTCGATTTCAGTAAAGGCTGTTTCAAATGTCAGAAGACGATTGTTCAGCCAACAGATTGAAAATGAGCTCCTGCTCTTCGTGGAAAGTCAGGTATGGCGTTATAGCGAGAATGAATTGATGCTTCTTGTAGCCGCTGAAACCCTTGGCGAACGCTTTGTATTATGGGCGGATTATGATGTAAACGGAGAACTCATTCTCTACACCGAAGCCGCTGTCTACCGATATGACGGGGAGCAACTGGAGGAAATTGGCCAGGGTCACATGTCATATATTGGAGAGATGCGACCGCTGGGACCCAAGGAAAAGATTGGACGCTACTTCGTCGTCCCCACCTTGGATGCGGGCATCCTTATTGTCGATGAGGCTGGCAAAGTCGCCTACCCTATCAATGAGCAAACGGGGCTTCCACTCCGGACGATGACCGCATTCACGAGAGACCGCTCAGGAAACTTCTGGATTGCGGGTGACGGTATGGTCGCGATGGTGTCACAGCCCGGAAGCCTGTGGAGCCACCGACTGACCACGGGTGAACGGCCCTCGGCAGCGGGTGAGTTTGTCTTTCAAGATCAGGTTCCGGCAATTCTTGCCGACGGGCGCATGTTAATGCCGGAAGTTTCTCCCGAGGACTTGCGGTTCCGCCCCGTTGCTTTGTCCCGTTATGCCTTCAGCGGCGTCTTCGCGCCCGAGAGCTTTATTTACAGCGGCTTCAGTGGCGTCTTCCGGATCGATGAACATGGCGAAGAGACCCGGTTGATCACCGACTACGACGACATTCCGCGAGTGCGGCAAAGCGACAAACCGGAATGGTATGTTTATGCGACCCGAACGGATTTGTATTCGGCCCATATCGAAGATGGAGAGGTCGTTGAAACCCATCACCTCTTCAAGGCACCCACGATGATCCGCGACTTCTTTCTCTTTGGAGACGATGTTTGGGTTCGAACCTTGAGAAGTGGTTTGGTGCGCTTGCAACTGGACGAAGAGATGGCCTCAGCGCGCTTTCGCGAAGTTTACGACGAGCGTCGGGGGCTCACCGGTGCCGATGTACAAACGATACTGATAAAATCCGGCGAGGCTATTCTGATGATAGAAGCCGGGCAGGCAAAGTGGCTTGATACCGGTTCCCGGACCTTTCGGGAGATCACCCTCGAGCGCGGTCTTCAGGTGCAAGCCGCCACACCGGGGACAGAGCCCGGCAGCTTCTACGCTGTTTTGAGCCAGCCTCGCGAGCCGCGCGCCCGCACGCATACGGTTGTTCGATTGGCTCCCCCCGTCGAAGGAGCGAGCCTCTGGACGGTGAGCCCGCTGGCCATCTCCGCCCTGGATAGCATCGGAGCCATCCGCTCCATCGCAATGAACGACGAAGGTGAGCTCCGGCGGCTCTGGATTGGCGGTGCCTCAGGCCTGCTCATGACCTACCCGGACGCCCTGGGCACCGTGCCCTCCCCCCCCAAGGTCCACTTCCAGCGGATTCTGCACGACGATCAGAATCTTCTGGAGCAGGAGCGAAGCGCGGATACCCGCCGCTTCAGCTATGGCGACGGCAATCTCAGCTTTGAATACGGTTATCCAAGGACATCCCCGTCCATTCCCTACCGCTATGAGATCATGATCGAGGGCTTGGACACAGACTGGCGAAACCCCGTCGACCGGAGCCTCTGGGAACTGGCCGGGCTGAGAGAAGGTGCCTACACCTTCAAAGTGCGCTTGGTCTCGCCAGACGGATCACGCGGGGAAGTGACGGAATACGCCTTTCGCATCGCGCCTCCCTGGTTTCGATCAACCTACGCCTACCTGAGCTATATCATCCTCCTGGCCGGCTTCTTCTGGGCCATCTACTGGTGGCGTTCCCGCATCAATCGAATCCGTACGCAACAACTGGAGCACCTCGTGAAAGTGCGGACAGGGCAGCTGGAAATGGCCAATGCCGCCAAGAGCGAGTTCATCGCCAACATGAGCCACGAGCTGAGAAATCCGATGAATGGAGTCGTCGGTATCAGTGAGCTTCTCTCGCTCGGTGATCTGCGGGAAGACCAGCGCGAGATGGTTAATTCCCTCCGCGCCTGCGCCCTTCACCTCAACCAGATGATTGGCGATGTCCTCGATTTCTCAAAAATCGAAGCGGGCCAGATCGACTTGGAAAACCGGCCGTTCCGTCTCTCTACCCTTATCAATGAAGCCCATTCCGTCAGCCAGTGGGAGGCCGAGCGCGTGGGGAAACCGATCTCCAAACAGTTCGGTGCCGTGCACGACCTTGTCCTGCTCGGGGATCCGTCGAAGATCCGGCAAATTTTGATCAACTTCCTCGGCAACGCCATCAAATATGCCGTCGCGGGCGAGATCACCCTACGAGTCGAGCTCGAAACCCTCGTTTCGGACCGGGCCCGCGTTGCCTTTCACGTGTCCGATATGGGACCGGGCATTCCGGAAGACGACCGAAACCACCTGTTCGAGAAATTCTATCGCGCCAGGGATACCCGGACCAGTACGATCCGGGGAACCGGGCTCGGCCTGGCTGTCTGCAAACAGTTTGCCGATCGCATGGGAGGTGAACTCACCGTCACTGCCAACGAGGCAGGCGGCAGCACCTTCTCCTTTGCCGTCTCGCTCTTCGTCGACGAGGAAGCCTCGATCGAAGAACCTGAAGTCAGTGATGTGCGCGATTTCGCCGGCAGTTCGGCTCTCGTCGTCGATGATATGGATTACAACCGGATGGTCATGGTTGGAATGCTGGAGAAATTCGGCATGCACGTTGACGGTGCCGAAGATGGAGCCGGGGCGCTGGCAAAGCTCCGCGAAGGCAACTTCGATTTCGTTTTTCTCGATTGGGAGCTACCCGACATGACTGGGGTCGATGTCACCTTGCGCTACCTCTCGACGAAGCCCCGCAACCCCGCACGGATCTTTGCCAGCACCGCCTATTCAACACGGGAGAAATTCGCCGAATGCCGCGCCGCCGGGATGTTCGGCTTCCTCTCGAAGCCCGTCACCGAAGCCAAGCTTCGGGATGCCCTTCGGAGCGTGCCTTCCCCGACGACGGCCAACGGCGATCCCTCGCCACCTCCAATGCAGTTCAACCTTGCCGGCATCGAAATGATCTCGCGCGGCGACCCGGACCGCATGCGCGAACACATCATCCGCTACCTCCAGGCTTTGACGGACGAATCCGTAAGCCTCCACCAGTATTTGGAGAAAGATGATAGCGAAGGGGTTCGGAAGAGTGCTCACCGTCTGCTTTCACACTTCGCCATCGTCTCGGCGCACAGTGTAATGGATATCACCCGCCTGATCCACACCCACGCCCGCAATGGCGATCTGGACCGCGCCCGGGAAATGATGTTCGCCTTTGACCGTGCCGAAAAGGACTTGAGGCAGAGCCTTGAAGAGGAAGTGACTACATCCAACTGACGCGCGAGAACCCCATCTTCAGCGCGTAGCGGATCAATTCCGGTGTGCTCGAAACCCCAAGCTTCTGCATGATGTTTCGGCGATGCCCTTGCGCCGTCTGGGTGGACAGGCCCATGATGCTGGCCACTTCCTCATTGCGCATCCCCACCCCAAAATAGCGCAGGAGCTCCTGTTCCCGGGGCGTGAGAATCTTGGGGAATGATCGCGGGTCCGCCAACTGGCTGAGATTCGTCTGATGAACGGAAGCCGAATAGAAGGGACGCCATTCCATCACCTCCCGAATTCCGTGCTCCAGCTCGTCCAGGCTCTGCTTTGTTTTGTCGATGAACCCAAAGAGACCCGATCGAAGAACGCGGAAAAGCGTGTATTCGTCGCATTGCGAAGAAACAGCCAGGAGGCGCTTGCGCGGCTCCAGCTGGATCATCTTCTCCGCCAGCTCCATGCCATCCATATCCGGCAAATCGAGATCCAGCAGAACAATATCCACGGATTCCAGATTTGCCTCGAAACATTCGAGCGCAACCGCCCCTTTTTCGGTGGCCTCCACGATCCGGGCCCCGATTCGGTCTTTCACGATCGCAGAGATCACCTCTCGAAACATGAAATGGTCTTCCACAATAAGAAAACCGGTATCTTCACTTTGTTTGCCCTCCATCCGTACCTTTAACTTGGCATGCGGAAGGCTTTATCCTGGGTCAAGACCCAATCCCATTTCGGCACAATTTTTTTACTTTGACCTTTCTTGCCCCTCTGGAATCCAACGGGCCAGTTGAAGCGGAAGCTCTGCCGGATCGCACACGTTTTGAAGGGTGGCCAGAGGGATGCCAGTGGCCGAGGCAGCGCGCTCCAGGGAGCCGGGAGAACCATCCAAAACCCTTGAGAGATAATTGGTCTGAGCGGATTTGAGAATGTGGTCCAACCCGCCCTCACTCTCTCCTCCAGGAAGCACGCTCTCACACAGTGACGCTTCCCACTGGCCCGAATAGCGTCGGCAGACACCTTCCAGCCGGCGCAGGCTTGCGGCGAGCTGCCCAGGGAACTTCTTCCAAGCGCACGCAAGAAGGGCGCGCCCCAAATCCGGTGGGAAAAGTTCCCCGTCCCTATGCCGGTTCCATACGTGGGCGAACATGGATGCAAGATCACTCAGCCGCTCCTCAATCGGCGGAAATACCACCACCGGGCACAGCTCATCTTCCAAAGACTCCACCGCCAGCATCCCCCGAGCCGAGGGCGAAACCATCAGGACGATCGGGGAACCGCTTGAACCCACGAGACCATTGATTGATCCCAGCCATTCGCCAAAGGCTTTCGAGTCCCCCGGCGTGTCCATCGGAATGATGACCAACACCGGAGAACCGCTCTTCAGAACGGCACGCAGGTCCTCCTGGCGTGCGGCTCCCGCGAATGGATTAAGGTAAAAGCGGGCCAGAGGGTGCCCGCTCCCCAGCCAGGAGGCGATCACGCCTGCCAAGTCCACCCGGCACAGTGAATCATCGTGAACAACAGCAAAGATACGCTCCGATTGCGAAAGCTTCCAGATTTCCTCCAGTGCCTTACGGGTGCTTTTTGAAGCCACGACGAACAAGGGCGGAAGGGGTGGATAGGCGGGCAACCCCCTATCTCCCGACGGCACCTCTGGGATCGCTTTGCCCGGCGCCTCCGACTCCGAGCTATCAGCCGAGCCGGAGGAATCTGAAAGCGCCGTCGCCACTCCGTTCAGCGCGCTCGTAGAGGCCTCATTGACCCTATGGGGGGAAACGCGAAGGAAACGCTCGACCTGATAGAGAAAGGCTTCACGGGAGACCGGCTTCTCCATGACAAAGGTCACACCCATGTTCGCGACCCGCACCATATCCGCCGTGGCCATCCTCCCGGAAACAATAATGACCGGAAGGTCCGGCTTGAGCACCCGCGCCCGGGCCAGAAAATCCGCTCCGTTCATCCCCGGCATCTCATAATCGGCCACCACAAGCTTCACTGACTGCTCCTTCACATGCCGCAGGGCCTCCTCCGGAAACTGGGTCACTTCACTTGGCAGGCCCGCCGCCTCCAAGATGCCGCTCAGCTTGCGGGCAAACTCGAGATCATCATCCAGGACCAGAATATAACTCATCGGAGGTTCCTCCGGCTGACAAGATCGGGCGCGCCTGTACCCAAGGCTGCATGGGCCTGTTCCAGCCAGACCGGGTCGACTTCAAGCATGGCTGCGGCGCGTGCAGCCTCGCCCCCACCCAGGATCATGGCCGCTGTCACCAGATCATCCCGACGATCGCGCAAATACAATTTCAGGCCATGCCCCTCATCCCCGCCAAAATCCCTGGCCGCAGGACTCGATGGTGCCACCGATCCCATATCCAAATCGTCCTTCTCCAATACAGAACCGTTACAACGTTGAGCCGCCTCCAGGAGCAGGGCTTTCAATTGAGCCATGTTCCCCGGGAAAGGATGTCCTGCCAGCGCGGCCACCGCCGTGTCGCCCAGAACAAGACCCGGACGGATCTCCGCTAGCACAGCTTGCGCCAGCAGTTCGATATCCTCCGGAATGAGCCGCAAGGGAGGGACAACCAATTCATTCGTCCCCAGGAAAACATAAAAATCCTCATCGATCGCCCCGGCATCATAGCAGGCATCCACACTATCGAGAAAGATGAAGATGATCCGAATGCTCCGTTCTTCCCGGCTGCTCTCTGCGGGGGCGATTAAAGCATAAAGCGCCTCTTTTTGGGACGGCGTCAGAGAGTCCGGATCACGCACAACAAGAGTGACCTCTCCATCGCCCCCCTGCTTACGCTGCCTCACAAGCGCATCAAGCCCTCCCCGTGACACCTCCGCCGCATCCAGGAAAACAGGCACGGGTGCCCGACGATCCGATCTCACCAATTCAGTGCAGATTCGATCAAAATCTGTTCCCGGCTCTCCCACGATCGACAAAACCCGTGAGAAATCCACATACCCCTTTGCCTTCCTGACGAATTCCAGGCTTGCCCGGGCAACACTTGGGAAAAGCCAAAACGGGGCGACACTGCCTGCGCTCGGCTGCTCTCCAGCCGGGCTTGCACCACGGGCGTCTTCGAAATCGGCCAGCAGCTCCGCCGTCTTGTTCAACAACGCTGATACATTCAGCGGTTTCATGAAAACACCGCCAACACCATGCGCGATTAGCTCTCTCACCGTCGAATTGTCCAGATAGCCCGACACCATGATCATCGGGATTGCCTCATGAAGGGAAGTGATCTCACGAATGAAATCCAGTCCCGACATCCCCGGCATCCTGTAATCCGTCACAACCAGATCCACCGACTCCCTCTTGAGAAGAGCCAGTCCTTCCAGACCCGATGCAGCCGTGAAAACACGGTAACCCCCCTGCCGGTAGATCTCGGTCAGGAGGAAATTAAATTGGGGTTCATCGTCGACGATGAGGATCGTTCTCGGCATCTGGATACATTCGGTTACCGCCGCAACCGAAGCCTTTGATAGGGTTATCTGATCCACCACGCCTACCTGAAGCTTTTGCTTCAGGCAAGCGGCAAAGCGCCCGCTCAGCCCATCCGGTTAACCTTCAGAACGATCGGCTTCAGCTTCAGCCTCCGATGAGGGGGGCAATGCATCGACGTCCTTGTTATCGGCCTGTCGCTGAGCTTCCCGGGCCGACTCGACCGCCGAGCTCAGTTGATCCTTGAGCGCATTCAGGCCTTGCCCGAGCAAGCAGGAAATGGGGACCACGGTGATGTTTGGGAATGACTCCTGAAAGGCCTTGAGATTCCCCGCTGCCTCGGGCTCATCCATCTTGTTGGCCGCGACAACCATCGGCTTCAAGACCAGCGTTTCCGCATATTTTCGAAGCTCATCCTGCAAGACCCCAAAGTCATCCGCCGGCTCGCGCCCATCGATCCCCGCCATGTCGAGAATCACCAGCAAGACAGGGCACCGTTCAATATGCCGGAGAAAGCGGTGCCCAAGGCCCCGGTTTTCGTGAGCCCCGGAAATCAGTCCTGGAATATCTGCCATTGTGAGGCGGTCGATCGGCCCGTCTTCAAAATGAATCACGCCCACATTCGGGTGTAATGTGGTAAAGGGATAAGCCCCCACCTTGGGTTCAGCAGCCGTTAGAATGCCCGTGAGGGTCGACTTCCCCGCATTGGGGAATCCCACCAACCCCACATCGGCCAAGGTCTTCAATATAAACTGGTAGTGGCCCTGCTGCCCCGGCTCACCCGCCTTGAACTGCCTCGGCGCACGATTGACCGAACTCTTGAACTTCAAGTTGCCCCATCCTCCATTGCCCCCTTTCAGCAGGACCTCACGCTGCCCATGCTCCAGAAGCTCAAGAATATCTGCCTCCGTGCGCTGGTCGCGGACCACTGTTCCCGGCGGCACCTTCAGGATGCGGTTCTTTCCATTCGCTCCGTCTCTGTCCGAACCTCGACCCGGGCCGCCATTATCGGCCTCCCAATGCGGCTTGAAGTGGAACTGGCGGAGGTCGCCGACGTTCTCATCACACTCCAGAATAATCGATCCGCCGTTGCCCCCATTGCCGCCGTCAGGTCCGCCACGCGGCAGAAATTTCTCACGTCGGAAGCTCACACAGCCGTTACCGCCATTGCCCGCCCGCAATTTCACCCGCGCTTCATCAATAAACATCCCCTCATCGAAGCGTGCATCGGGACTCCGGCACAAGCCTATTGCGCTATCGATGGTTCCAACGAGCGGGCATCAACGCCCTGAAGCGTCAAAACCCCGGGCAATCCGTCTGCGTCCACGCCAAATTCCAGATCCACCACCACCGGACGATGGTCGCTCGCACCGAGAACTTCTTCACCCCCGGCAATCCAGGCACCCGCCTCCGATACGTAAGGCAACATCGCCGGGCTCACGATCAGATAGTCAAACCGGGAGTAGACATCCTGCGCCCGCCACCGGTGGGTCCAGCGCTGGCCGTCACCATCGGAGGCGTCCAGCACATGCGCCAGCACCTGATCGCCCACACTTAAAAAATGGCGCACGGGAGCACTGCCCGTCGTATCATTCAGGTCGCCGGCAATCACGTAAGGGATCGCTTCCCCCTCCAAGCGACGGCGAATAAAATCGCGCGCCACCCTGGCTTCACCGGTGCGCCGAGCCGCCGATTGTGGATCGTCCGGGTAGTTTGTGAACTGGCTCTTCAAGTGGAGGTTAAAAAGTGCCCAGTGCACGCCTTTCGTCTCAAAACGGATCTCCAGGAGACCTCGCTTCAGCGGAAGCCGCTCACCTCGATAAGGAAAAGTCAAATCCGCGTGACGCCCAATCTCCACCGGAGCGAGCTTTGACAATACGGCGGTGTGCCTCACTTCATCCGCCCCCGTCATCAGGATAGCATGAGGATAATCCAGGCCCTCCCTCTGCAAATCACGCTGGAGTTCGAGAAGAAAGGGTGCCGAGCCAATCTCCTGCAGCGCCACGACATCTGCATCCAAAGCCTGAAGCACGCGCCGCAAAGCGGCCTTTTCAGGTTCTCCTTTCGGGTAGTCCGGGCTCCAGCCCGATTTAATGACCCGATGCATCACCAGGTAGTTCTCGATATTCCAGGTGACGACCCGCGTGCGCTCGGCGAACAGAACCGGCCCGCTCACCATCAAGACAGCCAGCAAGATTCCCTTCGAGAAACAAGTGCCTGGATGAACGAGCCGCCCTCTTTCGAACATTCAATAAAGGTGAAGACAAATCGTAAAATCCGGCAACCAGAAAACGCCGCCCGAAATGCCCGCCTTTCGAAAGCGGAGCCCAACCGCCACCCACTCACCGCTGGCCACGTAACGAAGCTTCCCGCTCCAGCAAGGTCGGATGCGAATAGTAGAAGCGACTGTAGACGGGTGCCGGGGTCAGGTTGCTCAGGTTTTTCTCGCTGAGTGTGCGCAAGGCCGTTACCAGCGGATCCGGATCGCGATCCATCGCATCGCGTGCGAATGCATCAGCCTCATACTCGTGCTTTCGCGAAAGCCCATTACTGAGCGGGGCAAACCAGAAGGTCACCAATCCATTCAAGATTCCGAAAAGCAACAAGGCGGGGGCGACGCTTCCCGCCTCATAGATGAAGCCAAAGGCTTCGACAAACCACGGACTTGCTGCCAACCACCCGATGGCGGCAAAAGATACCAACAAGCTCAGACAAGCGATAAACAGGATCTTTGGGATATGTCCGAGCTTGTAGTGCCCGATCTCATGCGCCAGAACGGCCTCCAACTGCCGAGCCTCCATTTGATCCACCAACGTATCGAACAAGACAATCCGGCGAAAACGGCCGAAGCCCGTAAAGAAGGCGTTCGAGTGAGCCGAGCGTTTGCTGCCATCCATCACAAGAATCGTGCGGGCCAAAAATCCCGTGCGATCGGCCAGCTGAAACAACCGGGCCCGAAGGCCTTCATCCTTGAGCTCTTCAAACTTATTGAAGAGCGGCATGATGACCATCGGATAAAGGACCACCATCACCAGCTGGAAAATGAAGACCACGGCGAACGCCCACAGCCACCATAAGGAAGACAAGTTCACCAGCCAGAGAATCAGCGCCAGCAATGGAATTCCGATTATAGCTCCAAGAATCAGCCCCTTGATCTTATCCGTCACCCACAAACCGGCACTGCTCCGGTTGAACCCAAACCGTTCCTCAAGGCGAAACTGTTCCCAGTAATCCAGGGGCATTCCCGGAAGGGACAGGATGAAGCCGATCGCAAACAGGCTTAACGCATCCCCCCAGGGGCCACGGCCCCAGAGCCCTTCCAAGGCAGCCCAGACCCAAGGCAGGAATCCGGAAAACACGACAACCGCGAGAACTGTCGCATTAAAAAGGATCTCCAGTGAGCTGAACCGGCTCTTCGCCAATGTATAGGAAACTGACTTATCGTAGGTCGCCTCATCAATGAAGTCCCGGAACGGTTCCGGCACCGCACCCGCCGCCGCCAGAACTGTTTGCCGGTTGGCGCGCTCCAACCACAGCTGCGTGATCAGTTTCGCGATCAGCAGGAAAACAATAATCGAGAGCACAAGGTTCATGGACGTATCCTGCGGGAAAGGCTCCGACACCGTCGGCAAGCAGCAATAAAATAAAGGGCGCGTCGAAACGGCAGCGGATTACCCTGCCATCACCTTGGCGCTCAGGATCTTCTGATCTTCGCGCGGCCGGTCCTGAGAACCTGTCGGAGCCTTCTCGATCTTTTCCACGACATCGTAACCCTCGGTCACTTCTCCAAAGATCGTGTGCTTGCCCTGAAGCCAAGGCGTGGGTGCCGTCGTGATAAAGAACTGACTACCGTTGGTTCGAGGACCTGCATTCGCCATGGCCAAGAGGCCCCTCTTGTCAAAGCGGACACTGTCGTCACACTCATCTTCAAAGGGCTTGCCCCAGACCGACTGGCCGCCTCGGCCGGTTCCCGTTGGATCGCCCCCCTGCAGCATGAACCCGGGGATGACGCGGTGGAAAATGATCCCATCGTAATAGCCAGCCTCCACATGCGTGCGGAAGTTCTCGCAAGCTTTTGGTGCCACTTCTGGAAAAAGGCGCACAGTGATGGTTCCCTGGTTGGTTTCGAGTTGGATGGTTTCTGCCATGGTGCGACTCTGCGCGGATGTCCTGAACCTGGGCAAGCCCTGAGAGTGATTTTTCCTCCAGACGACGAAAGCGCAGTCAGTACCCGAAGCCGGGATCGAACGAAATGAAGGCATCCGTCCCCCCCCCGCCCTCAACACAAACCTGCGGCCTTCCTGCAGCTAAAGATGTCCATGGCCCTGAATCCGAGTGGCTCCCTGCCTGCTCCCCTCCTCCTCTGCCCTCCGGAAGGTAGATTGCCCTTGATGCCGATGGGTTGGAAAATACGGTCCCACAAATGGCAAAACCACCGGCAAGCGAAAAACTGGACTTCGAGGCAGGGCTGAAAAGGCTCGAAGCCCTGGTCCTCGCCATGGAAAGTGGCGAATTGCCACTCCAGGAACTCGTCACCAAGTACGAGGAGGGGTGTAAGCTTGTAAAGACCTGCGAGGCACGTCTAAAACAGGCGGAACTCAAGATAGAGATCCTGCGAAAAACTCAGGATAACGCCCTCGTCGAACCTTTCGAACCGGGCGACGAACGCTGACCAATATCATGTCCCTTTTGAAAGGAATACACGGGCCGGCCGAACTAAAGCGGTTGCGCCCCGAAGAGCTGGAAACCCTTGCGAGCGAAATTCGGGAGCGGATCATTTCCGTCACCGCCCGCAATGGCGGTCACATCGGTCCAAATCTGGGGGTCGTTGAGCTCTCGATGGGGCTGCACCGGGTCTTTGACAGCCCACGCGACAAATTTGTCTGGGACGTCTCCCATCAAGGCTACGTCCATAAGCTCCTGACTGGACGGCAGGGCGACGCTTTCGACCTTATCCGGCGAACCGGCGGATTGAGCGGATTTCTCATGCGCTCGGAAAGTGAACACGATGCCTTTGGCGCGGGCCATGCCGGAACCGCCTTATCCGCCGCCCTCGGGATGGCCGCAGCCCGTGACCGGGCCGGCGATGACGCAAACGTAATCGCTATTCTCGGAGATGCCGCCTTCACCTGCGGCATCACAATGGAGGCGCTTAACAACGTAGCGGCTACGACGGATCGCCTCATCGTCATCCTAAATGATAATGAATGGTCGATTGCCCGAAATGTCGGAGCCCTCGCCAAGTATTTCAACGAGATCATCACCAACCCGGTCTACAACCGCCTCGACCAGCGCCTCAAAAGCATGATCGCCAAGATGCCCGGAGGTCGATCCGTTCTCGCCTTGGGCAAACGCTGGAAGCGGGATACGAAAGATTTCTTCGTCGGCTCGAGCTTCTTCGAAGCCTATAACCTCCGCTATATCGGTCCTATTGATGGACACGATCTCGATGGTGTCATCAAGCATCTGGAATTCGCCAAGCAGAGCAAGCAGCCGATTCTTCTGCACATGCTCACGAAAAAAGGTAAAGGCTACTCGCCTGCGATTGAGCAACCCGAACGTTTCCACGGCCTTGGCCCCTTCAATATCAAGACGGGCCAATCAGAACCCAGAAAACCGGGCTCCCCGCCAAATTATCAGGATGCCTTCGGACAAGCGCTTCTAAAGTACGCCCAGCAAGACAAACGCATTGTCGGGATCACCGCCGCCATGCCTCCGGGCACCGGCCTATCCTTCCTCAGCGAGGCCCTCCCCGAGCAGTTTTTCGACGTGGGCATCGCCGAGGAACATGCCGTCATCTTCGCCGCCGGGATGGCAACCTCCGGCTTCCATCCAGTGGTCGCCATCTATTCTACTTTTCTCCAGCGCTCCTACGATCCAATCATTCATGACGTCTGCCTGCAGAACCTCCCGGTCACCTTCTGCCTGGATCGCGCCGGCCTCTCGCCCAACGACGGCCCCACCCACCATGGCCTTTTCGACATCGCCTACCTGCGCACCGTCCCCAATACGATCGTGATGCAGCCAAAGGATGAAGACGAACTGGCCGACATGCTCTGGACCAGCCTTCAAACACCCTCTCCCACCTTCATCCGCTACCCCCGGGGATCCGCCGCGGGCGTCCACTGCAAGGAACACCCCGCCCCGATCGAGATCGGCAAGGCCGAGGTCCTTCGCGAGGGGCGGGAACTGCAGTTCTGGGCCCTCGGACCATGGGTGGAAGAAGCCCTCACCCTGGCAGACCGCTTTGAAGCCAGCCACGGAATCCGGATCGGCGTCGTCAATGCCCGCTTTGCCAAACCGCTCGACACCGCCCTCCTCTTCCAGCACGCAGCCTCCGGCGCGGGAATTGTTACTTTTGAAGATCATGTGATTTCCGGCGGTTTTGGCAGCGCCCTTCTCGAAGCCCTCAATGATGAAGGCCACCCCGCTCCAGTCCTGAGAATCGGCTACCCCGACCGCTTCCTCGATCACGGCGATGACGTCGCTGATCTCCGCGCCACCGCCGGTATTTCCAGCGATGCCGTCGAACAACGCGTGCAGGCCTTTATCGAAAAGACAAGCCGAAGTGCAACATCCAGGACGTTCTCAGGAAGTCCGACCTGAGGGCGCAGGTCAGCTGTATCCTGCCCCTTCGTCCACCCTGAAGTTCAGCCACCTTTCAGAACCGACAATCGGTCGACAATCCTTTACAATTCAGGTCTTATAAAAAGATTTGAATTAACGGAGCTCCTCGCCCACGGTCCCCCGGATGAAACGGTTCACGGTCAGGCGCCCACGCCTCCTCGCTGGTCTTTCTGGAGCTCTTGGCTTCGGTTTTGCCCTCACACTTAACGCAACGTCCATCGACTGGGCGGCCTATGATCCGGCCATGGATGGCACCTACCAATTGGAAGGAAATCTCGATGGTTACCCAGCCACCATCGTCCTCGAGTTCAGCAACGTCGCGACCCGGCCCGGGACCTACACCATGGAAATGACCATGAGCGTCCCTGCCATCCACCACCATGAGGTCACGACCATTCAAGTTGAGAATGGAGTCTATGATCCAACCGCTCTCGTTCTTGACGACACGGACATCAATTTCGATAGGCCTCCACCCCAGGATCAGGAACTGCGCCGGGGGACCCCCATCCAGTGGGCTTCAAGTTACAGCTACTGGGATTATGAGATCGGCGAAATCAAAGGACAGCTCGCCCTCCGCGTAAAGGCCGATGAGGAAGAGCTTCTTTCTTTACCCATCGGCGATTTCCGGGCGCAACGTGTTTCCCTCCTGATTGAGACAGAGGAATCGTGGAAGGAAAATGCCCACTACTATGGCGGCACCGTGTCACTCGACCTCGACATGGACATGGCTTTCGCACGAGGCGTTGGACCCGTCCTCATTCAGATGGATATGTTTTATCGTGATACTTTTGGCCCGCCCGAGCGTATCTTCGCCACCTTTGAACTCACCCACGCCTCCATCCCGCTCATGCTGGCCACCGTCGAAGGTGAAGCCCTCCGGGAGCTCTGGGGCCATGACACCATCATCCTCCACGGTTGGTTCTGGAACCCAAGACAGAGCTACTTCTGGGCTTGGCCCGATGGCTGGATCTACGAGAATGACGACTTCTCCTGGGCCACCGGCACCACCGAGGCCCGTCATCGCTGGAACGCTTCCACCGGCAACTGGTATTTCGAGGCCAATGCCGATTTCCCCTGGATCTATGGCTATACCGAAGAAGCCTGGCTGATTCCCTGACCTTGCTTATGAAAGCTTTCTCCCTTCTTTCCGTCCTGTTGATGGCAGCTCTTTTCTCCGGGTGCGCCTCAACAAGCCTCACCTCCAATGTCTCTCCTGAGATTGATCTGGATGGTATTTCCACCTTCCACGTTATCCGACTGGCTACTGATGATCGCGGCATTGATCAACTAATCGCCGAAGAGCTGATCCGGATGGGCAAGAGCGCAACATTCGGGGAAAAGGACTCAGCCTCGCCCGATGTCGAAGCGATTGTTACATACAAGGACAAATGGATGTGGGACATCACCATGTACATGATCGAGTTGAATATTCAGATTCGCAATCCTTCAACTGAGATCGCAATCGCAACCGGTCACTCTTTACGCACCTCGCTCGCCCGCAAAGATCCTTCCGGGATGGTAGAGGAGGTCCTCAACGAGATATTCAACAAAAACTAGAACATGCTAAAATGCCCGATGTCACCAGCGCCTAACATCGCTCAATTCCTCGTATTCTCCGGGCTCTTGGGAATCGCTCTGATCGCCAGTGGTTGCGCAACCGCCTCAAAGCCCACCGCAATGGTCGCAGAGACGATGTCTGTTTCCAACCAGCACGCTGCGTCCGTCAGCATCGAAGTCACGGGTGGAAGCGAGACCTCCTCCATGGGAGCATCCAACATCTCCAACAGGGATTTCGCCGAGGCCATTCGCACCTCGATCAGCCAGTCGGGGCTTTTTACCGATATCAGCTCCGCAAACCTCGCTGACTATCGGCTTACCGCTGATATCGTCGAACTGAACCGCCCTATGTTTGGAACTTCCTTCACTGTCGATCTGGAGGTAACGTGGAGACTAAGACGCACGTCCGACACCTACGTTGTCTGGGAAAAGGCGATTGCCTCCAGTTTCACTGCCACGATGGGTGATGCTTTCTCTGGAGCCACCCGGCTACGCT
Source organism: uncultured Puniceicoccaceae bacterium (assembly GCA_964403935.1). Taxonomy (GTDB): domain Bacteria; phylum Verrucomicrobiota; class Verrucomicrobiia; order Opitutales; family Oceanipulchritudinaceae; genus SLLG01. The sequence goes on along the minus strand of CAYOIB010000011.1, from coordinate 14,390 downwards.
TGGCGAATGAAGGTGCCGCCCGTGAAAATATCCGAGAGGCCATCCAAGAGATGGCCGAACTCACGCTCCCGTAACACCTCAGAAATATTCATCCCCGCCTGAGTTCTCAGCGGGGAGGCTGTTGCCTCAAGGAATAATCCAGTCGGCCGCGTGCTTCTGCCAAGGCCGAACCCAAGACCCGCTCTTTCCTACAACTGAAAAAGCGGCTTGTCCCTGTGGGGTCTCACCACCATCGTTCCGCCTTTCAAGTACCCCACGTCCCCGTAGTTCAATGGATAGAACCGCGGTTTCCTAAACCGTTAATCCGAGTTCGAGTCTCGGCGGGGGCACCACTTTAAGACCCTGATAATCAAAGACCTATAGACCTAAGCCAAAATCATGCCGAAATACCAAAGTTGACAAATATTGCCGAAAATAGCTGCAAATTGACGCTCCTAGTCAAAAAAAGTGACTAGAAAATGACTAGAAGATTTCTGCCCTCACGCCCCACCCGCGCACAAAAAAGCCCCGCCGGTGGACGGGGCCAGGACGAGGGGCTCATGGGGCGGGCAGGCAGCTGCCAGCGTCACCTTCTCGAAGTTCTGAGCAACGGCGCGCCCTGTCCACGTTCCGCCGTCCAAGCCCCACCCCACCAGAAACGACCCGTCAACCATAGTCGACGCCACAATGCACGCAAAAACGTCACGAGGTTTGGTAACGGCAGGATGGGGGTCGGCCAAATAGATTCCTTTGCCAGGGGGGGGGCGACCCTCATGGATTATCACTATCAATTTCAGGCCATCCTGCGGGTCATCCCTCAAGCGCCCTTTCGATAACGATTGCGCATCCTCGTATCGAGATACCGATGGTATGCGTGACGACGGCAGCGGCGACAACCGTCCAGTACCCCCAGCCCTGACAGCGATCGGTAGCAGGTCGATGGTCGTCATTCATTGCGGTCGGGCTGAGTTGAGAATCGGATTGGCCGATAGAATTTCTTCCATCGGTTCAAAAGCGGGGCTTGATGGTCAGGGTCCAGGGCTTCGGTGATCTTGTCGGCGCGCTTGTTTGCCGTGAGCAGCGTGAAGCCCCCGCCTCGATGCGGCCCTTCGTTACGGCGAAGAGGGCAAGACCTGTCGACTCTGAGAATTTCGCCTTGTCCAGGTCGTCAATGACAAGTGTCGACGGATCAACTAATCCTGCAACGAAGCCGTCCAGGTTCCCCGCCCGCGCTGCCTTGTTCGCCCCGCTGGCAAACTCCACGGCTTCGAGAACCCTGATTCCGCCCCACGCGCACACCGCCTCGTCCCTGCTTGCGTGCCACGCTTGATTGAACCGTTCAGCCGCCAACTGGATGCCGCGATGCAGGGCGAAGGATGTAACGACGGTGTTCAGGAAGGCGTAAGCGGCGGTTGATTTCCCGCAAAAGCTATCACCATGGAGATACAACCCCGCAGTCTCGTCGGGCGGCAGGCCGTAAAGCTTCAGGTCGTATTCGCGCAAGACCGTTTCTCCGAACCCGTCAGCAAGCACCCGTCCGAGCGCGGCCCCGTATCCCTCCGCTAGCCGGAAAGCTTCGGGCGATGGGGGCTCTTCGGTTTCCGCGTAGAACCTGAAAGCCGATGCCTTGTCTCGTTTCAGTGCCGTGGATAGATGCTTATGGATCTCGCTCGCGTATCGCCTCCAGCTTCGATTTTCTGGCACGACATCGACACGGGCTCCATGCCTGCCCCACTTCGGCGGTGCCCTGACTTTGAGACTCCGGTTACGGTGAACGATGGAGATTCCGCTGTCCATTCATCGTCCTTCCACCCCGTCAATCACGAACGCCTCCACGCGCTGGCAATAGCTTTCAGGGGTTACCATGTCATTAGCCCCCATCGCCATCGCCATCCCGAGCAGGAGGCCCGCTTGATCGGCCCCCTTTCTCAGGGGCCGAATCAAGAGCGGGATTAGATGGATCGGGAATTTTCATCGTGCACCTCCTACCGAACGATCGGCGATCCAGGTAAGGATCGCCGCTCGGCTGAAGAGCATCCGGCGCGCATTGACCCTGATGTAGGGGATGCCATCGCGATGGACGGCGCGGCGAAAGCTCGCAAGATTATCGTAGTTCAGAAGCTTTGCAGCCTCTGGGGTATTCATGTATTCTGTGTTTTTCATACACCCAAAGATCACAGATAATACTAGATTATCACAACTTCAAGCGTTCCAAAATTGCCTAATATTCATCGAAATTGGAACGCTCTCTCGTGGCGACTTTGGGCGGGATGGGTCCGACTCACTACAAAATACTGCAGTAAACTGCAATCAAGTGCATATTTACCGCTTTCCCAACCTTCTCAACACCATGCAGTTAAGCCACTTACAGAGGCGCGTCTTGTTCCCGGCGGGGGGGCACCACTCGAGCCCTTTCCAAACAAGGAATTTGGGCAAGAGGGGAAAGCATTCCAAGCGGCAGGAGCCGGCTTTCATGTGGACCCCATCAAAACCGGCGGTTGCAACCTGTCGGGTTAAATCCAAAGGACTTTCATCTTGTCCCGCCCCGGACCGCCTTCCGCGGCACGGTCGGAGTCGATGCCTTCAAATTAGGCGAACCTTCGGAACACTCACACGGGCCCGCACTCGGGCCACTCGGAGACCAGAGCTCTCCGTGCTCCGCCATGTGTCGCCCGTAGCCCGGAATAACGGAGGGCACAGGCTCACGCGTCTCTATCGAAACCACGCCGCGCGGCAGATCGGACGAAGGCTCGGGAGCCGGGGTGGTCGAACAGCCAACCAGGGCAAGGGCAAAAGCAACGAGGCAGACCTGGATCATGATCAAGAGTTACCAGCGCCACATCAGAGGAGCAAGACTTCCCCTCAAAGAAACTGAGTTGATTATGCAAACCTGCCCTCCTTAGGGAGCTTCTGCATTCTTTCCCCCGTCCTTGCGACGGACAGGATGTCGCTTGCTGAATAGGCCTTGTATCCGGGAACCACTGAGCCCGCGCCGTTAGGTCATCAGGGATCCTCGTCGTGTGAACCCGATTCCAGGAGGATCGCGCCCTCGCGGTAAATATCGCGGTTGCTTGCCTGGAACTCCGCCTTCAATCGAACCTTGAAATCGTGGAGATCGATCAGCCTCCAATGAACAAGCTGCCACACACCGGATTCAGAGCGGCCTTTATGGGCAATGCCGATAAGGAGGTGTGCGGCATCGTCCAGAATCTTGTTCGTCCTTCTCCGGGGCTGAAAATAGAAGGTTCTGAAGCTGCTGCCCTCGCTGCCTTCACGGTATAGCTTCGGGTCGACATAAAAAACCTTCCCCGATTCAAGGTGGACAAGGCGAAGATCAGGATAGCCCGCACGTTGAATACGGCCCTCGGCGTTACGCGGGTACTGGCACGACCATGCCTCCTCCGCATCCAGCAGCGCCTGCAAGCGCCCTTCGACAACACCACTGACCTCGTTGATCCGCTCAACCCTGTGGACGGGGTGTTCCGGCTGCCCAAGCTCCGTAAGGAGTCGGTCCAAAGCCAGCGAGAGATGCGCCAGTGCCGCCGCATCAACCGGGTCCGACAGATCGACCGAAAGAACCCGTGCCCCGTCAACCGCCTGCACCACTTCAGCAAACGAAATCTCCTCCAGCTCACGCCCTTCCTCCAGCAACCACTGCACAAGGACCGTCGTTTCCGATGACACATCCACCACCTCTTGTGCCAGAGACTCAACCCCCGGCACCTGGATCATCAGTCCGAAGAGGCAGGCTGCCCATCGCTCCATCATTCCTCCAAAAAACAATATTCCTCAGCGCCCGGCAAGCTCCCACAGACCTCGAAACCTTCTTGAACGCATGAGGTTTCATAGCCGTCCTACGCGTCAATAAGCCAATCTTTCAAACCCCGCCCCAAGCCCACGGGGAAATCAGGTGCGATCCCAAAAATAAAATGAAGCACGTTAACAAGTTCGATTGGCTATTCAGCTCTGTGTGGTAAAGTGTCCGTGAACCAATGAAAGCCCTTCCCCATCTCTTAGCGGTTTCCCTGGCGCTAGGCAGCCTGATTGGCCTGATCGCATGCAGTCCCTCAGAGCCGAATGCCAGCGCTGGCCCCAGCCAGGTACAAGCCCGACCTCAACCCGTTCCCTTCGTCGAAGTCGTCCAGAGTCGCTCCGGGGCTCTGCCGCTCGAACAACGCTTGAGCGGCATTGTCCGGGCACGCAATGAAGTCCTGATCCGTCCCGAGATAAACGGGCGCATTGAAGCGGTGCTGGTCGATAACGGCGACTTTGTCGAACAGGGTCAGCACCTGGTCAGGCTCCAGTCACGCCAGGCCGATGAACAACTTCGGCAAGCCCGGGCAAACCTCGAGATGCAGGAGGCGACAGCACGACAGGTGCAGGCTCGCCTGCGTGAATCCAAGGCGGAATTCGCACTGACCGAACAACTCGCCCTCCAGGATTATATCTCGCCACGGGAATTGATCCGACTACGGGCTGAAGTCGAAATTGGTGAAGCAGAATATGACCGCGCCCTGGCCACGGTGGAATCAGCCCGATCCACCGTTGAAGAGCAGGAGTGGATCCTCTCCCGCACTGTGATCCGCTCGCCCATCACCGGGCAGGTGGGGAGACGCAAAGCCGAAGTCGGAATGCGCGTAGATAACGGCTCCGAGCTCTTCATGGTCGGCGATCTCAGCGAAGTGCAGGTTATTGTTCGTCTCACCGAACAGATGATGAACAACATAAAGGTCGGGCAGACCGCCCTGGTTCACTCCGATCTCTTCTCCGATACCCTCCAGGCCAAGGTCACCCGGATTTCTCCCTTTCTTGACCCTGGGTCCTTTTCCACCGAAGCGCGCATCGATCTGGCCAACCCTTATGGTATCTTGCGCTCCGGGACGTATGTGGATGTCGATATTCTCTATGGCGAAGCAACCGCGACAACACTCATCCCAATAAGTGCTATTGTCGAAGACCCCCGCTCCGGGCGCTTTGGCGTGTTTGTTGCACCGGATGCCGACCCCCACCGCGCCGCAGCCACCCTCGAACCGGGATCGCGCTCAGAGCCCACCCCGCTCTTCTTTCGTGAAGTTACCGTTGAAGCAAGAGGGCGTGAAGCCATCGGTATCGCGGGACTGGACCCAGGCTCTTGGGTGGTGGCGATTGGTCACGACCTCATCGAACAGCGCGATGTGAATGCCCCACCCCAGGAGGTCCGCGTCCGCCCGATTGGTTGGGAACGGCTCGTCTCCCTGCAATCCCTTCAATATCATGACGTCCTTGCCCAGTTCATGAACCGGCATCGGGCCTGTTCCAGCGGCAAACCTGATGTTCCTGCCGAAGGCTCTCGGGAATAGCTTCGAGCCTTTATCTATATGAGCCTTTCGGATCTGTCTATTCGTCGCCCCGTAGCGACCGTCATGTTTTACCTGATCGTCCTCACGATCGGAATGACGGGAATCCGATACCTTCCCGTCGACCTACTCCCGGAGATCGAGTTCCCCAATATCTCCCTCCTGACGACCTATCCAAATGTCGGCCCAGAGGAGATGGAACGCCTCGTCACTCAACCGATCGAGAATGCGGTCGCAGGCGTGCCTAACCTGGACCAGGTGACCGCCTCCGCAGGCGAAGGCTGGACTTGGATAAATCTGAACTTTACGCGCGGGACCGATCTAGCTGAAGCGGCAAATGACTTGCGGGATGCGATCGACCGTCTCACCGATACCCTTCCAGATGAAGTTGAAGGTCCCCGTATCCGCAAGTTCAACCCGAACCAGATGCCGATCATCACGGCTGCTGTCAGTTCGAATACCTACGACCTCGAAGGGCTGACACGTTTGACTGAGCGCGAACTCACACGCCGCTTTGAGCAGATTCCCGGAGTGGGCACCATTGACATCAGCGGAGGTGTCTATCGGGAGATTCGGGTAGAGTTGACACGTGATCGCCTTCAGGCCGCCGGCATCACAGCCGCCGAGGTCCAACAAGCCATCTCCCGGGAAAGCGCCATCGCACCCGGTGGCAATGTCAAGGACGGCCTGCGCGACCTGCATGTGCGCGCCCTTGCAGATTACGACAACATCGATCAAATCCGGGATGTCGTTATCAGGACCGTCAACGGAAATCCTCTGCGTGTCCGTGACGTGGCCACGGTGGAACGGCGCTTTCGGGATACCAGTGACCTGACCGAGCTCGACGGAAATCCTGTGATCCTACTGCGCGCCCGCAAGCAAAGCGGGGCAAACACAGTGGCTGTGGCTCAATCCATTCGCGAAGAAATCGCCAGAATCAACCAGTCACGAAGCGATCTTCAGCTCCAGGTCACCCTGGACACGAGCACGTTCATTCAACAATCGATTGATAATGTTAAATCGTCCGCCATATGGGGTGGTATTTTCGCGATCCTCGTCCTGTATTTCTTTCTGCGAAACGGCTCCTCCACCTTCATCATTGCCTTATCAATCCCGATCTCGCTGATCGCCACCTTCGGGCTTCTCTACTTTCGAAACCTCTCCCTCAACCAGATGACATTCGGGGGTCTCGCCCTTGGGATTGGACTCGTCGTCGATAACGCAATTGTGGTGCTGGAGAACATTGTCCGACAGCGCGAAGAATCAAAACATGATTTGAAAACGGCCGCCTCGATCGGGGCGAGACAGGTTGCGGGAGCCATCATTGCCTCCACCCTCACGACTGCGGTTATTTTCCTTCCTGTCGTTTTCATGCGAACAACCACGGCTGTGATGTTCAAGGAACTCGCCTTGGTCGTTGTCTTCTCCCTTCTGTGCTCCCTGCTCGTTGCCCTGACACTCGTTCCCATGATGGCAAGTCGCTTCCTCTCCAATTCGGAAGGAGCCACGGGCGGGGGTGGCAGAAACCTGAAATTTCGCGCTCGTGTCGCTCGCCTTGAGCAGGCTTACGTCCGTCGGATCGATCAGGCCTTGCGCTATCCGTATGTCGTATTTGCCACGGCCATCCTCCTCGTCGGTGGGGCAGTTTTCATGGGCCGGAGCATTCCCGTGGAGCTCGCTCCGGAAACAGACGCTAATGAAATCAATATCCGCCTGGAAATGGACGAGGGCACCAATCTCGCTGTCGTTTTTGCTTACCTCCAGGAACTTGAGACGCTCGTCAATGAGCTGGTCGCCGATGTCAAAGTCGACAGTGTGACCTCAGAGATTCGCCGAGGGCGGGCCGAAATCCAGATCCTGCTCCCGAATCCGGACGAACGAGACGTCCGCAGTGCGGTTCTGGCAGATGAGATTCGCCGTGCGCTCAATGGAGCGATTCCTGGTGTTCGTGTCTCCGTTCGCGCGCAATCAGGCATGTGGATGTTGCGCCGCCTCTTCAGCGGAGGCGGAGGCGACGAGGCCGTCCAGCTCCAGTTGCGCGGCCATGACCAGGCTCTTGCAAGCAAGGTGGCCGCACAAATCCGGGCGCGCCTGACCCATACTCCGGGGATTCGCGACGTCCGCATTGGAGGCGAGGATGATGAAGGTCAGCCGGAGCAGCAGATTCGCCTGGATCGACCGCGTATCGCTGCCATGGGCCTTTCCGTGCAAGATATCGCCCGCGCCCTCCAGCTAAGCGTCGGCGGCGGCTTGGCAGGCAGGTTCCGTGAGCATGGGGACGAATTTGACGTGCGCGTCCGCTTACGGCCGCAAGACCGTCTCACCGCGATTGATCTGGAGAACATATCCATTCACACGCCCGACGGGGGCACGGTCCCTTTGTCCGCCGTCACCTATCAGGAACGCTCGCATGGGACACGTGTGATCAGTCGCCTCGACGGCCAGCGAATCACTTACATTTCGGCAAACCTCGAATCAGGTATCGCCTTGGGCGATGCCATCGATGCGGTCCGCGCCGAGCTTTCGGGGATCTCCCTCCCCGAGGGCTTCTCCATTTTCTTCGGAGGTGAATTCGAGGAGCAGCAACGCGCCCAACGGGACTTCATCCTCGCGATTGTCCTCGCCATAGCGCTTATATACATGGTGATGGCCGGGCAGTTCGAAAGGTTCATTGACCCGCTCATCGTTATGTGCGCCGTTCCTCTCGCTCTTGTCGGGGTCATGCCTACCCTTTGGCTGACAGGGACCACCCTGAACATTCAGAGCCTCATGGGCTTGATCATGCTCATCGGCATCGTCGTAAACAATGCCATTCTGCTGGTTGATTACATCAACATGTTACGCCGCGAGAACGACTTTCCCCTCCGGGAAGCTATTCTCGAAGCTGGTCGCCTCCGCCTCCGCCCGATCCTGATCACGACCATCACAACCCTTGTCGGCCTCGCGCCTCTTGCTCTGGGTATCGGTGCCGGAGCCGAGATTCAGGCGGCTCTCGCCCGCACAGTCATCGGGGGCCTCACCGCTTCGACGCTCATCACACTGATCCTCATTCCCACCGTCTACTACTCGGTGCACCGTCTCCGGGACTCCATCGCCGCACGCCTCACCTCACAGGAAAGCGTGGCGGTACCCACAGCCCCAGACACGCAGTCATAAAGGATCCGGAGAGTAAGAAAGATCAATACGACCACGTTCGAGCGGATTGCCCGATGACCGGGAGCTAGCGACCCTGTTGAGGGAGCGACCCCGACAAACTAACGCCTTCCGAAGATCAATCCGGCACCACCCGGCAGGGAAGCATGGCTGCATCCCGCATCCCATGAATGATCTTTTTATCTGCCGGACAGAAGGTGGCGAGAATGCCACCCACTTCAACGTCGTCACCTTGAACAAAGTAGTATGGGCACAAACGCAGGCGCCCCTGCATCGGCCTCAGCTCCCCCTCTGGGTCGAAAATTGGGTGCGTCAACCGCCGCGGCTTCCGGTAATCCTGAAGGATATACAGGTTTTCCGAAGAGCTCTCCACAGCCTCCCGGATACCTTCACTCCATTCTTCGCGTGAAGCATCACTGCCAAACAACACGCTGCGCGCTCCCCATGCATTCTCATGGAAGCCGGATAATTTGAGAATGAGATTTCTCTCCCTTTGTGTTGCCTCAGCCAATTGATCCCATCGCCAGATGGGTTTGCCTCCCACCAACGGGGCATCCAGCACTGCATTTGGCGGAAGATCGACCGCATCCATGATCCAACTGCGCGGGACGATCTTTTTCAACAGGCGAAGAGCCGGCTTGCCCAGGTTTTCCTTCCAGAAGTCCTCCAGCATGTGGTGGTGGAACAGAGCCAGAGCCAACTTCTCCTCCTGGAAATGCCGCAACGGGGGCGTCACGACAAGAGGTGCCTCACGCTCAAGCAGATCCATGATATGTGGGGCGACGGAAAGATTCGGATGATCGAAGAGCTCCCAAAAGCGGTAGAGCACATCAATCTCCTCCGGTGCTCCTTGAAAATCCGCACATAAGGTATCTCCCAGTGTCATCAGCTGTTCAGGATCAACGCACCTGATCCTGGCACCTTTCCGTTGGAGCTCACTTGCCAGCCACTCCATTTCGGGCCGGTAGGTTGCTGCCTCTTCCGATACGGCTATTCCAAAAGCGGGGTTCGCCTTGTCCGGACGGAGGGCTGCGAGGCTCTCGTGAAACAATGTCACCATTCGATCGCCTGTGCCGATGATCCCTGCCTGGGCACCATACAACCGATTCAGAAAGGCGGTCAGCCCAATCCCGCCTGGGACCGAATCAATTTCGGTCAAAGCGAAGCCGTCGTCTGTTAAAAGGAGGTCGGGCCGGATGACCACCGGCTGGCTTCCCCGCACAGCTTTGTGCATCGCATGGGCCCGCAGCGCATCCGGTTTTCCGCGATCCAGATACTCTGCCACCCAGGGAGCGTGCAAAGTTCGATTGCGGAGGAGATTTTTATCTTCGCGCGATCGGAGGTAAAGCAACTCTGTCGCCCGGTAAAACTGCAGACAGGCCTCACCTATCTGCTTGATCGTTTTCAGCGCCTCCGGCGAAAGGGGCCACGCCTCGGGCGAAAGCCGCCACGTCTTGTTCTCGAAAAGAGGCTGGCTGTCGAGGGCTGCCTGCAGCCCGGAATACGTAAGCTCTTTCCCTTCAGGGAAATTCGAATCACCAGCGTCAGTCATCGATCTTGATGTCCTTATTTCGCGTCATTGGGCAACCTGCCCTCAGCCATGCGTGAATAAAGCGGTTCAAATCTCCGTCCATGACATCCTGAAGGTTGCCTGTTTCCATCCCCGTGCGCAGGTCTTTGACCATCTGATACGGTTGAAAAACATAAGAGCGGATCTGGTTGCCCCAGCCAATCTCGCCCTTCTCACCATAGAAGCGCTCCATCGCTGCCCGCTTTTCGTCTTCGCGCCGCTCGTAAAGGCGGCTCCGCAACATCCGCATCGCTTCAGCCCGGTTCTTGTGCTGAGAGCGCTCGTTCTGGCAGGCCACCACAATGCCTGTCGGTAAATGCGTCAGGCGCACCGCCGAGTCCGTCTTGTTCACGTGCTGCCCACCTTTTCCGGAGGAGCGGTAGGTGTCCACCCGAAGGTCTTTGTCGTTGATCTCGATGTCGACGTCATCATCCACCTCGGCAACCACATCAATCGCACAAAACGATGTGTGGCGGCGGGCATTGGAATCGAATGGACTGATCCTGACAAGACGATGAACACCGCGTTCAGCCTTCGCATACCCGTAAGCGTTCAATCCGATGATGCGCAGGGTCGCATGGTCAATCCCTGCCTCGTCGCCAGGAGCAATATCCTGAACCTCCACCTCAAAACCCTGGCGTTCGGCCCAACGCGTATACATGCGCAACAGCATCTCCGCCCAGTCACAGGACTCCGTGCCACCCGCGCCTGCATTGATGCTGAAAATGGCATTCCTTGCATCCATCTTGCCGCTCAGAAAGCTTTGCAGCTCAAGCTTATCGAGCTTCCCACGCAACTGCTTGGCACCTTCTTCAACCTCCGCCGAATAGAGCTCGGCTTCCGCCTCGTCAGAGCCGTCCACCAAGTCAATGAGCGTCTTCAGGTCCTCGACCTCTGCCTGGAACTTTACCAGCGGGGTGACGATGCCTTTCAGCTCGCTGACCCTAGCGGCGACTTTCTGCGCCGTGGCCGAATCATCCCAGAAATGGGGTTCCCCCATCCGAGCCTCGACTTGCGCTATCTCCTGCTTTTTTGCCGGGACGTCAAAGATACCTCCATAGGTAGCCGGCGCGCTTTGCAATTTCCTCGATCTCGTTACGAATTTCAGATTCTACACGCATAGTAATGGAGCAGATCGACAATCGTTGCCTTTTCAAGCGCCAAGTGCCACAGACCGGGGATTCTGTGGTGATACCGCCTCATCAGTGCCCTCAACCGTAGCGACGATGCAGCGCCGCGGTCGGAAAATACCGCCCAGGGCAAACCGTATGGTTTCGATCGATCTCACGGTGAACCGCAAACTTCACCGACTGACCAGACAGAACATCGTTGCGCAACCAATCAACCAACTCCCGAAATGCGGCCATCTGTCGGGCAGAGGGACGGCGCGTTTCGAAATTGCCCACCACACAAATACCAATGCTCGATAGATTCACCGCATGATTCCGCACATGACCGCCCTGGAGCTGCTTCAGCCAACGACCCCCGATCTCGACCTCCCCATCACCTGAATCTTTCCCGTTACCAATGACAAAATGGTAAGCCAAACCATTTTCCATGCGACGTTCGATCCGGTGATAGCGATCGTAGCTAGCCGCATTTCCCCGCTCCACCCCACTATGGTGCCCCACGATCCACTCCCACCGGGAGGTCTGCACCGGGATCTTCCGCGTCGCCTCAATAACGTGCTCAATGTAGTCTCGGCTGATAGGCCCACGACGCGCCCCCCCAGGCACCCGAAGGACCTGACCCGGCCGAATCAAATCACCCGAAAGCCCATTGGCACGGCGCAAGGCTGAAACCGTCACCCCATATCGACTTGCGATCAGACTGAGCGACTCACCCCGCTGGACTGAGTGCGTCTGATACGACACCTCCGACCCAGGAACCTCCAGACGCTGCCCAACTAGAATACGATCGCCCGCAAGGTCGTTTGCCAAACGTAGATCTGAGATAGTAACATCATGCGCCTTTGCGATGCCAGACAAGGTGTCTCCCGCCCGAACCACATACACCGTCTGTCCCGAGGTCCCAAACGCCAGCTTGGACAGGAAGAGGCCCGCCAATCCCAGGCACCCCGCACGGAGAAACCTCTGCCTCGTTATCAATGGCGATTCTGTCCTGGACACCTCTTCCCCTCTCTCTTTTCAGCAAAACCTCCAACAACGATGCCAGCCTCCAAAATTGAGGCAATACTCTTCTCTTCCAACGCTGCCCAAAAACAATGCGCCCGGTAATCGCCTGCTCTCCACGGAGTTTATCGGACAGAACGGTTGACGGCCACATTCATCAATTTACATTATTACCACATGAAACGACGCCAGACAGAGCAGCCTTCAGAAGATTTCCAGATGGCACCCATGATTGATATGGTGTTCCTCCTTCTCGTTTTCTTCATGACAGTGAGCACCCTTGCCCGGGATGAACGCGTGGATCTCGACCTCCCCGAATCCGAACGCAGCGTCATTCCCAAAGAACTCGGAGCCCGCGGCGTAATCTCGCTTGGGTTCGATGAATCCGGGACCACCGTTCTCTACCGGGGATCCCTTCCTGTCACGCTCCCGGAACTCCAGGCTCAGACCAAAGAGATGCTCGCCCGAGACCCAGCGGCCATCATCTACCTCCGCGCAGAGAAAAATATGCCTTTTCACGAAATTCGCCGCGTCTTGAAAGCCTGCGCGGAAGCAGGGGCCTACAATGTCACCTACGGCACTTTTCAATCACTCTGATTCAACAGCCCGCCTGCCCCCCCTCTCCAATGCCCCGCCGACCTCCCAGAAATCACCCAACTCCCTCCATCCCCATCGCTCCCATGATCGACATCGTCTTCCTGATGCTGATCTACTTCATGGTAACCACTTCCCTGGAGCGGCAGGAAGCCGATATCTCCTTCCAACTTCCCGGGCGGGTAGAGCAAGCAGAACCCCTCGAGATGCCAGATGAACAGATCATTGAAATCTCCCCCGACGGCCAAGTCATCGTAAACGAGTTCCCTTACGACCATCCCGACGCAACGCGCTTCCATGAACTGGCCGGAATGCTCACACGGTTCCGCCAAGCCAGTCAGGCAAATCGGGTTGAAGCCATCGTTACCATCGCACCCCACGAAGCCACGCCACATCACGCTGTCGTTCGCGTCATGGATGCCTTGTCCTTTGCCGGGATCGAACAAGTCAATTTTGCTCTGGACGAAGATGGATTCTGACCCAACCCCCCTCTCTCACCACGCTCAAAAGATCCTCGGGGCCTACATCGCCTGACCTTCCAGTTCCTCAGTCCATCTAGGCAATGAATATTATCTCTGAGTTTTTTTAATATGCGTATCCAAAACCCAGCCTTCAAAACCCACACCACTGACGGCACAGATTTGTGCTGTTTTCGTTTCAGTAACACAACACGCGCCCACCTGAACTCCTTCACACACGCTTCCACAAGCCCAAGCCGAGAACCCTGCATTGATCTTCCCCCGAAAAAGTGGACATCAGGAACGGATGATCTCAATGGCATGGACGGATCCTGAGGCACAGAGCGAAGCGGACAGATCCCACCCGGGAATGGCGCGTGTGTATAAGATCCAGAACCACCGCGAGATAGAGCCAGCCCTCGTCAGTTCGGATGCAGGTGATATCCGAAACGAGTTGTTCTCCCGGTCGGGTGGGCGCGTCGGTCTTGGCCAGAAGGTTGGGTGAAGGGCAGGCCGCATGATCGGGTTGTGTCGTATTTGGTCGGAAGGGTTTGCGTGGCCCCATGCGGATGTTTTCCTGTCGCATGAGTCGGGCAACCCGGTTTTTGGAGCAGACAAAGCCGTTGTCCTTCAGTTCCTGAGCCATCCGTGGACTGCCGTAGCAACGAGTATGACAGTGGGCGTGGATCCGCTTGATCTCTTTATCAAGAGCACATTTTCGCGCGCTCTGAGCCCCGGAGAGGCCTTTCGCTTCTGCCATAGGGAAACCCCGCTGCTGGAGATCTCCAGGACCTCACAGAGTTCGAGGACACTGTATTGGTTCAGCATCATCTCAATTAGCCCATACCCAGTTGCGGATCCTCTCCGAGTATGCTCACGGCTTTTTTTAAGATGTCTCTCTGACGGCGCAGATACTCACACTCCCGGCACAAACAGCACCATTCTTCGGGCCCTTGGGGGCCGTCCGCTACTCAGGAGCCGTTCGACGGCATCACGACGGAACTCCTCGGGATACGGTGGTTTGGTTTTAGGCATTGTTTTGATTCTTTTGCTACGTTCCGAGCTGCCTACTGAATTGGAGGAGCTCTACAGCTCCGCTGTTACCCACTGGCCATCCCTTCTGCGGTAGCAATGTGCAGCTCCCCCATTCAGTCCGGATTTTCGACCG
>CAYOIB010000010.1:0-54672 GCA_964403935.1 uncultured Puniceicoccaceae bacterium | reverse complement strand
CTTCAGGCGCGCCGTGGCTGAATTCCGGACCACGTATGATCTGCCTCCAGGTCAATGGCATCTGCGAAAGGCCTTCGACGCAGACGTTGATCGCGACGCCGCGGTCCTTCGAATTTGTCTGCCAGACAGCCAGGACGCCATCGCCGAGAAACTTCACCATGTCCGGCGGGTAACGTTTGAACCCATTGCGGACCATGTTGTAAAAGGAAGTCATCAGCCCGCAGGTGTAAGGCGATTCAATATTCGGCTGTTCGCAGAAGGCCGAAAAACCACGCATGTCGATGACTGTTGAAAGCACCTCGCAGGGCAGGCCGTATTCAATGTCCGCCTCCTGCAGCTCCTCAATGGTGTAGCTGTTGAAAACAAAATCTTCGAAATTGTAGAGCAACAGCTTGTTGTCGGTCTCTGTATAAAAGTGAAGGCCAGGCTCCAGAAAATCGGTCGGCTCCGGCAGGTACATCATCTTGGCATTGCCGTAGTCGCCAGGCTCGCTTTGGGGCGAGAGGTAAAAGCGCGCGGTGTAGCGGCGCACCTGGTTGCGGTGGTCCGCAATGGCCTGAAGCACTTTTGAAACGTCGCCTTCGTTCTCGCAGATTTCCATCCCGAAGCCCTCCACGGTGTAGAGAATACTTCGATACTTCGGGTGAATCCGCTGGTAGTGACTGCAAATATCCCAGAAGTCGCGGAAGTTCAGATTGGGAATTGGGTAGTGTCGATGAATAGTGATGTCCATCCGATTTCTTCCCACTGTGTCGGCTGATTCCTCAAGGATCAATCCCCGAAAGCAGCCAGCACGTCCACCGTGCCGCTTAGAAAGACTTTTACAAACCCCCGGCTGCCCAACCCACGCCCCGCAATAACCTACCAGGTAAGATATTCGTTGACAGTAGGCGGGGTCGGGACGCCGGGGGGGGGTGAGGTCGGCAAGGCCGCTGCCGCGCTTCGGCTGGCTGGGTCCATGCAGGCGATGTTGCTACCGGATGAAGTTGGCAGCATCTGGAACAGCTGTTCTTTCGGGACGAATGGCCTGAACGGGATGCAATAACCTACCAGGTAAGATATTCGTTGACAGTAGGCGGGGTCGGGACGCCGGGGGGGGGTGTGAGGTCGGCAAGGCCGCTGATTTGCCTCAACTTGCTATGCCGGTACTGGAGAGGTCAGGGCTAAGTGATGCTGAGGTCGATTGGGCCTGCTTTGATTGCGGATGGGCAGCACGGGTTGCCGAGGAGATCGAGTATTGCTCCTGCCTGGTAGGGATCGGATCGTGCACTGGTGTGACCAGGCGCTCTTGGAGGGAGCTTGCTTGGGCAGCCGCGGGTCCTCAGCGGAGGCGGGCGCGGCGATGTTCGACGGCGACGAGCCAGAACATATTAAGGGCAATAAAGAAGACCCCAGTCATACTGAAGGCGGTAAAGGCGGCGAAGATCCACATCATCGATGCGCTTTGCGCAGGGACGAATTTGGTGAGGTAGCAGGTGAAGACAGCCCAGAAGGCGAGGGCGGCCAGCACGCTGATGATGCGGAAGCCCTTTCCGCAGTATTCGCTGTAATGATCGGTCGGCTCGGTGTCCATTTAGGGTGGGAGTGTGGGTAAGGTGGAAACGCTTCCAAGGAAAAAATCAATCGCTTCCTCTTTTGGACGGATAAGCAGACGAGCGATGTGATTTGGGGTTCCCCTCAGCGGCGGGTTCTGCTCCTATGCAATCATGGATGATCCCAATCTTTTTGAACGGCATTCCCTGAATCCCATCGTCGTTCCGGGTCAGCACGATTGGCGCCGAGCCGTCGTCTTCAATCCGGGCGTGCTCTATGAGGATGGGAAGTTTTACATGTATGAGCGGGCTGCTGGCGGGCTCCGGCCGTTCCACTGCTACATCGGCATGCTTGAGAGCGATGACGGGGTGAACTTTCAATGCGTCGGTGATCAACCCGTTTTCACTCCGGAGATGGCGGGTAGCAAATACGGGAGTGTCCAGGATCCGCGCGTGGTGAAGATCGACGACACCTATTACATGACCTATGCCTACCGTCCGTTTGCATGGAATTCGCATCCAACTGGCATCGGTGTTCCCGAATCCTTCGAGCCCGTTTTTGAAGGCTTCAGCGGTCGGTCGGAGGATAATCTGACGCGTTCCGGTATCGCTGTATCCAAGGATAAATACACTTGGGAGCATTTCAGCTGGGCGACACCCAAGGAGATCGACGATCGCGACGTCATCCTGTTTCCCGAAAAGATCAACGGCCGGTTTGCGGCATTGCGGCGACCTCTGAGCTATGTGGGAAGCGAATACGGGACCGACCGGCCCGGTATCTGGATTTCCTTTTCAGAGGATTTGCATGAATGGACCGCTCCGGAGCTTGTGGCCAAGCCAGAGTTTCCCTGGGAAAGTGGACGAATCGGTGGATCGACGCCGCCTATTCGCACTGCGGAAGGTTGGCTTGTTTTCCATCATGGGGTCGATGTGGAAGACGCCGCCGCGCGCCGGGTTGTCTATCGCATGGGTGCGATGTTGCTCGATCTGGAAGATCCGAGAAAAGTTCTTCGTCGCTGCCCGGATGTCCTGATGGCACCGGATACTTATTACGAGCGTTTCGGGCTATACATACCCTACGTCGTTTTCCCGACCGCCAATATTGTGAAAGACGGAATGATTTATCTGTATTACGGGGTTTGTGATACGGCCATTGCGTTGGCGACAGCTCCGTTGGATACAGTTCTCAAGCGGGTTTTAGGTTGAGCTCGGGCATGCAGGCTCTGGTTTCGCAGGGCCTGCTTGAGGTCGGATCCCCAAGGCCACGAGGCGAGGCAAGAGAGACTCGATGGGCAACCCGATGATCGTGGAAAGGTAGCCGGTGAACGCTTTCACGAAGGTATTTTCGGGATCCTGAATTCCATAGGCACCAGCCTTGTCGAAGGGCCGGGCGGCATCGATATAGGCCAACAATTCTTCGGACGAGACTTGGCGGAAGGTGACCTTGCTTTCCTCAACAAGGCAAACGGGCTCGCCTTCCACCGGTAGAATGACGACAGCTGTGAAGACACTGTGCGTCCTTGCATTCAGGCGCATCAACATTGCCAGGGCATCGTCCCGGTCGACAGGTTTGTTGAAGATGTGCCTGCCAAGGGCGACGGTTGTATCGGAAGCCAGAATAACATGGTTGGGGAACCGGCTGCGGCCAGCCTTCGCCTTGAGGTGGGCGTTGAGCAGGACGATATTCGGAGCCTCTCCCTCTGCAGGTTCATGTTCGTCCACTTCGGGTATCCAAACGTCGAAGGGAATCGCCGCCTCCCGCAGGAAATCCTGGCGGCGGGGCGAGCCGGAAGCAAGGAGTAGCCGGGGTGGTTTCGGTGCCGCTGGCTGACTGTGAGGCGTAATCACCGTGGGGATTCAACGAGGCTGTTGACGTCGCCACTGATTCGGGCTGCCTCCAATCGGGCTAGGTTGAAGAAGTAAATGGCCTCGACGAGTCGATCTTCCGCTTCGGCCACGTTTGCCTGGGCGCTGACGACATCGCGATTATCGGCCACGCCTTCCTCGAAGCGCGTCATGGCCAGTTCCAGTTCGCGCTGACTCAGCTCCAGTTGACGCCGTGCGAGGCCAATCTGGCTGAACCGGGAGTGAAGGTTCTGCTGGCTGAGCCGGAGGTCAGCGTCGAAATCCTGTTCCACGCTTTCGACGATGTACGCCTGTTGGCGGATGGCCGCATCAGCTTGAAGTTTGTTGGACTGAATTCGGAACCCTTCGAAGATGGGGATCGAGAGCCCAGCCTGAATCCGCCACTGCTCTTCCATATCGCTCGTTAGGGAACTGGAGGCGTAGCCCCACTCGGCAGTGAATTCGAGGCTCGGCAACCGCTCCCAGGAAGCCGCCCGCCGGGCGAGTCGATTGCGGTCAAGGGCACGGGTGGCGCGTTGGTATTCTGAACTGTTTTGAAGGACGCTTTGGAGCCCGAGCACGCGGCTTTCCTCCAGTTCGCTCTCGTTGAAGGATGGGCTGACGACAATGAGGTTGGTGTTGAGGTTGATATTGAGGATTCGTTTGATCAGGAGCTCGCTCTCAAAGACGAGCGTTTCCTGTTGAAGCTTGGCCAATTCGTTCTGAGCCAACTGGACTTCTGCGCGCGTCACGTCGATCGGCGTGGCAACACCGGCGTCGAACTGATTTTGGGCGAGGTCAAGCAGGGTTAAGTCACGTTCAATGTTGGCGGCAATCACGTCGAGCCGGGCCACGTTTCTCAGGTGGGAAAAGAAAGCGGTGGCGATCCCTTCCAGAATATCCTGGACCGTTGTCTCAAGATCGAAGGTGGAGAGTTCGACTTCGATCTGGGCTACCCGGTAATCGGCGATGCGGGTGGGGTCCAGCGTTGAGAGCCGAGCGCGGATGAGCGCATCGAAGCGGTTGATGAAGGCGCGCGGTCGAAGTCCTTCAATATCTTGGGTAAATCCTCCGACGTTTGGCTGCATGGAGCGGGATTGCGCCGCGTGGCCCGTGATCTGAGGAAATAACTCGGCGCGGATTCGTCGTGCGGCTTGACGCTGGCTCTCCACGGCCTCGCGCTCGATGAGAATTGCGAAGTTGGCATCGCGTGCCCGAGCCAGCGCCTCCTCAAGGTCGAGTTCAAGGGTGGGCTGAGCCAGCACAGGAAGATTGAAGCCAATGGAAAAGAGGGCGAGTAAGAGGGACGGGATGCGATTCATGGTCGTTTCGGAGAATCAGAGGAGAATCCAAGGGTGGGCAATGCTCAAGTGCTTTGTGAAATCAGGCAGTCCGATCGGATGGCCCCCCCAAGTGAGTGGCCAGCGTGGCTTCCGCGTGGATTCCCGGCCTGAGACCGCGCACCTCTTCAGCGCCGTTGCTTGCGGCCTGAGGCGAACCCGACGCCCGATCCCGGGCTCGGCGACAACGCTATAGTCTACCAGGTAAGATATTGTTGACAGTCGGATGCGGCTGGAGGGCGGGGTGACGGGAGGGGGTGGAAGTGGGAAGCCGGAGCGAAGTTGGGGATGAAGCCTGGGCGGGCGGGGGCATGGAACGTTGAACTCGCTGGAGATGGGTGGGCTCTATAGTCTACCAGGTAAGATATTGTTGACAGTCGGATGCGGCTGGAGGGCGGGGTGGATTCGTGGGCTGGGGATTTTCAGGTTGGCGTTTTGGTGTCGGGGGGATTGGCTCGATCTTTTCATGAATGCGTCGAAGGAAAAATCATTGAAGATCGGATTGGCTGGGTTTGGGGTTGTCGGACAAGGGGTGTGGAAGCACCTGGACAGCCACCGGGCTCCGTTGGAGGCCCGTCTGGGCGCGCGGCTGGAATTGCATTGTGCTGCGGTGCGCGACGTGTCCAGGCTGCGAGAGGTCGATGTGAGGCCGGATCAGTTGCGGGATGATCCGATGGCGGTGGCGACGGATCCCGAGGTGGACATTTTCTGCGAGTTGATGGGGGGAACGACGGTGGCGCTGGACGCGACGCTGGCGGCCCTGGATGCCGGGAAAATGGTCGTTACGGCGAACAAGGCGTTGATCTGTGAGCACGGTCCGCGGATTTTCGAGGCTGCTGCACAAAATGATGCCCGGCTTTACTTTGAGGCCAGTGTGGCCGGGGGGGTGCCGATTATCAAGGCGCTGCGCGAGGGCTTGGTGGCGAATCGTTTTCCGCGTATCTATGGGATTCTCAACGGGACATGTAATTACATCCTCACGCGGATGGAGGCGGAGCAGCAGGGGTTCGAAGCGATTGTTGCCGACGCCCGGCGATTGGGCTACGTGGAGGCAGATGAAGCGCTCGATCTCGATGGTTGGGACGCGGCCCATAAGGCTGTTATCCTTGCCTATCTGGCGCATGGCCACTGGTTTTGCCTCGACGAAATGCCAGTGCGGGGAATCCGGGAAGTGACGCTCGATGACATGGAGTGGGCCCGCAAGCTCGGCTACCGGATCAAGCTCATCGCGCTGATCCAGCGTGACTTCGAAAGCGAGCGCGTGTTTTGTGCCGTCGAGCCGATGCTTTTGCGCAACGATCTTGTGCTGGCGAAGGTCGACGGTGTCTTTAACGGGATTTGTGTCACGGGGGATGTGGTGGGTGACAGTATTTATATTGGCCGTGGGGCGGGTCAGGATGCGACAGCCAGCGCTGTCATCAGCGACATCATGGACGCCGCCATCGACCGTTTGCATGGGGTGCCGGCCTACATGCCCACCTTTATTTCCCGGCGGATCGGGTTTGCTTCTCTCGCTGAAGTTCGCCGGGCCTTTTATCTGCGGCTCAGTGTCATGGATCGTCCGGGCGTTCTCGCTGAGGTTTCGACGATAACGGCTCGCCACGACATCAGCATCGAAAGCGTTATGCAGACTCCGGGTCGCGAAGAGGATCGGGCCAATCTTGTCCTGACAACGCACCTCACGAGCGAGGAACAGATGCGGAAAATGGTTGCCGACCTGCGTGAGGACAAGGCCGTGCTCGATGCCCCATTTGTTATGCCGATCGCAGATTTCGGGAGCTGAGAGCTGAAGGAAGTCGATGGCCGACCACGTATGAACGAGTCAAGATCCCGGTCTGGCGCTGAAAGGGTTCGGTTGCCCTTCGAGTTGGATGCGGCTATGTTCTGCCTTGATGAAGCAAACGCGTCTGACACGGGCGAGGGTTGAGCCTGAGGCGAGGCCGGAGGAGGCGGCGAAGGAGGCGGGTTTACGTTATGTTCATGCCGATGATCCGGGAATACGGCGTCGGCGGGCCGGGAAAGGCTTCTACTATCTGGGCCCGGACAAGCGGAAGATCCAGGATTCAGCCACCCTTAAGCGGATCCGGTCGCTTGTCCTGCCCCCGGCTTGGAAAGACGTCTGGATTTGTCGTTACGCCGAGGGCCACCTCCAGGCAACGGGCCTTGATGCGCGGGGGCGCAAGCAATACCGCTATCACGCGAAGTGGCGGGAGGTCCGGGATCAGACCAAGTTTGAGCGGACAATCGCTTTTGCCGAGGTGCTCCCAGCTCTGCGTCAGCGGGTGGACGCCGACCTGTCGCAGCGAGGTCTGACACGAGAACGGGTTCTCGCCACCCTTGTTCGTCTCCTGGAGTTGTCGTTGATTCGGGTGGGCAATGAGGCCTACATGAAGGAGAACAAGTCTTTCGGGCTCACAACGCTGCGGCCCAGTCATGCTGATCTCCAAGGCTCGACAGTAAAGTTTGAGTACACTGGAAAGGGCGGGAAACGGCATCGCGTGACTGTCAGAAGCCGCCGGCTTTCCCGCACGATCCAGAAGTGTCAGGAACTCCCGGGGCAGCGTCTTTTTCAGTATGTGGATGAAGCGGGTGGGTGCCATCCCATCGACTCTGAAGATGTGAATGGGTACATCCGCGAGGGAACGGGTGGGGACTTCAGCGCAAAAGATTTCCGGACCTGGGCGGGAACTTTTTGGGCAGCAATGACACTGCACGAGCTGAAGGATGCCCCCAACAAGACGGAGGCGAAGCAAAACCTTGTCCGGGCGGTCGAGGCGGTGGCCGCGCGCTTGGGAAACACCCCCGCGATCTGCCGCAAATCATATATCCATCCGATGGTTCTGGAAAGTTATCTTGACGGGTCATTCAGGATGTCCCTCGAAGCCTGTAGTGGAAAACGGATTACGGCCTGTCCCGGAGCCTTGTCGCCGCAGGAGGCGGCCGTATTGATGTTTCTCCAGCACGGACCACCGGTGAACAGAAAGGAAAGCCGACGGTCTCCCCGTCTCGCAAAGGCGCAGCAGGTCGAGGGCACATCGTCCCGAGGGGTGGAATCAGGGAGAATGACCGGGGGCGGGGCGCGAAGCAGGATCGATCGATGGGCCGGGTAATTGAAAGCAAATTATCGACCTCAGGCCGCCATCTTCCGGCAGTGCTCCGCGCACCGTCGGCACGCCTCGGCGCAAGTCTCCATATTGCCGATACGTTCGCAATCGTCGGCGCAGGCCTTGCACACCTCGGCGCAGACCCCGCAAGTCAGTTTGTGTCGGGGAGAATTCCGAAGCATGAAGTTGACGGCGGTCGCACAGATGTCGACGCAGTCGAGCATAAGGCGGAGGTGTCCGGGCTCCACATGTTTGCCACCCAATTCCAGGCAATGGGTGGTTGCCATGTTCAGGCAGATGTCGCGGCAACTGCCGCATATTTCAATACAGGACTTAAGGTCTTCATTGATATGGCTGAGCGGGTACATGATAACTCTCCTCGAATTGTGTGTGGGCTGGCGTGAAGCCTATCCTATTTTAAGACAGGTTACTGTGCAACCGGAAGCGTGAGTTCCTCCTCACCTGAATGGATCCCCTTGAAGGTGGAATGCAGAAGAAGTCACTCCGAACCGGCTGCGCGGTTTGCCGTTCCGAATAGAATGCGTCTCTTGAAGTGTCATGATGAGAAAGCTTTTTTTGGTTGGTTTGGCTCTCTTCCTTTTCCTGTTGCCGGCCATGGCAGAGATCCGGCTGGGCTTGGCTCCGGCTGTTGAGCCACTTGGGCCGGGGGAGACCCTCACCGTTCATCTGATCGCTTTGAACATCTCGGAGGACACCGTCTTCTTTGAGGCACCGGCGACGCTGCCTGCGACGATCTATGTCGGCCGCGAACAAGCGTCCCTGGCACTTCGGAGAGTCAACGAGTCACCGGGAAGGCTTGAGTCGGGCGATTCCGTGCGTATCGCCTATCAGATGGATGTTCCAGAGGCGATTAGCGGGAATGTCCTCCTTGAAACGGAAGCTCCTGACGGGGATGTCCTGCGCACCGTTTTCGTCGTTCGCCAACCTTCTGTTGTCGCTGCTTCGGGGGGTGCACCTTCCACGGTTGATGATGTGACAATCGAGGATGACGGCTTTCAGCGAACCTTCGTTGATCGTTTTGCTCTGCATGAGCCCATTTATTTGGTTTATGGGAACGAAGACTTGGGGGCGAAGTTCCAGGTGAGTTTCAAATATCGCATATTTGGTTTTGATTCACGATGGACGTATCCGCCACTTCACTCACTGCAAGCGGCCTACACGCAGCGTTCGCTTTGGGACATCGACAGTGCGTCGAGCCCATTCTACGATACCAGTTACATGCCGTCCCTCTTCTACGAGTTCAAGCGGCCGCGTTCCCATGCCTCTGGAAACTGGCTGCAGTGGTGGGGGTTGCAAAGCGGCATCCTGCATGAATCAAACGGGCAAGGCGGGAATGAGTCGCGCAGTCTGAATACGCTCTTTGCGCGTTCGACCTGGTCTCTTGGATCGTTGGACGGCTGGCACCTATTGGTAACGCCGGAGGTTTCTGCCTTTGTTGGTGGGATTTCCAACAATGAACAGATTCGAGACTACCGGGGTTACGCGCAGCTCCGGGCCGTCCTTGGCTTAGCCAATGGTCCGGCATTGGCCTATACAGGCCGTGCGGGCCGACACTTCGACCGCTGGACGACGCAGCTCGATCTTACATTCCCCGTGAATGTGGGCTTTGTGGATTTTGGAACTTACCTGCTGATCCAGTATTTCGACGGCTACGGAGAGAATCTTCTCGATTATGATGTGCGAACGCGGTCGCTCCGTTTTGGGATCTCGTTGGTGAGGTGAGTGCGGCTCAAGCGCCACCGCCGACCGGTCGGCCTTCATCGGCGTCCAGATAATCGAAGAATGTCTGGATGTCCTGACGCCCTTCGAAGCCGCTTTCCTTGATCCGGCGGGCAAGGAGGTCCGAGGCCTCGTCATTCCAGCCCCATTTCCGAAGGAAGCCGTTCCAGATTTGGATCTCTTCGCTTCCGGGACGACGTCCCTGGGTGAAGCACCATTCCAGAAGCGCTTCGTCCGATTGGTTTTCTTCGGTTACCTGCTTCACAACAGCGTCATACGAGACCTGGAGGAAGTTCGTGCACTTTTCATCGAAGCCCTTGCCGAGGTTGTTATGGAGCTCCGGGTGGAGCTCATCGGCGGCAAAGAGCCGAATCTTGTCGATCATGCGACCGAAATAGACGAGGCCGCCAACGGTGTTGTAGGGACTGCGCGGGTACTTCATGCAGCAGGTATGGCTTTGGGGTCAGGGTTCGACAACAAAAACTTGCAACCGCCGGGTGAGCGGTCGCAAGGCGGGATGTTGCAGAGGCGGGTTTCCGCCTGCTCTCAGGGGGCCCGGCGGAAACCTCCCATGAGGAAGACGATCAGGCAGATCAAGAGGATAACCCCAAGTGTGCTCCCGCCAACGGCAGGCCCACCTATATAGAACCCGCCTCCGCCGAAGAGAAGAAGGAGGAGCAAGACAACGATTATGATATTCATCGATTGATCTTAGCCTCGGATTATCGATTACGCAAATGACTCTCCCGGTTCTTGAAGGGGATGCACAAATAGGCAGGCCGGGGACCCATCCCGTTATTTTCAGGTAGCCAATCTCGGGGGCTGAGGGCGAATGAGCCGACGTGTCATCGTTCCGCCAGGGTGCATGTCTTGTGCTTTGACTTTTGGGATGCCTTGGAGATATTATGAGTTCAACGTCTCACGAGTGGATTTATGTGCACAGCCGCGAGACGGCCGCATCTTTCAGAAAATGTTGAATGATGAAAGACATGCGCCTTTGAGGAACGCATCTCATTAACCCACCACAACCATGGCCAGCACGAGAATCCTTGTTTGCACTGACGGTTCGAGCTATGCCCGAAGCGTGTATGACCACGCCGCTTGGGCGGCTGAGCGCCTTAATTTGGGCCTCCAGGTATTGCATGTGATGGACAGCGTGGAGGAGGTCGTTCCCCATGTTCATCTGGGGGGTAGCAGCGGGCTTAATCCCCGGTGGGCGCTGAAGGATGATCTCGCAGCGCTTGAGGAGGCGGAGGATCGCTCAGAACCGACCCACGGGGCTTCAATTCTGACGGCGGCGCGCGAGTATTTTGCGCAAAAGGGCTTTAGAGATGTTCAAGCGGAGGCTTCTTATGGGGTCCTTGATGAGACGATCGGGGCGTGGGGGGCCCATGCTGCCTTGGTGGTGCTTGGGAAACGAGGGGAGTCCGCAGATTCTGCCGACCCCGGTTTGGGAGCCAATCTGGAAGGCATCATTCGGGCTTGTAAGCATCCCGTTCTCGTGGCGTCGCGAGCCTTCCGGCCTATGGAGCGGATGCTGATCGCTTTTGATGGCGGCGATAGCGCAAAGCGGGCGGTGGAGTTTGCCGTTACTCAGCGGCTGCTGCAGGATATGAAATGTATTCTTTTTGCGGTGGGGCGTCCCACAACAACGATTGAGAAAGATCTCCAGGCCGCCGCCAACACGCTTCGGGCGGTGGGTTACGAGGTCGATGCACGCTATGAACAGGGAGACCCCGAGAGGCTCATGACAGATGTCCTGAAGAAGGAGCGCATCAACCTGCTCATAATGGGGGCTTATGGCCATTCACGCATTCGTGAGTTCATCGTTGGCAGCACGACGACCGCGCTGTTGCAGACGTCCGGGGCTTCGGTCCTGGTGTTCCACTGAGGAGATCTGTCGCTTCACCTTCCCGCTCGGTTACGTGGACAACCTCATTGCCGATGCCGACATAAAAAAACGCTGCCTCAAGCGAGACAGCGTTTTTCTGAAAAACAGGGACTTCAGGGTCAGCTTTGCGAAATACTTCCCTTGATGCGACAAGGCAGATCGCGGTCGGTCACTGCACCTGCACTGGCAGAGGAAACAGTGGCGGCGTATTTGGCGAGAACACCACGTGTCTCCCGGCAACCGGACGGCTTGTAGGCTGCGAGCCGGGCCTGCAGCTCAGCCTCGGGAATGTTAAGCGAGATGGTGTTCTTAACGGCATCGATCTCGATCTCATCGCCATTCTTCACCACCCCGATGGGGCCTCCGAGAGCGGCTTCCGGGGTGATGTGCCCCACATCAAACCCATGGCTTCCACCGGAGAAGCGTCCATCGGTAATCAAGGCGACCTCCTTGATGAGGCCGCGTCCGGCCACCGCCGAGGTGGGCGAGAGCATCTCCCGCATGCCGGGGCCGCCCACAGGGCCTTCATTGCGAATGACGACAACATCGCCTGAGACAATGTCGCCGCGGAGGATACCTGTGAGGGCATCCTCTTCGGATTCGTAAACCTTGGCCGTACCCTTGAAATAGAGACCTTCCTTGCCAGTGATCTTGCCAACGGCACAGGTGGGGGCGAGGTTGCCACGAAGCACCCGGAGGTGGCTTTCGGCTTTGATCGGGTTATCCCAATTGCGAACGATGTCCTGACCCTCGGGATAAGGGGGGTAGGGCTGGGTGCCCTCCAGGGTTTCGGCAATTGTTTGTCCCGTCACGGTGAGGCAATCGCCATGCAGCTTGCCGCGATCGAGCAGCTCTTGCATGAGGGGCCGGATGCCGCCGATGCGGATCAGGTGCGACATGTTGTAACGGCCGAATGGCTTCACATCGCAGAGCAGAGGGGTGCGGTCTCCGATGGTCCGAAAATCATCGATGCTGAGCTCAACTCCGGCCGAGTGGGCGATGCCGAGGAGGTGAAGAATGAGGTTGGTCGAGCCCCCGAGTGCGATGCCGACGGTGATGGCGTTTTCAAAAGCCTGGCGGGTGAGGATATCACGCGGCCGCAGGCCCGACTGGAGCATCTTCATGACAGCTGCCCCGGCACGTTCGCAATCCACGCGCTTGTCCTTGGAGATTGCAAGTTGCGCGCTGCTGCCGGGGAGGCTCATGCCGAGGGCCTCGATGGCGCTCGCCATGGTGTTGGCGGTGTACATGCCGCCGCAGGAACCCGGCCCTGGGATACAGGTTGTTTCAATTTCCTTCAGCTCCTTGTCGTCGATCTCACCACGGGCATGACGGCCCACGGCCTCAAAAATGGAGACGATGTCGGTATCCTTCCCGCGATGGATGCCGGGGAGGATGGTGCCACCATAGACGAAGACCGAAGCCCGATTGAGGCGGGCGATGGCCATGAGGCATCCAGGCATGTTTTTATCGCAGCCCCCCAACGCAACCAAGCCATCAAAGCCTTCCGCAGCAACGACCGTTTCGATGCTGTCGGCGATGACTTCCCGGGACACCAGACTATAGCGCATCCCCTGGGTGCCCATGCTGATGCCATCGGCAACGGTAATCGTTCCAAAAGTGATCGGCTTGCCACCTGCTTCGTTGATGCCCTTGGCGGCGTGTTCAGCGAGCTCATTGATGTGCGTGTTGCACGGTGTGAGGTCGCTCCAGGTGGAGGCCACGCCAATCTGAGGCCGCTCGAAATCAGTATCGCCAAACCCGACCGCCCGGAGCATGGCGCGAGCCGGAGCGCGGTCGTTGCCATCGACGACGGTGGATGAATAGGGGCGGTTGTCAGCAGAACTCATGGTGGGATCACGCCAAAGCGTTGCGCGTTTGGAGGCAATCCCATTCTTCCTATTGCCGGGTTAATTGCTCGATGAGCGGCGTGTAACCGGCGGTGAAGTCCGGGAAGTCCGGTTGCCAGCCGGTGGCGGTGCAAAAGGCCTCGCTGGAAACGATGCGGTGCGGGCGGTGGCGACCCGCGTCCAAACCTCTTTTCATCCGCGGGGTGGGTTGGTCGGGATCGAAGGTGGGCAGGGGGCGGTGGAGGCGCACGGCAAGCCAACGCGCGATCCCGCTCCTGGTCGCGGGATGGCCGTCGCTGACATTGAAGGTGTGGGTGCCGTGGGGCAGCCCAGCTCTGTGCACGGCGAGAAGAGCGGAGACAGCGTCGTCGCGGTGGAGGAGGTTGATGTAGGCGTTGCCCGAACCCTGGAAGGGAGCGATTCCTTGAAACACCTGATCGAGCAGGTGATGGCGGCCTGGACCATACAGGCCTGCCAACCGAAGTACGATGCGACGATGAGCGTCCACGCGGTGCGCGAGCTTCTCGGCTTCGAGGAGAATTGATGGCCGCTCGGAAAGTTCCCCGGGGGCTCCCGCATCCTCTTCAGTCACGACTTCGCCATTGGCCTGCCCGTACACCCCTGTGCTTCCGGTGTAAATGAAAGTTTGGATGTGGCCGCCTTTTGCCCACCGGGAGATGGATCGCATGCCTTCGATGTAGGTCTTCCGGTAGTGCTCGAGATCACCGCGCCCGCTGCTGACGCAGTTCACGACAAGGTCAGCCCGATTTTCGATCGCACTGTGCCAATCCGTTGTGGTCAGGTCGCCCACCCTCGTTGACAGGTGTGAGCTCTGCGGCAGCCGCTCAAGTTGTTCATGCGACCGCGACAGGGCCACGACCTCTCCGCCCCGAGCTAAGACAGCTTCGGCCAAAGCCCGTCCCAGCCAGCCACAACCCAGTACGATGACCCTGATGCCTTCCGTCATGCTGTTCTTTGTAAGTCACTGTCGTTTCGGGTCGATCCCGAAAGGGTGTGGGCGCTTGGCCTGCCATTTTCAGCATCTCAAAGGTTAACTTTGCGAAAGCGGAAGTCTTTCCGTGTCGGCGTTGTGAGGGTGGGATTGCTCCAAATTGGAGGTTGCATCAAGCGTATAATAGGGTAAATCCTTCATTTCTGAAATTGGGTATAAATTTTTACAGATGTCTCCAGCTTTCGGTGGGGTCGAGGGATCGAGCCACGGGATGTGGTGTTGGTTGTGTGGGGAACTTTCGGAAGCGTTGCGTCGTTGCCTTGCTGTGGGGAGGTATCGTGGCGAGCACGGGCCTGAAGGGTGCGCCTGTATGGGAAAGGTATGCGGAGCTCTCTCTGGAAGAGTTGATGAACATCCCGGTGATGTCTGTTTCCAAGCGGGATCACGCGTTGAATGATTCCGCGGCGGCGGTTCATGTTCTCACAAACGAAGAGATCCGGCGTTCGGGTGTGACCTCATTTCCTGATGCTTTGCGCCTGGTTCCCGGCATGAACGTGGCCTCGATCAATTCCCGGAACTGGGCGATCTCGGCCCGGGGCTTTAATCAGATGTATGCGAACAAGCTTCTTGTTCTCATTGATGGTCGGGCGGTCTATAATCCGCTCTTTTCGGGCGTTTTCTGGGACCTGCAGCAGCCGATGCTCGAGGACGTGGACCGGATCGAGGTCATACGGGGTCCGGGGGCCACCCTTTGGGGCAGCAACGCGGTGAATGGTGTCGTCAATTTGATCTCGCGAAGTGCCGACGAGACACAAGGTCTGGCTTCATCCGCCGGGGGTGGGGATGTGCACCGCCGGATGGCCGGTGTCCGATATGGCGGACGCGTCGGGGAGACGTATTACCGCGTCTCCAGCAGCTATTATGCGAAAGACGACTATCTCTTGTCGGATGGAAGCGCGGCGGGGGATGCCTGGTCGGCTTCCACGGCTGGATTCCGTCTGGATCGCTACCCATCGGGTGGCGGGCAGCTGACTGTGTCGGGTGATATCGTTGTGGTGGATGAAGATCGCAGCCCTGTGGAAGGGCACAGCTACAATATGCTGGCGCGGTGGACACAGCCTCTGGTCTCGGGCGGTCGGGTCGAGGTGCAGAGCTATTTTGATCAGACGGAACGGGATTTAGCCGAGGCGGGGGTTCTTGTGGTGGACACCTTTGATGCGTCGTTTGAGCACAACATGGACTGGGGGCATCACAACACTTTCATATGGGGCCTCGGGTTTCGTCACCAGAGCATCGGGGTGACAGAAGGATCCCTCATCGAAGTGAGGCCTGACCAGAACACGGGTTCAGAAAATCTCCACACCGTAAGTGCCTTTCTTCAAGCCGATCTCCACCTGGTGCCTGAGCGCGTCGTTCTGACTGCAGGAACGAAGTTTGAGCACAACGACTACACCGGCTTTGAATTTCAGCCGAGCGCACGCATCCGTTTCAAGCTGTCCAATTCCCAAACCTTGTGGCTTGCCGCTTCTCGTGCGGTCAGGACGCCAAGTGCTCACGAAGGCTCTGAGGGGTATCGCCTTCCGATACCTCTCGAATCCCTCGATCTGCCTTACCCCACCAGGCTGGTGGGCAATCCAGCAGCCAAGTCCGAAGTGCTCTGGGCCTACGAGCTGGGCTACCGCATCCAGCCACACCGAAAGGTCACGCTCGATGTCGCAGCCTTCTATAACGAGTATGACCGGTTGTTGCAGTTCGCTCCGGAGCACGGTCGCCTGGTGCCCGGGTCCCCTCTTCCATCAATCGATATTCCAGTCGCAAATGTTGTTGCGGGGGATACGTATGGAGGTGAATTGATTTTGGCCTATGCGCCGCAAGACAATATCCGGTTCTCGTTGGGGTATGCCCTGTTTTTTGCGGACCTGGTCGGGTGGGCGGGGGCTGAACCCGATTACTATAGTCAGTCCACCCCGCGCCACCAGGTTACGTTCCGCTCAGCCATTGATGTCACTCGCTCGCTGAGCATCGACCTGGGCCTTCGCCATGTTGGCCGGGTGGACTATGCTCCGGCCTATGTGACCGCGGATCTTCGGCTCGCCTACCGGCCAATGGACCAACTGGAAGTTTCGCTCGTCGGGCAGAACCTCTTTGCCCGTCAACACGCCGAGCGATCCTTCGATTTCCTTACCGTGCCCGCAGAAGTGCCCCGAGGTGTTTATATGAAGGTTTCCTGGGGATTCTGATAAGAGACAGTTTTCTCTCCTGACCTGTTCGGCAGGAGGAGGATCGCTTTTGTGGGCGCTTCCCTTTCTTGGGGAAACTTTAACTCAATAAGAGCTAAGGTCTTGTAGGATGAATGGTACCAGGGGGCGGATTTGAACCGCCGACCAAAGGCTTATGAGTCCTCTGCTCTACCCCTGAGCTACCCTGGCACGTGTAGAGAAACGAAAGGAACAAAGCGTTCGGGGTGGGGGCGTCAAGCGAAAGGTGGAGGCGAATTTTTGGAAGGGGTGGGGAGCGGGGTATCGAAGAGCTCAAGTTGGCGGCCTCCGGGGGGGCGGAAGTGGTCGGTCCGGAGGGTGATGGGGCGGGGGACAAAGCCGCTGCGGCGGACGCCGAGTTGGTAGAGTTGGCGCAGGACCTGTGACCAAGTGCCGATACCGCGAAAGCGTTGTCCGGGGGTGGTGTCGTTGAGTTTACCGCCTCGGAGTTCGCGGAGGCGGGACTCGACGCGGGCACGTTTCCCGGGGTGGAGGCGATCGAGCCAATCGAGGAAGACCACATCGGTGCCGCGCGGGAGGCGCAGGGGAAGGTAGTGGATCCAGCGGGCTCCGGCGGAGGCGGCGGCTTCGACGAGGGCGGGGAGTTCGGAATCGGTCAGGCCGGGAATCATTGGGGCGGCCATAACGCCTGTGGGAACACCTGCTTCGTTGAGGCGCCGGACGACGTCGAGCCGCTGAACGGGAGACGCGGTGCGGGGTTCCATCGATCGCGCGAGGTTGCTATCGAGGGTGGTGATGGAGAGGGAGACGCTGACGCCGTCCCAGGCCGTCATGGATTTGAGCAGGTCGAGATCGCGGAGAATAAGTGCGTTTTTGGTGATGATGGAGACGGGGTTGCGGAAGTGGCTGAGCACTTCGAGGCATTGCCGGGTGAGTTGACGGGTGCGTTCGACGGGTTGGTAGGGATCGGTCACACCGCTGAGGAAGAGGGCGCGGGGTTTCCAAGAGCGGGCGGAGAGGGCCTCTTTGAGGAGCTTGGGGGCTTCCGACTTCACGAGGATGCGCGTTTCGAAATCGAGGCCGGCTGACCAGCCAAGGTATTCATGGGTGGGGCGAGCGTAACAGTAGGCGCAGCCATGTTCGCAGCCGCGGTAGGGATTGAGGCTGGCGTCGAAGGGCAGGTCGGCGCTCTTGTTCTCCGTCACGATCGAGGCGGAGCGATCTTCGTAAAAGGTGGTGGGGACGCGATCGGGGGGCGCTTCATTCGGGTCTTGCACCGTGTGGGTGCGGGCGAAGCGATCGGAGGGATTAATCCCGGCACCGCGGCCATGGGTCGTATGGGAAGGAGGCTCCATTTCCCTTTATAGTGAACAAATGAATACTTACGGAAAGCCGATAATGTGATTTGGGGAAATTGGCACCCGTTCCGCGGAGGGCGGGCATCTTGCTCGCCCCAAAACCTGGGGGTAAGACGCCGCCGCTCCGGTGGAACCGGTGCCTCGCGGTCGGGTCCCTTGATTTTTGGGTTCGAGGGAATTTCGTGGGCCCCGGGCATCTCGAAGAGGCGAGATGCGAAAAGGATTGAGGATAGACAGGGATGGGGGCCTGTAGGAGAATGGCGACCGTGAGTTGTTGTTCAAGCAAGGAGCCACCCATCAAGGCAACGTCCTGTTGCGGGGGTGCGTCGGTCGCGGAGAGTCGTCCGGATTCGACGTGGTTTCGCGTGGGTATCTCGCTGGCGCTGGCGGGGCAGGGGATGGTTTTTGGCATTGGTTATTACAATGCGTTGCGGGCGGGGGATGCGCCGCCCTATGGGAGCGTGGCCTATTGGGCCATCCATGGCGGGTTGTTGTTGTCCGTGGTGGTGGTGCTGTTGCTCCTTGGCGGGCCGCTCATACGCAATACCTGGGCTGCGCTCCGCGAGCGGCGGATCACGGTGGAGAGCCTCTTTCTGTTGAGTGCGGTTGGGGCCCTGATCGGCTCGATCGTGGGCTCGTTGAGCGGTGATGCCGCGGTCTATTATGAGGTGATCGCGGTGGTGCTCTGCATCTATACGATCGGCAAGCGGCTGGGTGAGCGCAGCCGGGAACAGATTCAGCGTGCGGCGGCGGAGACACAGGAGACTTTCAATTTTGCTTTCATCCGGAGTTGCTGTGGGGAGCGGCGGCGTGTGTCGGTGCGGGATCTCAAGATGGGTGATGAGATCGAGGTATTACCAGGCGAAGCCATTGCCGTCGATGGCACTGTGACTGCCGGGACCGGCTATGTGGAAGAGACCTCGGTGACGGGTGAGCCGCGTCCGGTGGTGAAAGGGGTGGGGGATCGGGCTCTGGCGGGTTCGTGGTCCGTGGACGGCGTCTTGTCGGTCCGCGTTGAGGTGGCGGCCGGAGGGCGGTTGCTCGACGGTATTCTAGCTTCGGTGCAGGATGCGGCGCAGACGCCTTCGGTGTTGGAGACCCAGGCGCGCAAGGTGGTGGTGTGGTTTGTGCCGATTGTCGCGTCGGTCAGTGCGCTGACCTTTGTGGGCTGGCTTATCTTTTCGGCGGAGCCCTGGTGGCGCGCGTTGTTTCATGCGATGGCGGTCTTGCTGGTGGCCTGCCCCTGTGCGGTGGGCCTGGCGACGCCGATCGCGGTGTGGAGTGGCTTGCAGCGTTTGTTAGCCAAGGGGTATATCGCAAAGTCCGGTCGGCTCATGGATGGGTTGGCCGGGGTGAAGACCGTTATTTTTGATAAGACGGGGACCCTCAGTGTCGATCGCCCGGCGGTGGTCGGAGAGGACTGGGAAGCAGCGGCCGGAGTTGACCGGAGGTGGTTGGAATCAGCCATTCGTGCGGTGGAGGCACGCTTTGAGACCCATCCGGTGGCACGAGCCTTGATCGAGCACCTTGCAGAAGGTGACGAGGCACTGGTGGGCGTCGAGGGTTTGAGAGTCGAGCCAGGGCGTGGTGTCGAAGGGCGCGTTGGGGGGAGACTCGTCCGGATTGGCGAGGCTTCGTTTGCTGCGGGTGGCGAGGCTCAGGCGAGCGACCCAGGGACATCGGGCAGTGGGGCGGTCTTTGTTTCAGTGGATGGTGCTTTGGCGGTGACCTATGCTGTGCGCGAATCCTTCCGTGCCGGGCTTCCGGAGTTGGCGCGCGAGCTCAAGGCGCTGGGCCTGCGGGTATTGGTTCTCACGGGGGATCCTCAGCCACCGGAGGGCCTTCCAGCAGGCTGGGAGGTTCGTTCAGGACTTCTTCCGGCTGATAAGGAGCGGATTGTGTCTGAGGAGGAGGCGACTGGGCAGCGCGTCTTGTTCCTTGGAGATGGCATCAATGACGCCGCCGCGATGGCTCAGGCTTCAGGCTCGATAGCCATGGGCTCGGGCTCCTCTTTGACGCGTGCCTCGGCGGATGCCGTCTTCCTCGGGAGCGAGTTCTCCTCGTTGCCGGGGGCGATTGCCTTGGCGCGACGTGTGCGGAGCCGACTGCGGGGGAACCTTCTCTTCGCATTTCAATATAACGTCATTGGGATGGCCGTGGCTGCCGCCGGCTTGCTGCATCCGGTGATTGCCGCGCTGGTTATGATGGTGTCCAGCACCTTCGTCTCGGTGCGTGCCATCCGCTCGACCCAGGAAACGAAGACGGGCTCCAAAGCGGAGGGGCCGGCCGCGCGTTCGTCGGCAGCTGACGGGGCGACGCTGCATCGTCAACCGGTGGCGTGAGGGTCGCTAGTGGCTTTGCTGATGCGGGCCATTAGGGGACATTATGAAGTTTTGTGGGAACCAGCCAACAGGGAAAGGCGAGCCAGAGATCTGTAAGTCTCTTTAAGTGAGCAGGTCTGGGCCGATCGACAGTGGAAGCTCTCGACCTTTCAGGGGCTCTTTCTCCCTGTTGCCAGCTCATTTGTGCGAGGGTGGAATGGATCGTTTTTTCTGTTGCCAAGGGAAATGGATGACCCCCTAATTCCGAAGCTTCCGGGACAGATGCGAACTGCCTCGGTTTCTTTTTTTGCTGGACTGTTGATCTATGGGTAACGACCGAACCATGAACCGAAAAGTGTTTCTTGCTTCCGCCGGAGCTTCCCTTGCTGCGTTGCTGACCATTGGCGGTTCGCTCTTTCGAGGCCGCCAGGAGAGGCCGGGGGCGGAAGCTGAACCCGCGCCGACAGTGGCCGCACTGCGACGCGATCCGCGTTCGGTCGAACATCAATCGCACACGCATACCGCGTGAGCCGGCTGCACCCATCGACCTAATACCGATCCAGCATGGCTAATATATTTTCAAAATCGGCAAATCAGCGCCCGGCGCAGGTTCTCATTATCCTCGGTGTGCTCGTTGTCACCGTCGTCTCCGGAGTGACCTATTACTTCACGCCGAAGTACACTCGGGTTGGGTATATGCCGACGCAGCCGGTGCCCTACAGCCATTACTTGCACGTCGAGCAGCTCGGGATGGATTGCCGCTATTGCCACACCCATGTCGATCAGTCGGGTCACGCCAATATTCCGGATACGGATACGTGCATGAAGTGTCACACGTATGTGCAGGCCGACAGCCCTTTGCTGGAGCCGGTGCGACAGAGTTACGAAACGGGCCAGCCGGTGGAGTGGGTGAAGGTGCACACCTTGCCGGATTACGTATTTTTCAATCATGCGGTTCACGTGAACCGCGGCATTAGCTGTGTGGATTGCCACGGCCAAGTGAATGAGATGGAGGTTGTGTCGCACGATCAGCCGATGTCGATGGGATGGTGCCTCGACTGTCACCGCAATCCGGAGGCGTATATCCGCCCGGTAGATGAGGTCTATAATTTGAACTGGAGCCCGGAAAACGTGGAAGCCCACGCAGAGTGGGCTCGTGAAAACGTTGTCTCGTGGAACGTGAAC
Organism: uncultured Puniceicoccaceae bacterium; assembly: GCA_964403935.1. Taxonomy (GTDB): domain Bacteria; phylum Verrucomicrobiota; class Verrucomicrobiia; order Opitutales; family Oceanipulchritudinaceae; genus SLLG01. The sequence continues at coordinate 33,335 of CAYOIB010000010.1, read as the reverse complement.
CCCCCGCAGAGCTGCTCTGGCTGTCACCGATGAAACAAGAGACTTTGGAACCACAATTGACCGACGATCAGCTACAGGGCCCGCGCTATTGGCGCAGCCTTGAGGAGCGGATTGACAGTCCTGAATTCAAGGATTGGCTCCACCGGGAGTTTCCGCAAGGTGCCTCCGAAGCGGAGGGCGTGAACCGACGTCATTTTCTCAAGATCATGGGGGCGTCGTTTGCCTTTGCGGGCCTGGGCGTGGCGGGCTGCCGCCGCCCGGAGGAGCATATCCTTCCGTATGCGCTGCAGCCGGAGAATATCATTCCCGGGTTGCCCACGCACTTCGCGACCAGCTTCCCAGGTGGCCTCGATAACGTGCCGCTCGTCGTTGAGACGCATCAGAACCGGCCCACCCACATCGAGGGCAATAGCCGCTATGAGCCTTATGGCGGTGGCATCAACCCGATCATCAGTGCCTCGGTTCTGGACCTGTATGATCCGGACCGGATGACGGCCTCGACCCGGCGCACCGCGGGAACGGGGACGCCGCGCCGGGTTCGCCGGGAAGATGTCTTCGACCATCTGACAAGCCTGGGGGAAAGCTTTGGGCGGACAGGCGGGCAGGGGCTTGCGGTTCTTGCCGCGCCGTCGTCATCGCCGACCCGCCGTCGTCTCATGCAGCAGATGCGGCAGCGTTTCCCCCGGATGATCTGGGCGGAGTATGAGCCACTGCGCCTCAACAGCGCGGAGCGTGCGGCTTCAGGCGTTTTTGAAACGCCGGTGCGTCCCTTGCACCATCTGACAGCAGCCCGCCGGATTCTCTCTCTCGATGCTGATTTTCTGAACGCGATTGACCCTGGATCGCCTGCCATGGCTCGCGATTATGCCCGGGGCCGACGGGTTCGGAACCGCGAAGATGCAGCGGGAATGAACCGTCTCTATCAGGTGGAAGGTCCCTTTACAGTGACCGGTTCCATGGCGGATCACCGTCTGCGTCTATCGAGTGCGCAAATTCCGGCACTTGCGGCTCTCGTGGCGGCCGAAGTGCTCGAGCAGACAGGTGGCGAAGTCGGTTTTGTAAATGCTCTGCGGCAGCAGGGGGCCGGACTGGAAGCCCATACGGAGTGGGTCCGCACCTGTGTGGAGGACCTCATTGAGCACGAGGGTGAGAGCGTTGTCTTGGCCGGTGCGCACCTGCCGGATGCTGTTCACCAGCTGGTTGTTTTGATCAACGCACGGCTCGGGGCCGAAGGGAAGACGGTGAGCTACCTGGACCTTCCCGCCACCGATGCAGTGACGTATGCGGAGTTGCTCACAGCGGTTCAGGAAGGCCGGGTGGAAACGCTTTTGGTTCTCGGGGGCAACCCCGGGTTCAATGCGCCCTCGGACCAGGCTTGGAGTGAAGTGGTGGAGAAAGTTCCCGAAGTCATTCGCCACGGCTATTACTTTGATGAAACCGGGCTCGATGCGACCTGGAGTATTGCGTCGACGCATTATCTGGAATCCTGGAGTGACGGGCGCACCTATGACGGCACCTATGTGCCGGTGCAGCCGATGATCCTGCCCCTCTTCGAGGGTATTTCGGAGATTGAACTTCTTTCGCGCCTTGCCGGGAATCGTGCGGGTGATGCCTATGACACGGTTCTCGAGACCTTTGCCGGTCTCTTCGGCGGTGGGATCGAGGGCGCGCGGCGCGATTTCGCCAAGGTCTTGAGTGAAGGCTTCCACGTGGGTTCTTCCTATCCGCGCACGACCGCAACAGTCGTGCCAACGCGTGTGATGGAGCTTGTCTCCGGGGTGGATCTCCAGGCACCTGAAGCGAACGCGCGGGCGCTGAGCATTCGCCTCCTGGGGGATCCGAAGGTCCGGGATGGCTCGTTTGCGAATAACGGATGGCTGCAGGAACTGCCCGATCCGATCACGAAAATTTGCTGGGACAACGCGATCCTCGTGAGCCCGGCGCTCGCCAGCGAGCTTGGCTATGACACGAAGACAGGGAAGTTCCTGATCGGTGGGATTGGCAAGGCGCGGGCGAATTTTGTCGATGGCAGGGAGCAGGCTCCCGTGGGCGAGCTTGAGCTGGATGGCATCACGCTGCGCGGTCCCATCCATATTCAGCCCGGCCTTCCGGACTGGGAAGTGGTTCTTCCACTGGGCTATGGCCGCCGCCGGACGGGGCGTGTGGGATCCGGCGTCGGTTTTGATGCCTATCCACTTCTGCGTTCGGATTCGGGCTTGGTGCGTTCGGGTGCTTCCCTCCGAATTCTGGCGGATGAGTGGTTTCCGATCGCGAACACGCAGAACCACTGGAGCATGGAAGGGCGTTCCATTGTGCGGGAAGGCAACGTTTCCATGCACTTGGAGGATCCGGCCTGGGCGCAGCATATCGGGATCGAATCCCATGCCCCGCCCAATTATGGAAAGGACAAGGACCTTCCGCTCTCCGAGCTTTCTCTGACGCAACCGCGGGGGCACTCTGCCTACAAGACACCCGACTTTGGGAAGCCGCCACCCTCGCACGATGTCTGGAAGACGCCCGAAGCCGCTGCGGCCTTCATCCCCGACCAGCAGTGGGGGATGAGTATCGATCTGAACGCCTGCACCGGATGCAACACCTGTGTGGTGGCTTGTCAGAGCGAGAACAACATTCCGATTGTGGGGAAGGAACAGGTCCTGATTGGACGTGAAATGTCCTGGATCCGGTTGGATCGCTACTACAGTTCCGGTTCACAGGAACAGAACCAGATTTCTCTCCCGGCCGACCCGCAGGCATCGCTCATGCCGGTGGGTTGTCTCCACTGTGAAATGGCACCGTGCGAGACAGTATGCCCGGTCAATGCTACGGTGCACGATACACAGGGCCTGAACGTCATGGCCTACAACCGCTGTGTCGGGACGCGTTACTGCGCAAACAACTGTCCGTATAAGGTCAGGCGATTCAACTTCTTCGATTACAACAAGCGCGCCACCGACGAGTTCTATCTGGGCCCGCTCGGACGCAATCAGTATAAGACAGAGGGCGGGATCCTTGCTTCCATGCAAAAGAACCCCGATGTCTCGGTCCGCATGCGCGGTGTCATGGAGAAGTGCACCTATTGTGTGCAACGGATTCAGCAGGCTCGTATTGCACAGAGGGTCGTGGCGAAGGATTCCAACAACATCCACATTCCCGATCGCACCTTCAAGGTGGCCTGTGAGGCGGCATGCCCGACCGAAGCCATTATCTTTGGGGATGTCTCGAACCCGGAATCGGCCGTCTCGCGGGCCAAGGACAATGACCGCGATTACGCCCTCCTCGGTTACCTCAACACCCGTCCGCGCACGACCTACCTCGCGCGTCTACGCAATCCGAATCCGCGGATGCCGGATTACACGAAGGTTCCTCTGAGCCTTCATGAATACAAGGAGCGTCAGCCTGCCGGCTCCGCACACTAAGAACTCCGCCATTTCTGCTCACATCACACTGTTGATCCTCCCTTGAACACAAAGGACACACATACCGCCCATTCGGCCTTCGATGGAGATCTTCCGGCCGTTCTCAACGAAGTGAGGCCCGCCAAGATCCCGCGGCGGCCGATCGTTGAGAATCAACGCAGCTTCTCGTGGATCACGCAGAAGGTGTGCGGCATCGTCGAGGGCCGCGCCCCGTTATGGTGGTGGGCCGGCCTGGCCCTCAGCGGGATGGTCGCGAGCTTCACCCTCATGGGACTCATCTACCTTGTCTCCGCCGGCGTCGGGGTGTGGGGGCTCGGTCACCCTGTCTTTTGGGGCTGGGCGATCGTGAACTTTGTCTTCTGGATCGGGATTGGTCACGCAGGCACGCTGATCTCAGCCATCCTGTGCCTCTTGAAACAGAAGTGGCGAACATCGATCAACCGTGCGGCCGAGGCCATGACGATTTTCGCGGTGGTTTGTGCGGGGATTTTTCCGCTCTTTCACGTCGGCCGGGTCTGGTTTGGCTGGTGGCTCTTCCCGATTCCCACCTCGAACGATGTGTGGCCAAACTTCCGCTCGCCGCTGGAGTGGGACGTCTTTGCGGTATCGACGTATGCGACGGTCTCCGTGTTGTTCTGGTACATGGGGATGATCCCCGACCTCGCAACCTTGCGCGACCGGGTACAGATGGTCTATGAGAAGCGGCTCGTCAGCGCGACGACGCGGGCGCGACGAGGCTTTGAGCAGGGTTACTACATTTTTCGAAAGTATTTCTACGGTATTCTTTCGATGGGCTGGCGGGGTTCAAACCGCCACTGGAGCAATTACGAGATGGCCTACCTTCTCTTGGCCGGCCTCAGCACGCCCCTCGTGCTCTCGGTGCACACGATCGTTTCCTTCGACTTTGCGGTCGCCAATCTACCGGGTTGGCACACCACGATTTTCCCCCCATACTTTGTTGCCGGGGCCATTTTCTCGGGCTTCGGCATGGTTCTGACCCTGATGCTGCCCCTGCGGTCGCTCTTCGGGCTGCAAGATCTGATCACGGAATACCATATCGACTGTATCTGTAAGATCTGCCTGGCGACGGGATCCATGGTGGGCTATGCCTATGCGATGGAGTTTTTCATCGCCTGGTATGGGGCGAATCCGTATGAAGGCTTCGCCTTTATCAACCGCGCCTTTGGTCAGTACGCCTGGGCTTACTGGATCATGATCACCTGTAATGTGATTACGCCGCAGTTCTTCTGGTTCAAGGCGGCGCGGCGCAACCTCATCCTTGTTTGGGTACTTTCCCTCTTCATCAATGTCGGGATGTGGTTCGAGCGCTTTGTCATTGTTGTCAGCTCGCTTGCGAACGACTTCCTGCCCGCAAACTGGAACTACTACAAGCCGACTGTGGCCGATATATTCACCTTCGCCGGGACATTTGGCATCTTTGGTGTGCTGTTCCTTCTCTTTATCCGGTTCCTCCCCCTCCTGGCCTTCGCCGAGATCAAGGCAGCGACGCCTCAGGGAGACCCTCACCACCACGAAGGAGAGCAGGATGGCCCCTACTGATTCCGCAAGTTCCCCTCCAATGAAAAAGCTACACGGAATCCTCGCCCTTTTCGACTCGCCGCACGCTCTTTTTGAGGCGTCGAGTACGGTGCGCGATGCCGGCTACAGCCGGTGGGACACGCTCACCCCGTTCCCGGTCCACGGGCTTGACGGGGCGATGGGTCTGCGGCGTTCGCGGGTGCCGATATTCACCCTTGTCGGTGGGCTCATCGGCTTTTTTACGGGTATGTGGCTCGCCTGGTACATGAATAGTTACGACTACCCGTTGATTGTCGGGGGCAAGCCCTACTTCAATCCGATTTTCCCTTTTCCTGTTGTTTTCGAACTGACGATCCTTCTCGCCGCCTTCGGCACCCTCGGGGGAATGTTCATCTGTAATCGCTTACCCATGCACCACCACCCGGTGTTTGATTACGATAAATTCCGTCACCTGACAGACGACATGTTCGCCGTGGTGATCGAGGCTGACGATCCGCTCTTCAATGAAGAGGCGACGACGAATCTCCTGCGGGAACTGCATCCGGTGGAAGTCACGGCTATTTACGCGGAGGGCGACGAGCAATGATCCGGAACTTCTTTATCTTCTACGCGCTCTTCCTGATCATCATCCTGTCGGTCTTCGGTGTTCGCGGGTGCAAGTCGGAGCGTCCACCGATCGAGGTCTTTCCCGATATGGATCGGCAGGCAAGGTTCAGCCCGCAAGGGGCAACCGGTTTTTTCAAGGACGGCCGGATGGATCGTCCAACTGTTCCGGGAGCGGTTCCTTTCATCACCAATGAGCAGGAGACTTACCCGCACCTGGCACCCCGCGGACGTTTCCGCGAGGACACCTACCTTGCCACCGGGCGACGGGGTGAGTCTTATGGCGACGGAATTCCAGTCGAATTGACGCTGTCGCACATGCGGGAAGGGCAGGAGTTGTATCAGATTTTCTGCTCTGTGTGTCACGGTAAGTCCGGTGATGGTGGCGGTGTGGTGGCCAACCCACGCTACAATTACCCGACGATCATTTCCCTTCTTCAGCCCCGCCTGATCGATTACACGGATGGTGAGATCTTTGACGTCATCACCAACGGTCGCAACACGATGGGCCAGTATGGCAGCAAGATCGAGGTGGAAGATCGCTGGAAGGTGGTCATGTATGTGCGTGCTTTGCAGCGTGCGGCGACGGGGACAGTGGGCGATGTGCCCTCGGCCAATAGAGGAGATTTGGATCTATGACAACGAGTTCGGATACAGTGGTTCCGGGTCGGCATGTGGCTGCCGCGCCGGGCAGGCGCGACCCTTCGCTGCCTCTCCTTATCGCGGGGATTGTTCTTCTCGCCATATCGATCGGCCTTCTTTTCACAGGAAGTGAAGCCGATCCGGTGCGACCCTTTCTCGGCTATCTGGTGGCGGTGACGTTCTGGGCTTCGATCCTGGTGGGGATGCTGTTTCTCATCATGATCTGGTGGATGTTTGATTCGGGCTGGTCGGTTATCATCCGGCGGCAGCTCGAGCATTTCATTGGCGGATTTCCGGTCATTGCCCTGGCCTTGTTGCCTTTGGTGGTTCTTGGTGTGATGGGGAGTGAGACCGTCGCCTGGATCTGGATGAGCCCAACCGCGGAAGTCGCGGGGGCCAACGTTGTCGTGGCGGACGATCCGCTCTACCTCCATAAGGCGGGCTACCTCAACGCACCATTCTTCGTTCTGCGTTTTGTCGTCATCATCGCTGTTTGGATCGGGTTGGCGCAGCTGTTGCGGCACTGGTCCTTCCGGATGGATGAGACGGGTGACCACAAGTATGTCTTCTGGACCCGGCGGCTTTCGGCTTTCGGTCTCTTTGGACTGGCTCTGGTGACAACGATGGCAGCGGTCGATTGGTTCATGTCGCTGAACTATCACTGGTTCTCGACGATGTATGGCGTCTGGTTCTTTTCCGGCAGTATGCGTGCCGCCCTGTCCGTAACGGTCCTTATCCTGATGTGGCAGAGCACGCGGAGCCTGCGGGGGATCGTCAAACCGGCGCACCTCTACCTGGTGGGTTGCCTCATGCTGGCCTTCACGGTCTTCTGGGCCTACATCAGCTTCTGTCAGTACTTTCTCATCTACAATGCGAACATTCCAGAAGAGACCTTCTGGTACAACATTCGCGAAACGAATCCCGACGGAAGCCTGAATTCCTGGTGGTGGGTCAGCCTTGCGCTGCTCTTTCTCCACTTTTTTGTCCCCTTCATCTATCTGCTCTTCTACAAGAGCAAATTCGGCACCCGTTTGAAGCTGGCGGCGGTGTGGATCCTGGTCTTCCACCTGATCGATATTTATTTCAACATTTTGCCGCAGATGTTGGTCTCTGATACGAACAACCTGGGCTACGTTGTTCGCCAGTTTGGTCCCCACTTGACGGACTTGACCGTTTTTCTAGGGGTGGGTGCTCTTGTCCTCTGGGCCTTTGGCCGAAGCACCCGTCGTTTCCGTGCCATTCCTATCCGCGACCCGCGGATTCATGAATCCTTGAATTGCCATGAGTAGTGTGCCTGATCCAGCTGATGATTTTCCAGAACCTTCCGATCGCAGGCTTCTCTTTACTGCGATCTGCTGGGTCGGCGTGATCCTGATCTTCGTCGGTATCCTGACGGTCACCTACATCCCGACGCGTGGTGATGCGGTGGATGCCCGGGCGATTGAAGAGCGGTCCAGCATCCGGCGTGAAGTTGACAGCAATCAGGCGCAGCGGATAAGCCGTTATTCTTGGGAAGACCAAAACGCTGGCGTCGTCCGGTTGCCAATAAACGAAGCGCTTCTGGAGTTGACTCTGGGAGAGCTGCGGGAGGCCAACGCCGAGAAGCTTGGCGGCGGCGCCAACTAATGGAATTCGGGTCCTACATCCTTCTCGCCTTTATTTTCGCCAGCTTGCTTTTTCTTGGGGCAGCCGCTGCTCTGTGGTGGGCCTATCGCAACGGCCAGCTGAGCAACCTGGAAGAAGGGGCGCGATCGATCTTTGATGAGGACGAGGAACCCCTTGGTGAACAGACCGATTTCTTTCCCGGGAAGGACCCTCACGGCCTGTCCGGCCCGGAGAAAGACGACGATCGTCCGCGCTGACTCAACCACCTGATTTTTCGAAATGATTTCTTCAACTGCAACGCCATCTGCCGAATCCGCTCCACTTCTGGATCAGGAGCTGCGGATCAAGCTTAGCGAAGTGGACCGCTCCATGAAGATGCTCGGCATCTTCTTTGTTGGGGTGAGCGTCACCTGGCTGATGATTGGCACTCTGTTTGCGCTGATCGCTTCGTTCAAGCTCCACAACGAAGGGTTTCTGGGTGACACCGAAGCGCTGACGTTTGGACGAATCCGGACCGCGCACCTGAATGCGATGATCTACGGGTGGGCCTTTAATATCGCCTTTGCGGTGTCTCCCTGGCTCATGGCGCGGCTGAGTCGTACCCGGATCCGGTTCAGTAGCATCTTTTTTGGCGGTGGAATCCTCTGGAATATCGGCGTCACCATCGGTATTTACGGAATTCTGGCGGGGGATATGATCGGGGTGGAGTGGCTTGAGATGCCGGCTTACGCGACGCCGATCCTCATCGCTGCATTCGCGCTCTGCGGTGTCTGGGTTATTCTTCTTTTCCATTGGCGTCAGACGAGTCATGTCTACGTCACCCAGTGGTACCTTCTGGCCGCCTTCCTCTGGTTGCCCTGGCTCTACACGATCTCGCAGATCATGCTCATTTTCGAGCCGGCCCGGGGCGTGGTGCAGTCGCTGACGAATTGGTGGTTTGCTCATAATGTGCTCGGCCTCTGGCTGACACCGGTTGCCGTTGGAAGCGCTTATTACTTGATTCCCAAGGTGCTCGGACGGCCGATTTACAGCTATTATCTGTCTGTTCTGGGTTTTTGGGCGTTGGCCCTCTTCTATAACTGGGCGGGGATCCACCACCTCATTGGTGGCCCGATTCCTGCCTGGGCAATTTCTGCGGGAACGGTAGCGAGCGTCATGATGGTCATCCCGGTGATTGTGGTGGCGATCAACCACCACCTGACCGTGGTCGGCCTCCATCGGGAGGGTTGGGCAAGTCCCACCATCCGGTTCGTGGTTTTCGGAGCGATCAACTATACGGCGGTGAGTCTCTTAGGCTCCACGATGGCTCTGCGCAGCGTCAGTGAGGTGACGCACTTTACCCATGCCATCGTTGGGCACTCGCACCACGGGGTGTATTCCTTCTTTACGATGATCATGTTCGGGACGGTCTATTACATGATGCCCCGACTGCTGAACAGGGAGTGGCCCAGTGCCATGCTCATCTCCTTGCACTGGTGGACCACCGCGATTGGTATCACCGCTATGGTCGTGGTTTTGAAAACCGGTGGCTTCCTGCAGGGCCTGTGGCTGAATGAGATCGATCCGACGACCGAGACCGCTGCGGTTGAATTTATGGAGGTGGTGCGCCGGTTGAACTGGTACCTGATTGTTCGATCGGTGACCGGGGTCCTCATTACGATAGGCCACATCGCTTTCTTTATTCACGTTTTTTGGATGATCTTCAGTCGCTCCGAAAGTCGCGACACCGAACCCACTTTGCTTCGTCGCGAGGCTTAAGTCATGCGCAGTCTTCCACTCATATTTCTCGGCGTGTTTGCCACACTCGCGTTCTCATGGACGGGTCTCATCCTGATGGGGCACATCCAGTTGGGCCAGCTTGAGCCGTCCACACCCCAGTATGTGGATGCCGAGGGCAATCCTATCTCCGGGGTCTTCTACTCGGATCCCGTCAGCGGGGAGCTCCTGATGGGAACGAATCAGGATGATGCCGGCGTTTATCCTCGGGCTTTCAGTGGTGCGGCGCTCCGTGGAAAGCGCGTCTACGAGCAGATGGGCTGTCTCTATTGCCACTCACAGCAGGTTCGGCGGCCGGGTTTTGGCTCGGACTTTGAGCGAGGGTGGGGGGAACGCCAGTCGGTTGCCCGGGACTATATCCACCATGGACGGGTGATGCTCGGAACAATGCGCACCGGCCCGGATCTGGCCAATGTGGGCCTGCGTTACAGTATTCTTTGGCAGCACCAGCACTTGTACAACCCGCTGATCACCACGCCGGACTCGATCATGCCCCGGTTTGCCTTTCTCTATGACGTGCAGCCGATCAGCGAAACGCTCGGCCCCTCGCCAAATGCAATTCCCATTCCCGAGGCCTTCCACCCTGGTCCAGGTCTGGAAGTCATTCCCACACAGCGAGCCAACGATCTTGTCGCCTACCTGATGATTCTGCGCCAAGATTACGACCTTCCCGAAGAGAAGCGTCAGGAATAAGAAGCTATGAGCGAGAGCCCACCGCAATCCCAGGAGAGCCCTTACCCACCCAAGGGGTCCTCTCGCGAGACTTTCGAAGCGAATCGCTTCGGTGACGTTCGGTTACAGCAGGTTCACTCTCAGCTGATGCGTGAGAAGGCGGAGCCAGCTGAAGGGTTTTCGCCCATGCCGTTGTTTCTGGTCTTTGTGATCATGATGTTCTCCTTCTGGGCGGGCATCTACATGGTCAACTACAGTGGCGGCTTCAGTGCGTATCATTTCAACGAGCGCGCCTCATCCGAAGTGGCTGTGGCGGAGGCCCCAAGGGAAGTGGATATGATGGCTTTGGGGCAGCGCGTCTACGTGCAGAATTGCCAGCTGTGTCACCAGGCGTCCGGTGCCGGTCAAGCGGGGGTCTACCCACCGGTGGCTGATTCGGATTGGGTCCAAGACAACCCGGAACGTCTCATCAAAGTGGTTCTCAGTGGTCTTGAAGGCCAAGTGACCGTGAATGGCGCGACGTATAATAATGCCATGACAGCTTTCGGCCGCCTCAGCGATCAACAGGTGGCCGCGGTGCTTACCTATATCCGAACCTCCGGGGATTTGGCGAACGCTTCCTACCCTGTAAGCGAGCAAGATGTGGCCGCCGTGCGGGCCGAGTACGGGGACCGCCGGACAGCGTGGACTCAGCCCGAGCTTGATGCCATCCATGGCTCCGTCACGGGGGATTGGGCTCCGGCTCAAGCCGAAGGGGCAGCCGGGGAAGAGGCAGGTGAGGCGGATGTTGAAGCGGATACCGGAGAGGTCTCGGAGGAGGCACTACCGGAAGCGTAAGCCTCGAGCCGGGCCGGAGGGCTGGTGAACGCGAAGCGCCGAGACTGTTCATCCTGTGGTTATTTCAATTATCCGGATAGGCATCGCGCTGCTTCTGGCTTTCGCGGCTTTCATCCTTGTGATGGCGGTTTTTCAACGCCGTCTGATTTACTACCCGCGCACGGCACCTGAAGGTGAGCTGCGGGCTCGGGCGAAGGCGTCGGGGCTCGATCCCTGGGTCGATCAGGCAGGAACGTTGATTGGGTGGAAATCCCAAGAGCGCAGCGAAGACGGTGAGCTCGCGGCGACGATCCTTGTTTTCCACGGAAACGCGGGCTTTGCGCTGAGCCGAAGCTATTTGGTTGCCGGGCTATCTGCCGGTTTCGGCACGTCAGTGGGTATCCGGATTCTGGAGTATCCTGGTTATGGTGCGCGGGAGGGAAGTCCTTCCGAAGGCCTTTTCAGGGCGGTGGCTCTCGCGGCCCTTGATGAGATCCTTGAGGCGGGTGGTGGGCCTATCCTGCTGGTTGGAGAATCCCTCGGCAGTGGCGTGGCGGCCTACTTGGCCGGCAAGCGTCCCGAGGCGATCTCAGGCTTGCTGTTGATCACTCCGTTTACGAGCCTGGCTGCTGTTGGGAGCTTTCACTACCCGTTTCTTCCGGTGGGCTTACTTCTTCGGGATACGTTTTCCAGCGAGACGGCTTTGGCCAACTATGAAGGGCCCATCGCATTCATCGTTGCAGAGGAGGATGAGGTCGTTCCGGCCCAATTCGGCCAAGCGCTGTACGACGGCTATGCCGGACCGAAGCGCCTGTGGGTCCAGCGGGCACGTGGGCACAATAACCTCGATTACAACCCACACGCCGCCTGGTGGCGGGAGGTTCAGGCGTTCCTCCTCCCGGATTGAAGCAGGTCAGGTCTATTCATTGGGACCTTTTGCCTTCAGTTGCAGGAGAAGGTCGTGAACCTGTTGCAGCGTGGCCTGATCGGGTGCGAGAGGTTCGCCGATTCGGAGGGCGACACCTGAGCTCCCCCGATCCCTCAAAGTCCAGTTTTTTGCCGGATTGAGGCTGAAGGCGGAGCGACCCAAGCCTTCGATATGGATAGGGACTACAGGAGCGCCCGTCTTTCGAGCGAGCATTTGAAAGCCTTTCATAAGCGGGCCGAGTTGCCCGTCTCGGCTGATGCGACCTTCCGGGAAGAGACATAGGCAGGCCCCGGACTCCAGGGCATCCATTGCCTCACGCAGGGCGTTCGCCGGGTTACCGGGATGAATCGGGATGACATCAAAAACCCAAAAAGCCAGGCGAATCCACCAATGGCGACGCAGCGCCCCGCTCCCGAGGAAACGGACAGGTCTGGCAACGGCAGCCTGGACGACGATCGCATCGAGGTAGGAAATGTGGTTGGGCAAGAGAATAACACCCCCGGTGTCCGGGATCTGATGGGTTCCCTTCACGCGAAGGCGGAGGAGCGAACGGATCAACCAGCTAAAGGTATCACGCAGGCGTCCACGTCCCTTGAATGGGGTTGAGTTCGACGTCTCCGAGGCGGGTTGGGCTTTGTCCTGTGGCATGCCGGATCTATTGCAGACTGCGTGCCAGTAATTTCATTAATTTGTAAGTTGCTATGGGATAGCAGGAAACAAGTTCAGGAGGAATCATATTTTCAATGAAATGTACATTAATTGTTCGCCAGCGGGCATAGAATGTTCGATGAGTTGATTGTGAACAAGGAGGGTATTTTGGCATTGGGAGAGGCCGTGGGAAGGTTGGTCTACGCAAATCCCTTTTTGCCCGAACGGATTGAATGGGAGCGGAAAGCTCTTGGCTCTGAGTTTGAGGAAGGTGAGGCCAATTGGAACCTCAGCCTCAATGCGACGCGGCGCGCGCCCAATGTGCGGAAGCTGCAGAACCGAGTCGAGCGGGCCCTTGAGATTATCGCCCGGGGTGGGATCAAAACCAATGTTCGCGAGCAAGAGATTTTTGAGGGCCTGATTCTCTTCCATCTCTTCCACCGCTTTACCGAGCCCATGGATGCGCTTATCCGGAGTGAATTGGGGGGCGAAGCGGCGGGTCTCAATGCGGCATCGCTCTTTCGGGAGTTTCGCCAGGCGGCGATCCGGCTCTTCGGGATCGGGTCCGGCGAGGCCTCTGTGGCGGAAGATCCGGCTCACATTTTTGCCTCTTTGTTTCAGATTCGCCGGGCGTTCTTCCTGGTCGCCTCCTCGCTGGTTGGACGCTCGGATGCGATGGTGCGTCTGCGGGCCTCGATTTGGCAGTCAATTTTCACCTGGAACATGAGGCGCTACCGACGCGCCCTCTACACCCGGATGGGTGATGTTGCCACCTTGATCACCGGACCAACCGGAACGGGAAAGGAACTGGTTGCCCGTGCCATTGGGCTTTCGCAATACGTGCCGTTTGATGCATCCAAAGGAAAGTTTGAAGGTTCCTTTGCGGACGGGTTCCAGCCTTTGAATCTCTCTGCCCTCTCACCCACGCTCATCGAGTCGGAGCTGTTCGGCCATGAGAAAGGTGCCTTTACGGGAGCTTCGCAGGATCGCGCGGGATGGCTGGAGGCGTGTCCGGGCTATGGGGCGGTCTTCCTCGATGAGATTGGCGAGCTCGATCCGGCTATTCAGGTAAAGCTTCTTCGGGTGCTCCAGACGCGGACTTTTCAACGGATCGGTGATGTGAAGGCCCGGAGCTTTTCGGGAAGGATTCTGGCGGCTACGCACCGGAACCTTGAACATGCGGTCCGTGCTGGAAGCTTTCGGGAGGACTTCTATTACAGGATTTGTTCGGATCGTCTGGAGACGCCATCCCTGGCTGAGCAACTTCACGATCCAGGAGAGCTTGAGCATCTGGTGCGATTTCTTGCGGTTCGTATTGCGGGAGAATCCGAAGCGGGTGAGCTCACGGACGAAGTCTGTGGTTGGGTGGCGCGGAATATCGGGGCCGACTACCAATGGCCGGGAAACTTCCGCGAATTGGAGCAGTGTATCCGCAGCATTATGATCCGGGGACGTTATAACCCATTGCCGGTCGGAAGAGGAAGTGCCGGGGATCCTGGAGCAGAGGCTTTCCTTGAGGGATTCTTGAGTGCCGATGCGTTGCTCAGCCTTTACTGCAAGCGGGTCTACGCTCGTTGTGGAAGCTATGAAGCGGCGGGGCGGCAATTGGGAATGGACCGTCGAACGGTGCGCCGGCACGTCGAAGCGGTTCCGCCGAGTGTGCAAGCGGGTGCCCCTCAGCCGGGGCAGGGGGCTGTGCCTCTCAATTCATCGAGGGCATCCTGAAGTGCGTGGATCGTAACAGGCTTTGTCAGATAAGCGTCCATGCCGGCAGCGAGACACTTTTCACGGTCGCCGCGCATGGCATGAGCTGTGAGGGCCACGATGGGAATATGGCTCCGATTTGTCGCAGCCTCGATTGCCCTGATCCGCCGGGTCGCCTCATACCCGTCCACGCCGGGCATCTGGCAGTCCATCAGGATCAGGTCAAAATCGCCCTCTTCCCAGGTTGTAATGGCATCAGCCCCGGAGGAGACCGTTTTGCATTCAAATCCGAGTTTCCGGATCATGAGCGAAGCGATGAACTGACTCGTGCGATCATCTTCGGCCAAGAGGATCTTGCCTCCTTTTTCCGGGAGCGGTGCCGCATCGGCGCGCGCTTGCGTCGGCAGTGGTTTCTCGGGTGGTGCCGCTCCCCGGGCAAACCCGATGGTGAACCAGAAGGTCGTGCCTTTCCCAACGCCATCACTCAAGACGCCCATAGAGCCGCCCATGCGCTCGACGAGGCTTCGGCAGATGGCAAGCCCGAGGCCTGTTCCGCCGTAGCGTCGGGTGGTCGAGGAATCGGCCTGTGTGAATGGCTTGAAGATCATGCCCTGCATGGTCTCTTCCAGGCCAATGCCCGTATCGTGGACCGAGAAGCGGAGGTTGACGAGCCGGTCTGCCTCCTGGAGTTGTTCCACCTCGATAGTCACGCTGCCTTTGTCGGTGAACTTGATCGCATTGCTGATCAGATTCAAGAGCACCTGCATGACGCGGTTGCGGTCGCCGAGGAGAGGCGTACCCAATTCTGGAATACGGGTGCTGAGAGAGAGACCTTTTTCCCGTGCGCGGAGGGCGACCATTGCAAGGGTGCTGTGGACGGCATCTTCCAGATCGAAGCTCTTCTCTTCGAAGCTCAGCTTTCCCGCTTCAATCTTGGAGAAATCCAGGATATCATCGAGCAGCCGCAGGAGGGTCTGTCCGCTTGTTTGAATAGTCTCGGCCAGGTTCATTTGGTCGGGGTTCAGTTCGGAGTCCATGAGGAGTTCCACGACTCCGATGACGCCGTTCATCGGGGTTCGTATCTCATGGCTCATGTTGGCCAGGAACTGATCCTTGGCCAAGCTGGCGGCTTGGGCTTCCCCGGCGAGCAGGTTTGCCCGTTCGGTTTCGGCCTCGAGCTGCTGGGTTCGTTGACGCACTCTGTGTTCGAGATCCTCCATGCGGGTGGCCGCCTGCTGGAGGAGATGCCATTTTTCGGTGAGAGACATTGCCAACTGGATGGCTTCGACCCGATCAAAAGGTTTCTTGAGAACGACAAATCGGTCGGTGTAACCAAGCTTGTCGAGCATCTCCTCCATGGAGTAGTCGGAGTAGGCCGTGCAGATGACGACCTGGACTTCAGGGTCTTCCTGCCAGATGCGGGCAGCGGTCTCAATCCCGTCGAGACCGGGAGGCATCCGCACGTCGACGAAGGCCATCGAATAGGGCTTCCCTTCATCGCGTGCCCGGCAGACCATGCTTAGGCCTTCCTCTCCCTGGAAAGCGGAATCAATATCGAATAACGGTCGCTGGGGGAGGGCCTTAACTTCATCGAAGAGGGCAGATTCAAGGTCGTGGAGGTCGGTCTGCTCGCGATTGGTCGTTACCGTCAGAATTTTCCGGAAGTCCTCATGAATGGCCTGGTTGTCGTCAATGATGAGGATGCGGCGTCCGTTGGTTGTATCATTCATGAGCGAACCTGCTTTGAGGGGGAAAGGGTGAGGGGCAGATCGAGGGTGAAGGTGGCACCGTGTCCGCAACCTTCACTGTGGGCGGTGAGGGAGCCGCCCATTTCCTGCGCCGTCAGCGCGCTGCTGTGAAGGCCGAAGCCGTGCCCGTTCTCGCGTGTGGTAAATCCATGGCTGAAGATACGGGTGAGGTTCTCGGGCGGGATGCCCACACCATTGTCGGCTACGGAGATGCGAACGCGTCTATCCTGACGCTCGACGTGGACGGTGATCTGCATGTCTGAACGTTCTGACTCCTGGCAAGCCATGCGGGCGTTGTTCATCAGGTTGACCAGGACTTGAAGGACCCGGTGTTTCTCCACGTGAAAAGGCGGGATAGCGGCGAATTTCTTTTCAATTTTTGGGCGGCATTTGCCGGAGGCATCCGCGCTCAGGCGAAGGCTATCCTCAACGAGATCGATAATGTCCACGCGTTCGGTCACATTCGAGGCGCGGGCATAGTTCTGCTGCATCGAAACAATCACCTTGATGTGTTCAATGTTCTCCCGGATGCAGCTGAGTTCGCGAACGATGTCGGTGCGCTCTTTCAGGATGTAGTCGGCCAGCTTCGCAAGGTATTCCGGGATTCTGCAGCCCTTGGGGTCTTCGGTGAGGAAGACACCGAGATCCTGTTCATGCGATCGAAGCAGGTCGACGACGTCGCTCAGTCGGGACGAACGCGACTGCTTGACTGTATCCTCGACGATGTTGGCGGAGACGTTAACGCTGTTGAGTACATTGCCGACGTTGTGAAGGACGTTTGTGGCAATTTCGGCCATTCCGGCCTGACGGGAAGCATGGAGCAGTTTCTCGTGTGCATCGGATAGTTTAGCTTCCGAATGCTTGCGCTCACTGATGTCCTGCACTGCGCCGATCATGCGTGTGGCGGCCCCCGAGGTATCGCGGGCGATGTACCCGCGATCGATGACATCCGCATAGCTCCCGTCTTTTCTCTGAAAACGATATTCATGAGACCAGAGGCAGTCGCGGCCCCCCGTCGCTGCCCTCATCGAGGTGAGGATCATCTGGCGGTCATCAGGGTGAATGTGGTTTTCCCAGAACTCAGAGGTAGATGGATCGAGATCTTTCTGCTTGTACCCAAAAACCTGTTCGATGGCCTGACTCCACCAGATCTGGTTTGTCTTGATGTTCCAATCGAAGATCACATCGCTGGTGGCGAGGGTCACGAGCTCAAACCGGTCGTTGGTTTCAAGCAGGGCCGCCTCCGATTGCTTTCGTTCCGCCACCTCGCGCTTCAGCTCAGCTGAACGCTCTTCCACTCTCAACTCCAGATGATCGCGGGCGTCCTGTAGATCCCTGTCGCGGGATTGGATTTGGTTCAACATCTCGTTGAAGGCATCGACCAATTGACCCACCTCATCGGAACTCGTCTTCTGCGCTCGGACCGCATAGTTCTTGTCTTGAGCGACCGCGCGGCTGAGCGAGGCGAGTTCAAGGATTGGGACTGAAACCAGGCGATGAAGACGGCCTGCCAGGATGAGGGAGGCGATGAGTGCGCCGAGAAAGACAATCGAAGTTGCCAGGCTATGATGCACCAGCCGCTCGGTCACGCCGTCCAGGTTCGAGATGATCTGGATCGTCCCAATGTGTTCGCCGGCATATTCGATGGGGCTGACGACACGCAATCGGTTAGGAAAGAATTGATAGCCAATTTCCAGTTCCTCGGGAACCGAAGCGAGCTGGGCTTCCTGAAAGGAAGCAAAGAGATTTCCCCGGAGGTCGTAGACGGCTGCAGCAACGATATTCTCGGTTGTATTCATCGCAGCAAGGGTTCGCTCGGCGGATCGCCTGTCATTGAAATCGACCGCTGCGGCGCAGTTCGTTCCGACAATTCGGGTAAGCACCCCGAGCTCGTCCGCTAGCGTGCGGCGGTAGTGGATGATGTCATACACCAAGAGGGCGCAGCATGCCAGGAGCAGGGCACCGCCACTCGTCATGACGATGATGACGCGTTGCTTGGTCGAAAGGGAACGATTGCGGAGAAATCTCATGAACCTCACGGAGGACCTCGGTGGACTACGTCCGCAACGGACAAAAGTTGAGAGCTGATGTTGAGGCCTGTACTCTCTGCCGGCGGTAGGTTCACCTCGAGGCGAACATTGTCGCCGCGCACGGTGAAATTGATGATTCCCCCGTGTCGGATGAAGTGACGGTGCTCACCAACGGTGAGGACAGGATGCCCTTGGATGTGCTTGAGAGCTTCGGCCAAGCCCGCTTGTTCAACATTGGGGAAAAAGAGAATTTGGGCGTCGCGGAGGGATGGGTCGGTCGCCGCATAGCGCTTGACCACAATTGCCCGGTTGGCACCAGGCCTGCCGGCGGTCAGCGCTTCCAGAGCGCCGTCGAAGGGATCGGAACCAACAATGCCAATGACGAATTGTGCTGATGGGTCGTTAAAGGCTGAATCAGGCCACTCGATATAGCGCGAAAAATTCAGGAGGTAGAGGGCTTTTATTTGGTATTCCGTCAAGGGGGGCGTCGAACGGGCCGAGGCAAGCGCAGGGTAAAAGAGTGATAAAACAAACAGGATCATCAAGAGAGGGTTTCTCCCGATCAGCGGTCGCCCACGGCGGGCGGCAGAGCCGGATTTCAGCCAAGGCACCTTGCCAGCTCGAGGGCTGACGGTTCCGCAAGAACCGATGGCTGCGGACAAAGGCACTTCAGAATCCCCCCATAGTCTCGGCGAACGCACCAGGTAGAAAGTCAGCCTGAATGAGGCAAACGTCAAAGCGGCGTGCCTCATGATGATTTTTCACGGAGAGTTGTCCGGCAGCGATCGGGGCCGCACTGTCCAACAATCCAATTTCCGGGGTCCGAAACTGAAGGTTTCAGGGACACCCGCAAAGGATTCAAGTCGAAGAATTTCCCAGGCACAGGCTTCGAGCCGTTCCTTACAAATAAGTCAGCCCCTCGGCGGTTCGCCGAAGGGGCTGATTTCGATGAGTTGAACAGCCTATGCGCCATGAATAAAACACCTCAACAAAAGAAGAGCTCACAGCGTACCCTTCGTTTCGACAAGCAGAAATTGTCCCCCCCCAGGCGACCGTACTCTCTGTTAAGCCGCCAGGGAGATCCCGGGAGGCGGATTCTCTGGTTCCTCTACAAGCTCAGCTGGCGGCGGCGTTCAGGGATCGGGCTGGCTGGTGGGCGGTGGGGGCAGGGGTCAGTTGTAGTAGAAATCGAAAGGGCGTTCTTCAGATGTGTCGCCTGCCTCGAAGGGGTCTCTCTGCATATCCCATGGGTTGGCTCGTTCGATGGCCCGGGTTTCCAGGCGGTCGCAGAAGGAATTGTACTCAAGCGTCTCCCAGGTGCCGGATTTATCTTCCACGAGGGCGGTGTTCGATCCCGTCCAGTCACCGCTGTTGAGGTAGTGGATCGGACCAAGACGTTTGTTGGCCGGTGTGTGGAGGTGCCCGCAGATGATCCCGTTGCAATCCGCCTTCAGTGCGTAGGCTTTTGCGCTCGCTTCAAAGCGTGCGAGATTGTTTGTGAGGGATCGGGTGCTTCCGTTGGTTGCCTCACCGAGAGATAAAGGTTTGCGCCCGCACCAGGCGTTGTAGCGGCGGTAAATTTGATGGAGACGCCTCAGCGCCTCATCGCCGATGTCTCGTGAAAGCACGAGGAGTCGGCGGTGAAAGGCATCGAGGACATCACCGTGCAATACGAGGTAACGCCCCGCCACCCCATCGTGGATATATTGATCGGCCATCTGCAACCTGTCGAAGACAAGCGGTAAGAAGCGGCTGGGGATATCGTCGTGGTTTCCCCGGAGGTAAATGACGTCTGTCCCTTCCTTTTCGGCTTTTCTGAGGACGAGCCGAATGAAGCGGGTGTGCTCGGTTGTCCACTCGGCAGGTCGGCCAGGCGGCTTTTCATGGAGGATATCTCCATTCAGGATCAGCTTGTCGCAGCGCGTGTGCCGTAGAAAGTGGTTTACCTTGCCAATCTGGCAACCCGGTGCCCCCAAGTGGACATCGGACAGGACGATAGTACGAAAGCGAAGGGCGGTTTTGCTGAGTTTTCGTTTCATGATGTGAATCCACCGGTCTTGTTTTGGGGAACGTGGGCCAGCCTGGAAGTGTCTGCCGGACGAGGGCAAGGGGCATGTTTCGCTGGCACGATGACTTAACACGTTCGTCATCGGGCCGTCACAAACAGAGGGTTTCGGTATGCCCGGATTGGTTATTAGACTTGGCACTTTGAAAACGAGGGATGAAGGATGCCTTCAGTCATGACACATTCACCCGAACGCTTCGCCCATGTCACCCGTCTGATTGATCAGGCTAATTCGCTGGACCCGCGGATCGAAACAGATGAAGGAGGGAAGTCGTGGCCGCAGGAATTGCTTTACAGTCAGCGCATGAGCCAGTGGCTGGAGCGCTTTGTTCCAAACCCGTCGGAAGTCTTGGGTATCGCGGCGCGCGGCCAGCATATTTGCCGTTGGGAGGTTCCGCGATCGACGTATCCCGAGGGCAGGGCCGGCTACCTCAAGTGGCGCTCGGGTCTTTATCGTTTCCACGCGGATCGGGTGGCGGAACTCATGCAGCGGGCCGGTTATGACGCTGGATCGGTTGAGCGCGTGGGGCAACTGCTGCAGAAAAAAGGGCTTCAGCAAGATCCGGAAGCGCAGGCCCTCGAGGACGTCGCGTGCCTTGTCTTTATTGAGTTTTACTTCGATCGATTCGCGCAGGAACACCCCGAGGAGAAGATCATAAGCATCGTTCGCAAGACGTGGAAGAAGATGAGCCCGCAGGCGCAGAAAGCTGCCTTGGAGATTGATCTTCCGGAGAACGCCGGGCAGCTCATTGAGCGGGCGCTTCAGGAATAAGCTCCCTTCATCCACCTGACATCAGACAGAAGAAGGATTCGGAACCGGAAGCTTCAATTGCTGTCTTCAGCGGCCACTTTGATACGCAAGAAGCGCGAGGTGGATTCGGTTAGTGGAATGGCATCGCGAACCTTCAGCTGATCCGGTTCGTCTGTGATGATGACCACATCCTCGTTGCTCCAGTCGTCGATAAGGTGGAGGTGCCCGGAGCTCTGGATCTGCAGAGCAACATCGCTGGCTTCGGGAGAGCGATTGATGGTGAGAGTCAAGTGGCGTTGCCCTTCGAATGTCTCCACGCTCACTTCAAATGGCAGCGGGCCCACCGGCTCAAGAGGATCCCAGCCCATCGCAAACTTCAGGATATTTGGAATGCCGTCGTTCAATGGCATTGCGTGGGGGCCGCTGATAGCGGCATCCTGTATCTGCTCGGGAGAGAAATATCGGTTTCGCCAGAGATACCAGGGCGGTTGGGTCATCTGATAGATGTGTCCGTTCAAGCTGATGATGTAGAGCTCGCCTTCGGCATCTTCGCCAAAAGAAACCGGGTTGGAGATACCGCCAAAATCTGCTGTCCAGTCCGTGATGTCTGCTGCGTTGACTGAACCGACCCCGTCGTAAGGAAACGAGCGGACGAAGTCAGCCACGAAGTCGGCGAAAAAGTAGTGCCCTTGAAGTTGAGGCATGGCGGCACCGCGATAAACATAGCCTCCGGTGATGGCCTTGTTTCCGTCTGAAAAGTCATACTCGTGAAGGGGATCCACGTTGCCGGCCGGCCGGGGGCCACCGACACCGCCTGAGGGCGTGGCGAGGGTTCCTTCGCGGAGTCTCCAGCCATAGTTTTCTCCCCCGGTGCTGCGATCCGCCTGAAAATTGATCTCTTCGCGATGGCTCTGTCCGACGTCAGCAATCCAGAGGTCCCCTGATTGTCGGTCAAAGCTGTTTCGCCAGGGATTGCGGAGACCATAGGCCCAGATCTCGGGGCGGGCCTCGGTTCCTATAAACGGGTTGGAGGCGGGAATGGCGTAGTTCCGGGCAGGGTCGCCGGGGAAATCATCGCCATCGACGTCGATGCGCAAGATCGCCCCGAGAAGGGTGGTTCTTGTCTGGCCATGGTTATGAGGGTCATTTGAGCCGCCGCCATCCCCCAGCGCGATGTAAAGGTAGCCATCATTGGGGCCAAATCCGATCCAGCCACCGTTGTGGTTGGCGTAGGGTTGCGCCACGGTCAGGAGGTCGTGGGCGCTGCCTGGGATGGCGGTGAACGGTGGATCGGCGCTTTCAAGCGTGTACCGTCGTAGAACGGAAGCTCCTCCTGCGTCAGTGAAGAAGGTATAGACATAACGGTTCGTCTGAAAGTTCGGATGAAAGGCCATTCCAAGGAGCCCCCGCTCGCTGTTCGTGGAGATTGGGGAAACCGTTAGAAAGGCACCTGAAAGCAGCGTTTCGGTTTCGCGGTCGAAAATGCGGATGCTTCCACCTTTCTGCACGATGAAGAGGTGGCGGCTGTCGTGGGGTGGCGTTGTCAAGAACACGGGTTGGTTGAGCCCGGACACAATCGGCTGGGCAATGACAGGCCCATAGCCGGAATCGACGGCTGCGAGTGGGGCACCCAACAAAGTGCAGAGGGCCGTTCCGAGCAGGACGAGGGGGTGAGGGGGGCATGCGTTGGCCATATCCTATCCAAAACCCGCTGCCGCCAGTTCGCAAACCGATTCCGGAGAGCTGCCGGATGGTCCGCTGAAATTGGGGGTGGGTCCTGATCATCGAATGGATAAACCAAATCCTGCATGTTGGGGTCCGCGGTGTGATGCTTTTCGGGAAAAGAAAAGACGGTTCACGAAAGGAATGGACACGTCCCTGTCGGGCTCTTGATAGTGGAGGCATCCCCATAAGAAAATCCCCATGAAAAAGATCCGAATCGGAATGATCGGCATTGGTCAGATTGGCCAAAGCCATTTGAAAACCTATACAACTGTTCCCGGAGCAGAAGTGGTTGCAGCAGCGGATGTGAGCGAAGAGGCACTGGCTTCAGTGGCGCGGGACTTTGCCATTCCCTACACAACGACTGACTTCCGGGAGTTGCTGAAGCGTGATGATATCGATGCTGTCGATGTCTGTCTGCACAACAACTATCACGCGCCCGTGACGATTGAGGCACTGGAAGCGGGAAAGCATGTTTATTGCGAAAAGCCCATCGCAGGTTCGTACCGGGATGGGTATGCCATGGTAGAGGCAGCAAAAAGATGCGACCAGAATCTCAGTATTCAGCTTTCCACTTTGTTTACAAAAGAGACCCGGGCTGCCAGGCGGCTCATTGAGGCTGGCAAGCTGGGGCGCTTGTACCACGCCCGATCGACGGGCTTCCGGCGTCGGGGCCGACCTTTTGTCGACGGTTACGGAACGGCCAGCTTTGTCCGTAAGGAGGTGGCGGCGGGCGGGGCCTTGTATGACATGGGCGTTTACCACATCGCACAGGTTTTGTTTTTATTGGGTCTGCCAAAGGTGCAGCGGATTTCGGGTAAAACCTACCAGGAAACCGGGATGCATGAAGGGCGTCGCTCGAGCAGCGGCTACAATGTAGAGGAGCTTGGTCTGGGGCTTGTTCATTTCGAGAACGGAACTTCGCTCGATATCATCGAATCGTGGGCGGTGCATCTGGATGGCTTTGAGGGGAGTTACATCCTGGGCTCGGAGGGCGGTCTGCGCCTCGAACCGTTTGGTTACTATTCCACCTTGGCGGACTTGGAGATGAACGCGACCTTCGACCTCAAGTCCAGCGACTGGCGTCAGCGCCAGATGGATCCCGCAGGCGATGCCTATGACTCATCGCAACACCACTGGGTGGCCGCTTTGCAAGGGCGCGTCGATCTCCTGCCTACAGCTGAAGCGGCCTTGAACACGATGCTGGTGAGTGAGGGGATCTACCTCTCCAACGAGCTGGGCCGCGAAGTCACGGCGGCAGAGGTCCTTGAGTGCTCGGTTTCAACAGCGATCAAGCTTTAGGCGAAGTGAGCGGATGGGCGTTGACCCGATTTTTGTCCTGCTGTAATTTCTTTCAATATCCCTTGAATCCCCAATATTATGATCCCCGTTATTAGTACATGGCTCCTGCACAAGGAACTTGGCAGTGGCAAAATTTCGTTTCGGGAGGCCGTCGAGTTTTGCGCCCGAGAGCTCGACGCAATTGCGATCGAGATCCCGAAGACGACCTACCCGGATTGGTCGCGTCGTGGTTTGCGCGAGCTCAAAAGCATGCTCCAGCGCAACGGTATCTTCTGTGCGGCTATTGCCGCGCAGAATCACTTTAATTGCCTCGACAGGGCGGAGCGGCGGCGGGAGGTTGCCCTGACGAAGGACTTTATTGACTACGCGAGCTTTCTGGGGGCAGGTGTTCTCAATATCTTTCACGCTGGCTGGGGTGATCGTGAGCAGGGTCGGCGCCTGGCACCGGAGATGATGGCGTGCTTGCGCGAAGTAACGGCGTATGCCGAGGAGCGCTCTGTCGTATTGGCATTGGAATCACACGGGCCGCTGACGGATAACGTGGCAGAATTCAGGCAGTTATTCGAAGACTGCCCCTCGGAGTACCTGCGACTCAATTTTGATACCGGAAACCTTTACGAAGGCCCTGAAGGCAATCTGAAACTGCTCGATCTGGCGTGTCACGCTCACGTCAAGGCGACCTATCTGGATGAGGCAGGCGTAGAGCGTGATGCCGAGGTTGAGCGGGTTCTACGGGCTTTGAAGGCAACTGGTTATCGCGGAACGGTGACGATGGAGTCGGTCGAAGGTGATCCGTTGACCGAGCTTCCGGCGGCCTTTGCCGAGTTCAAGAAGATGTTGGCCGGGCTTTGAGAGAGTGAGAAATTATTCTTGTAATACCGGGAATAGGGAGACGTTCAAATGAGTGGATTAAAAATAGGTTGTGCCATCTGGACCTTGGGGCCCACGCCCGACATCGCGACCTTGCGACGGCACATGGATACCGTGGCGGAGATGGGCTGCACATCGGTCCAGCCTTGGGCGGTGAATGTTGAATACACACCTTGTATCCTTGATCCGGATACAGCGAGCCCCCGGATTCGGCAGGAAGCGATCAAGGCGGCGCAGGATGCGGGGGTCTCGATGAGTGGGCTCTGTGCGCAATTGATGGGAACACGCACCTACGGGGGGCTGGAGGAGGCGGCGGGGCTTGAAGAACGTATTCGAAAAACCAAGGCCGTTCTCGACCTTGCGGCGGACCTGGGCGTGCCGGTGGTGACCACTCACGTGGGCAGTATGCCGGAGGATACGGCAGCACCCGCTTATCAGACGCTTCTGCGGTCCGTCGGTGCGATTGCACGTCACGCGGAATCCGCCAGTGTCTTTTTTGCGCCGGAAACGGGACAGGAGACACCGGAAGCGTTGAAAGTCTTTCTCGGGAAGATCGGAAGCCCCAACCTGAAGGTGAACTACGATCCTTGTAATCTGCTGCGCTTTGGGTCTGAAGAAGGGACGGTGCAGGGGGTTCACGTGCTGAAGGATTACATTGTCCACACGCACGCAAAGGACTGGAATCCGGAGACCAGGCGCGCCACTTGTGGGCAGGGCAATGTCCCATGGGATGCCTATATGGCTGCGCTTCGGGAGATCGGATATGACGGCGTGTATGCGATCGAGGATGAATCAGGGAATGACGACATGATTGGTTCTATCCGGGAGAGCTATGCTTTTCTGAGTCGGTATTGAGGCGATTTCGATAACCGATCTGGAAGACATTCAGGAACAGAGGCGAACGATGGGACAGAAGCCTATGGGAATCGGCATTCTTGGGGCGGGCGGAATTGCGGCCCTGAGTCATTTGCCGGAGATGGAACAGATTCCGGAGATGCGGGTCGTTCACCTCGCCGGGAGGACGGTCTCGCGTCTGGAAACATTGCAGGCGCGCTACGGGATTGACCGGATTTCGACAGATTGGGAATCGCTGCTGGCTGATCCCGAAGTGGAGGGCGTCATTATCAGTTTGCCTCATCCACTCCATGCGGCGGCGGGGCTGGCAGCGCTGCGGGCCGGGAAGCATGTGCTCATGCAGAAGCCGCTCTGTGCGAGCATGGAGGAGGCCAATGCGCTCGTGGAGGTGGCGGCCCGGCGGCCGGAGCAGATTGTCTATGTTCTGCCCCATGCTTCAGGGACGATCCGGACAATGAAGCGGATGATTGATGCCGGAAGACTGGGCACAATCAGTGGCGCGGCTGCGCGGCACAGTCATGGCGGACCGGAGGTTTATTATGCGGAAGTGGCTGATGCGTTCGGGGAGGAACGGCGGACAGAAGATCTTTGGTTCTTCGATCCGAAGCAGGCATCGGTCGGTGCGCTCTTTGACATGGGCGTGTATGCTGTAGCGAATTTGGTTTATTTGCTCGGGCGTGTCGTCTCTGTCTCTGCGCGGCTGCGGACAATCGCAAAGCCGACGCCGCTGGAAGACACCGCTACGCTTATCTTGGAGTTTGCTTCCGGGGCTTTGGGCACGGCCGAGACAGGGTGGTGCGATCCGGCGCGTACGTCCTTCACGCGGGTGCACGGAACGGAAGGCAAGCTGTTGGCTCCGGGCTCTCAGGATGCACCTCTCGAGCTTTGGAGACCGAGCCGGGATGACCGTGAAAATGCACCGCTCGAATGCATGCATCCAGAACCAGGAATCGAGGTGAATGCTCACCTGCGCTGGTTCGCTTGTATTCGGGAAGGGCGACAGCCCGATTTCTGCACGCTGGCGCGGGCACGTCATATCACGGAAGTTCTCCTCGCCGCCTTGGAATCCAGCAAGACCGGGAAAGAGGTAACCGTGCGGAGCGATCCGGAAGGGTAGTCAGATCGAGAGGCGCTTGATAACGCCAGAGAGCAGCCCGCAAAAAAGCTGCAATTGAGAATATTTTTTGTCGCAAGGGGCACCCAAAAGGATCTAAACGTCTCCGCCTCTGTCTTTATCAGTCTATTTACAAGGATTCCTTATGAGCGACCTTTCTTTCTCTGTCTGTGGCCAAGAGCGCATGTTCATTGGCCGCTTCAACAAGTACGCTCATGCGGGCGGTCGTTTGTTTCTTTCGATATTTGTTCTCTTCGCGCTGGCTGTGGCATTTCCCGGGTGTGGGGGAGGTGGTTCGGAAGATGGCGGGAGCGCTGCGGTTGAGGGTCGTGATGTGAAAAAGGCCGACCATCTGGCAGGCATCTGGCTCCGAGAGACGCCGGGGATGTACCTCGGGTTTGAGTTTACGAAGGAGGGTAAGGTTCTCGCGACGATGGATGGGGGGCACTATACCACGACGATGAGCTACAGTCTGCTGGACGCAGGTCGTCTGAGCATGGTGGTCCCTGGTGGAGCGACAACGGTCTATGCTGCTGTTATGGATAAGGATCGCCTGCAGCTGACAGCTGAAGGGACAGGCAGCACGCAGATATTCCAGCGCCTGCCGAAAGGCAAGACGCTGGTGATCGCCGCCCAAGAGCAAGCCCAAGCGCGCGCGGCCGAGCAGCAGCGTCGTCTTGAAGGTCTTCAGAAATTTTTGGAGAGTCAGGATCTTGTTATCGTGAAGGCGGAGGACGTTGGACCGGCTTCTGTGATCGCGATTCGCTTCATGTCACAAGGTGCCAATATCGGCGGCGAACTCATTATGGACGATAGCCCCGCGCAGCCGGATCCTTTGCGTCCGATTCGCGTCCATGCGATGTCTGGCCAAGTGCGCCCGGAGAGTGCGACGGGGAATTCTTTGATAATGGATTTGAACGTGCATCCGGCTTCCGCCATTGAGAGTGCGCAGCCCGTTTCGGGCCGTATTCATCTGAATGTCACGGGCTCGGCGGACAAGCCTGTAGTGAAAGGGAAGGCCTCATTCCCGGGGGTGTGGATGGGGGAGGCGGATGTTGTTCTGAAGGCGGATCGGCGTGCCCATGAGGGTGTGGTGAAGCGCCTCGAAGCACAGCGCCAGGCGATCCGCGACGCAATGGATTCAGTCGCTGCCGTATTGGGTGGCCGCGCGCTCTTGAGCGGGGAAAAGGTATTTAGTTCGGGCCAAGCGGCCCAGCCGGTTTCGCTTACGTTGGAAAGAGTCGATGAAACGGATCGTTATACGGGCGTCGCGACAGTGGGGACGTCCTCGTTTAACGTGAATGCCAACCTGGGTGTGGTGATCAATCAGGGCGCGCTCTACATCTCTTTTCCGAATGGCGAGACATGGCGCTTCCATGTGGATGAAGGGGGCAAGCAATTATCGGGACTGTGGCGTCCAAACCCGCGCGTCGCGTATGTGGGCTATGGCGACGTCTCGCTGAAACTGGACAGGATGTGGACGCCGAAGGCGGTCGCGGACGAACGCGCGGCGATGACCAGGTTTCTGGATGCGGACCTTAGCACGGCGCAGGCGTTTGCCGGGTTTGTTGAAGTGCTTCAAAGCTCCCGCCTGCGGTATTGGCCTGTGTGGGTGCGGTTGCAGAATCAAGGAAATGGTGTGGTGGCCGGTCAGGCTTGGTTGCCGGGCGAGGGGGGCGGGGTTAATCTTTCGGGGCAGCTTCGCGATCGACATATTGACCTTCGGGCGACCGGTGCCATGGAGGGGGGTAATATCGGGCGCATGGCCCAGCAGCAGTGGCAACTGCAGCTGGAATCAATGGATCCGGCTCCGCGCTTCGCAGGCAGCATGCGGGCGAACTTGGGCGGCGGGGGAAAGGTGGAGCTCTGGCCCGCAGGCAACGCCAAGCTATCGCGCGATGCGGTGCGGCGGGCTTTGAGCGATACAGTGTATGAGGTGGTGAATCTCTCAATCTCCCAAAGACCGGAGCCCGCGTATTTCCGTTTTCAATCCGAGGCATCCGGCAAAGTCAGTGGCGATGTTATTGGTGGGGATATGACCGCCCGCAATCCTTCAACCCTGCCCCCCGGTCTGATCTCGGGAGAGATTGTGGAAGAATGGGGACACACCTTGGTGAAGCTCGTCATTGACGGGAGCGCGAATATCACACGGGGACGGGAAGGTGCGCGCTTTGAGTTTACTTTGGCACCGAGACTGGAGGACGACGTCATTACCTTTACGGGCTGGGACATGCCGGATGTAGGAAACCAAGCCTGGCTCTCTCTCGTTCCGGTTGATTCCAGGAACCGGCCTGAGCCCAATGCTGAACAGCGCTTCAAGTTGGCGGCCCAGCGCGTCGGGGCGGGTCTTGCAGCACCCCAAAATCCCGTGGTGGGGGAAAAGGTTCTCCTGATGATCCAGCCAACGGAACGGGATACGCGCGTTGGGCAGATTTATACAGCGGAGGGGCGGTATGCGCATGGGAATTCAATCCCAAGAGTTGCTCTCCATAGCGGTGTGGTTCAGGTCGATGAATTTGCCGTGGTGCAGTTGACCTATGGTGCTCCCTTCACCGAGCCGACTGTGGAGGTAGAGCAGAACGGAATCAAATCCACCAGGGGAACTTTCCGCGCCAACAACACGGTGCCTTCGTTTACGATCGAACGCGTAAGGTTGAATGAATAGACACAGGATTTCAGGCGGCTTCGGGTTATCCCGTTTATTTGGATTCCGAGTGCGCTTGGCTGTTGTCATGGTGGTGTCCCTTTGTGGAGCGGGGCTCGGGTATGCCACATTTCACTCAGGGGTGATTCCATATCTGGCTGCTCCTGCGAAAGCATGGGAGGGGGGTGAGCCCCCCGTGTTCGAACTCACTGCCGGATCAGGCGAGCGCATCACAGGCTGGATTGGGGTGAGCGATACAGGGGTGCTTCTACGCGTGGATGTGGAAGACAGGGAGCATCGCAATGCCGCCTATGGTGCCGACATTTACGATGGTGACAGTATTCAGTTTTATCTGGATGGACGGGGTGATGGCACGGAAGGTCGTGATCCAGACCGGGAATGGATCGGGAGCGACGATCTTTCGCTTTGTCTGGCACTGACAGACGCGGGGCCGCAGGCATGGCTCCATCATTCGGGACGAAATATTGATGGCGGATGGGGGAGCCCGACCGGTGGGGCCGAGGGACCCGTGAGTCTTGTGTTTGACGTGTCCCGTAAGGGGGATGCGGTCACGCAATACCGGGCCACTGTCCCGTGGACTTTGTTGCAGACGCCCGCCCGATGGACGAGGCGTTTGGGGTTTGCCCTGACGGTTAACAACGGGAGTGGAGAGGAGCGAAGAGAGATTCATTTCGGTCAGGTTGAGGGTGGCCAGTTTCGGCCGGGAGGCTTTGTGCGAATGCCGGTTGAGCAAACGTTTTGGGAAGGGGCGGAAGTTGCCGATAAGGCCTTGGTGAGAACGCCGACACGCCCGCCCCCGGTGGAGCTGGTGACGACGGCAACTGCACAGCTGGAGCCGATTCCGATCGAACGTCGCTTGGCATGGAAGAAGAACCAGGAGGGCAGGATCCGGGTTGAATTGGATGCGGAGATTGATGCCCTTGGGCAGATCGAGGTGCGCAATGAAGCGGATGGAGCGGTCGATCCGCAGCGCCTGCGCATCGTGGCCTGGAACATTCAGTTTGCCCGGAATCCGGAAGCCAGCATCCGGCTGCTCCATGAGCATCCTTCTCTCACAGACGCAGACATCATTCTGCTCTCCGAGGTCGATCACGGGGTGGGACGCTCGGAGAACCGCCATTTTACACGCGAACTCGCCTCCGCCCTTGGGATGAACTACGCCTTCGGGGTTGAGTTTCTGGAGTTGCCCGGTGGCCTGTCGGATTTCGATACGGGAATGCCGGATACCCACGGCTATACAGGGAATGCAATTCTGGCGAAACCACATCTAAAGAACGTTCGCATGCTTCGCTTCCCACAAATCTACAACCTTTGGTACAACGATGTCATTCGCCGGTTAGGCGGTCGCATGGCTCTCCTCGCCGAGATCGAGACGCCTGCCGGTGATATCACCCTGATTTCAACGCATCTCGAGTCTCAGAATGCCGCTTTCCGTGAACCCAGTGACCTGCGGGGAATCCAGGTGGACGCGATCCTCGAATCGGTAAGCCAGCTTCCGCCTGCACAACCTGTTGTATTGGGAGGCGATTTGAACGCGCGGCCCACGCATCTACTGTTTGAGACGCTGCAAACCGCCGGCTTTAGCCTCGCGGCCTCGAATAACCTCGATCAGGGTTCCGTGCAGCGCGTGCGGGACGGACGAAACGTTTTTGGCGACTATCGGATCGACTTCATCTGCCTGCGTGGGATTGAAACGATTGAGAGTGAGTCCTCCCCAGGGACATGGCTCGCGGCTTATCCATCGACAGCCGAGGGAACGCCCCTAAGCGATCACGCCGTGATTTCAGTGGATGCTCGGTGGAGCGAAGAATGACGAATCGCCTGCAGCCGACCGCCGTGTGAATCAAGACTGCTTCAAGGCCTCTTCGACGAGACGGATGGCCGCAAGGCCTTCAGTGGCAGGTGTGCGGGTGGGACGTCCCTCACGAATGGCGGTGATGAAATCTTCGTTTTCCGCGAGAAAGGGGTCGCCATCTTCGACGATGGCCTCGACTTCGCCCGTGGCATAATGAATACGGGCGGAATCAGGGGTGACCCAATTTTGTCCGGTGGACTTGAACTCAATCGTGAGGTGTTCACAGACGAGAGAGAAGTCGGCGATAAAGTGATCTCGAAGAGCACAGTTGCTCGCCGTGACAATGCCCAGGGCTCCGTTCTGGAAGGCAATCGTGGTCAGGCTGGTGTCTTCAATTGTATAGCCGGGATCGCTCGTGTGGAGGAGGTTGCGGACTTCTGCGCGAGCATGAGCAACCTCTCCGCAAAAGTGTCGCGCAAGGTCATGCAGGTGGGTGGCTTGTTCAAATATCTGGCCACCAGAACGGCTGCGATCCCGCCACCATTCGGGACCCTCCATGTTTACCCAGAAACGGCCCGTGAAGAGGGTGGGGCCACCGGCTTTGCCCTCGTCGATCAACTCGCGGATTTTCTGGACGGATTTGAGGAAGCGAAAGTGGAATCCGACCTGACTGCACACCCCGGCCCGGGCAATGGCATTGACGATGTTTTGGGCCTTGGCCACGTCCAAAGCGATGGGTTTCTCCATGAACAGATGGAGACCTTTCGTGGCTGCCAGCTCCGCTTGCCCCGTGTGGGCATGGGGCGGAACACAGAGGTAAACGGCGTCGAGCTTGGCGACATCCAGCATGGCGTCGAAGTTGGCGTAGCCCGATTCCAACCCGTTTTCCTCGGCAAAAGCAGCAGCTTTAGCAGGGCTGGAACCGACCACCCCTGCAAGGGTGATTCCAGGTATTTTGCGAAGAGCGGTGGCGTGGATGCGGGCCATGTTTCCCGTACCAAGAAATCCGATACGGAGGGGATTCTTATGACTCATAGGGGTATAGGGGTTGAGGGGGAGGGTCATGCGAGGTGCATATACTGTTTTTGTTCGTCTGCGGTCGAAGCCAGGGGCTCGGAACCGAACTTGTCAATCGAGAGAGGTCAGAAATCGAGTGGCCGTTGGGTCTATTGGAATGGGCAGGGAGCGGCGTCGATGTTGCCTGTTGTGATCTTGAAAAAACGGAGGGTATGGGGCATTGTTGGAAATGGTCTGTTTGTGTTGGCGTGCTGGATGGGGGGTGCTTGGGTGGGCGGTTTTGCTGGGTCCTGTGTGGGGCGGGGCGGGCTTGTTCACGATAGATCCACGACCGGTTGCGGAGGTGGAGCCTCATCGTCTGACGAGTTACGCGGATATTCTGGAGAAAGCACGGGCCGCTGTTGTCCTTGTGCGGGCGGAATCGATCGTGCCCCGGCCGGAGGATTCGACCGGGGACGAGTTGCTGCGTCACTTTCGGGGTTTGTCGAATGGAGAGGGCAATGTCCCCGGACAGGAGGATCCGGATTTGGAGAAGAAGCTGTTACAGGAGCTTCTTTTGCCGCCGGAGCGACGCATCCCGCATGGGATCGGCTCGGGGGTTTTCATTTCGCCAGATGGCTACTTGCTGACAAGCAACCATGTCATAGCCACTGAACAGGGTGATCCGGCGGATTCTGTCGTCCTCGTGCGAGGCAATGGGGAAGTGCTCGACGCTCGTATCATCGGGCGGGATCCGAGGTCTGATATTGCGCTTTTGAAAGTGAGCAGCGGGGCGGGTGGTGAGTCTTTTCCTTTTCTGCCATTGGCTGACAGCGATCAGCTCCGGGTGGGAGATGTGGTTTTTGCGGTGGGGAACCCGCTGGGGCTGGGACAAGCGTCGACAATGGGGATTATCTCAGCCACGGGTCGCTCCAACCTGGGCCTGCTGGGGGCGGGCGCGTATGAGAATTTCATTCAGACGGACGCTGCCATCAATCGGGGAAACAGTGGCGGTGCCCTGGTGGATGCGGCGGGGCGTCTCGTGGGTATCAATACGGCCATTTTCTCCCGAA
>CAYOIB010000009.1:0-55109 GCA_964403935.1 uncultured Puniceicoccaceae bacterium | reverse complement strand
GAAGGGCAACTGCGGCTGTCGCGAGGCGGCTGGGAAGGAAGCCCATGGTAAAGCGCTGGCCTGACGAACAGGAATCGCACAGGGGTGAAGGGCCGAATCTCAGGAAGACGATGAGATCCCACTCCATATGAAAGCGGACCAGGATCCAGGATGCGCTGCCGACTGCGGTGCATCCTCTGGCCCCAGTGGAAACGCGGTCGCACCCGCTTCCGCAAACTCAAGACCCGCGGACTCAACCCCGAACATGCCCGGATCGGTGCATGGAACCGACGAGGTCCGTGGTTCAACAGTGGAGCCTCCCAGATGAACCTCGCGTTCCCGCGCAAGTCCTTCGAGGCGATGAACCTGCTCCGCCTGCTCGATCGACTCGGTTCCCTGCAAAGAACATCCTCCTGAGGAACCGCCGTGTTACGTGATCCGTATGCCCGGTGATGTGAGCGCTTGGGGAGGGCAACCTCCCCCGGCTACTCAATCCGAGATCAGTCGGAAGCGGAGAGAAATCGATCCGTAAAATAGGCCTCGGGCTGGAGCGGTTCGGGAAGAAGACCGAGGCTCACCATCTCGTCGTGGAGGGACTTCATGCGCGTGGGGTGGAGTCTTCCAACGGCACTCAAAGGATCATCAGGTTTTCCCGACACGAGATTCTCATCTCTTAGCTTGTTGTAGGCGAAGCGCATGAATTCAGACGTCATGCGTGGATTTCTTTCTCCAATGCGAGTGAGGGCGGGGGTGGGGTCCCCCTCGATATAGTCTTTCCAGCCACGCACTGAAGCCTGTATAAACTCCCTGACAACCTCAGGGTGAGAGACCACAAAATCGTTCCGAGCATAGATGCCGTGGTAGGGATCAAAGCCGGTTTCGGCCAAGCGGATTACCCGGACATCAGCACCGTGCTTCTCCATGTAGTAGGGTTCATTTGTGACGAGGCACTGCTGGATCAGACGTGGGTCATTGAGAAACCGGTCCATACCGAAGTCGTGCGGCAGGATGTCCAGTTTCACGTCGAATTTCCGCTCGACGTAGTCAATCCAGTTCAAGCCCGGCACAGCCATCACGCGGCGTCCGTCGAGATCCTCGATGCGATGGGCAGGATCATCGGCATGAAACATAAGCCCCTGAGGGTCATGTTGAAGCGTTGCCATAACCATCTGCAAGGGCATGCCTTGCGCGACAAACAGCATGACATTATCCGCCCGGTTCATGGCAAAATGAGCCCTTCCGTCGAGCACCTTGTAGACGGACATGGCGTTGGGCCCGCCTTCCAGGATGGTAACCTCGAGGCCCGCTTCTTCATAGTAGCCTTTGGCCACAGCCTGATAGAAACCCCCGTGCTCCGGTTGGGCAAACCAATCGGTTTGGAGTACGATCCGGATGGGTTTCCCCTCTTCGGCAGGGGCTATCGGGCTGATTTTTCTTTCGCAGCCAAATGCCGGGAGGAAGCACAGGAGGAGGAGACAAGGCGCATGCTCCCATTTGAATGAGCGAAACATGCGCTGAAGAAAGGGGAGGGTTTTTTCAGAATTAATTCTCATTCAGTTGAAGTCGATTCGTGCCACTTGCGAAGACAGAGCCATCGGGCAAGGCGAACACACCCGACGAAGCCGAAGCCGAGAAGGCAGCAGATGAGTGTCGCGGCAAACAGGGCCGGCATCTTCAGAGAAGATTTGTAGATCAGGATCATGAAGCCCAAGCCGCCTCCGGAGCTGGTGCTGCCGGCGAAGACCTCTCCGGTGACGGCACCAATGACAGCGAGGGTGGCGGCGATTTTTGCTCCCGTGAAGAAGTGGGGGAGGGCTGTGGGTACCCGAAGGTAAAGCAATTCCTGCCAACGATTGGCGTTGTAGAGGCGAAAGAGCTCTACTTGCTGCTCCGGCACCGATGACAGCCCGGCCAACGTGCTGGCCATGATGGGAAAAAAGCCGATGAGGAAAGCGATCACAGCAACGGACTGGATTCCGACACCAAACCAGATCACGATGATGGCAGCGGTGGCAATGATTGGCACCATCTGCATGAAGATGATGAAGGGGTAGAGCCCGTGTCGAAGGCATGAAAAGGCATGGATGAGCAAGCTGGCGAGGGACCCAACAAGTGCGGCCCCGAGAAACCCGCCAAGAGATCCCTGAACGGTGGCGAGGGTGGCCCGGGTGAGCGGTTTCCGCTCCTCCCAAAGCGCGCCAAAGACCTCATGGGGAGCAGGAAGCAGATAAGATGGGAACGAGAACCCATACTTGATGGCATACCACAGCCCAATGAATCCAAGCCCAAAGACCAAGGACCATGCCCACTGGCCTGGATCTGAACGTCGTCCATTCATTTGGAGAGAATGTCGTGCATGCGACGGTTGGCTTCCGCTACGGCGTGTTGAAATTCGAGACTTTCCCGCAGGGCATGTGTCCGCTCCGATGGGAGCTTGATATCAAGAATGGCCTCGACGCGAGCCGGGTTGCTCGCGAGGACGACGATGCGGTCCGCCAGGAAGACAGCCTCGTTGACAGAATGAGTGACGAAAAAGGCGGTCCATCGCTGTCGCCGGTGCAGGGCGAGCAATTCGACATTCAAGCGATTGCGGGTAATGGCATCAAGCGCGCCAAAGGGCTCATCCATTAGCAGGATGGCAGGTTTGAGGCTGAGTGCACGTGCGAGAGAGACGCGCATCTTCATCCCCCCGGAGAGCTGGCGCGGGTAGTAATGGGTTACTGATCCCAAACCAACATGCTTGGCAAGGTGTTCTGCGGTCGCTTGGCGCGAGCGTTGGTCTGTTCCTCGAAGCCGCAGGGGCAACTCGATATTGCCGCGGACAGTAAGCCAGGGGAGAAGGGTGGATTCCTGGAAAATGAAAGCCATCTCCGGACGGGCCTTGCTGGTGCTTCCCGAGACCTGGACCTGTCCCGAGGTGGGCTCGATCAAGCCTGCGATCAGGCGCAGCAGGGTGGACTTGCCGCAACCACTCGGTCCGATGATGCTCACAAAGCTCCCCGGCTCGACGGCGAAATCGACTCCTTGCAGCACGATGGGGCCCAACCCGAAGCGCTTGCTCACGTCCTGGAATCGAATGGTTGGGGGCGTGCTTGTCATTAAAGCCGCACACCTTGATGAGGCGGCGGACGGAATGCAACCGGATGCGGGTGCCAGCGATTGTTCTTACAGATTGAAGATGTTCCCGGCAGTCACAGGGCGGGCGCTCCCGGCCCGGTTCAGGTAATTGCCCTGGGGCTGTGGCGAAGGGTGCTTGCCATGAGGAAGAGCGGGCGAGTAAAGGATAGGGTATGCAGCCGCGCTATAAAGTTATCGTTGCCACCAGGAAATCGCCCCTGGCGCTTGCCCAGACACGCGAGGCCATCAAACGTTTTTCGAGAGGAATGCCTGGTGTCGAATTTGAGGAGCTGCCTTGTTCGACGGTTGGGGACGAGCGCCTGCAATGGTCCTTGGAAGAGAAGGGAGGGAAGGGGCTCTTTACCTCGGAATTGGAGCGGGTGATTCTTGCTGGAGAGGCCGATCTTGCCGTGCATTCCTCAAAGGATCTTCCAACGACTTTAGGCGAAGGGCTTGTCCTTGCAGGCTACCTTCCCCGCGTGCCGGCGGAAGACGTTCTGGTGCTCCGCAAAGACGTGGCCCGTATTCATACGCTCGCTACAGGCAGCCCGCGTCGCAGAACGCAGTTGGCAAAGTTCCTGCTGGATGTTGAGTGGGTCACTATCCGTGGGAACGTTGGCACCCGCTTGGAGAAAATCGCTGCAGGTGCGGCCGATGGAACGGTTATGGCACGGGCGGGGCTGCAGCGGCTGGGGATTCTTGAATACCCTGGGCTGGTTTTCGTTCCTTTGGGAATCCGGCAGTGTGTGCCGGCGGCGGGGCAGGGCGCAATCGGTGTCGAATGCCGGACGGAGGATGTGGAGCGTTGGCGTCCGCTTTTGTGTTCTGCCACAGCGGCGGCGGTTGATATCGAGCGACGCGCGCTGGCCGCGATGGGTGGCGGATGCCATTCCGCTGCCGCGGCCCATGTCCGGGACGGGCGGCTTCATGTCTTCAAGGAGTCGTTTGGTGTTCGCGTGGGGACGCTGCCTGGCGATCCTGAGGCCGTTGAGGGTTTGCTTCTCGAGCTTACGCGCTGATTCCCCGGCACTTCAGGTCAGGGCGCGCATCCGTGCGACACAGGTCTTCAGAGCCGGGATCGGGTTGGCTGGATCAGCTTCATACTCGAGGACAGCGACCCCATTAAAATTGCCCTCTTCCAGTGCGTTTACGAAGGCCGGAAGGTCGAGGTTGCCGTCACCGACGACAGTGTCCTTCCAATCGCCATTTCGCTCGAAAGCAAAATCTTTGTAGTGGATGCCCGTGATCTGTCCTGCAAAGTCCTTCGCCCACTGCACGGGTTGACCGCGGTGCGGGCCAATCTGCATGACCCAGGCGGTGTCGATACAGAGCCCAATCTCCGGTCCTCCCAGATCAAGGAGGTAGCGGATGACGTCGGGTGAGCCACCAAACATGTAGCCACCATGGGTGTGGATTCCAACGCGAATACCGTAATGGGCGGCCCATTTACGCACCTTTGGAATCGCTGTGAGAAAGTTGTTTATGGAAAAGTGACACGAGATATGTCCGGCACCAGCGGCCGCCGCACTCTCGAACCACTCTTCCTCGCGGTCGTTGCCTGAGAAGGTTTGGACTCCAATTGAAATGATGGATACGCCCGCATCGTTGTATTGAGCGATGACGTCTTTCCACGCCGTCTGGTTGTTGAAGTCGGCGTGAACACCGCAGACTTCAATCTTCTCCAGGCCGATCTCGCGGACATGACGGGCAACGACACGGTTATCTTTCACTTCGCGGAAGCAGTAGCTCTGCACTCCGAAATCGCGGGCTTTACTCATGGAAGTTGGGGTTGGGGGGAAGTTGAAAAGGAAATTTCTAGTCCAGCCGGACTTCGCGGCCGGTGGCGCAGGATTCCGAGATTGCGCAGAGGATTTTCTGAACCGCGAAGGCCTGGTCGACCGTCACACAGAGTTCCTCTTCGCCCAGAAGGTGATTTATGAAATTGGAGAAGCGATCTGCATGCGGGAAGCGAACTGTGGCCCGAACGTCGTCGATGATCTCGTAGTTTTCCCGGATGGGGTTGCGGCGGAAGATGCGCGCCGGATGGGTGGAGGCTCCGGCTTCGGTGCCAAAAACCTGGACCCCGAGGTGGTTGTCATTTTCAAAATGGCAGGCCCAGGCGACATCGAGGGCGACGCTTGCACCATTGCGGAACTTGATCAGGGCAGCGGCAAAATCATCGACATCAAAGTTAATGGCGGACGTGTCGGACAGGCCCCAGCCTCCTTCGCCGAGCCCCCGATGGCCAAATTGGGAATAGGTGCTACCGCTCACGGAGATCGGATCGAAGTTATCGATAACGTATAGGCAGAGATCGAGCATGTGCACCCCGATGTCGAAGAGACAGCCGGCACCCGCCAGTTGGCGATTGCCAAACCAAGTCCCCAGGCGAGGGATCCCCTCGCGCCGCAACCAGGAAGCTTTTGCGTGGTAAATATCTCCAAAGACTCCTTCGGCAGCGAGCGAGCGAATCTTCTGGCTGTCGGGATCGAAGCGTCTGTTCATCCCGAGGACGAAAGTCTTCCCGGTCTCCTTGATGACTTTCATCACCTCTTCGGCTTCCTCAACGGTGAGGGCGAACGGCTTGTCCAGAATCACGTGCTTTCCGGCGCGGAGCGCTTCAATTGAAAGCGGCGCATGAAATGCGTTGGGAACGGCGATATAAACCGCATCGATCTCAGGATCGGCGAACAACGCCTCCTTCGTGGCATAGGCGCGCTCGATCTCGTTGGCGTCGCAGAGGGCCTTCAGCCGGGCGGGGTTGGTATCGTAGGCCGCGACAACGCGGGCTTGGGGGTGGGCGTTGATCTTTTTTGCGCTGGGGAAGGAGATCTGGCCGGCGCCGATAAATCCGAATCGAATCATGTTTGTGGTATTAGGGAGATTACTGTTTCGGTAGGTTGCGGTTTCACAATGAAGCTTGATCATTGGATTACGAATTTGAAAGGTATCGAAAAACAATGATTTATTGCAAAATGGAAAGGTTACGATGGTGCGTCTGAAGGTACCTTCAAAAGCCGTCGCCGTGAGCCACTATCACCAGAGAAGGGGGGTTCAGCCGACCCCGCGGCAAATCAAAAGGGGGGATGAATTGGTCGAAGTTGTGACCGGTGGCCGGGGTTGGGTGGAAACCGAAGGATCCTGGCGTGAGGTCGGAAAGGGGGACCTTTTGTGGCATATTGGGGGCGACCTGACGATCGGGCGAAGTGATCCGGAAGATCCTTACCGCTGCCTCGCCGTACGCTTTCAAGATGGAATCCGGAGCGGGCGTCGGACCGAGCGCTTTTCGCGTTGGTGGTCGCTGGAAACACTCGAATCCTTCACGAAAGAAGCCGTCGGACTTTTTGTCGATGAACGCATGCCACGGGATGGGCTTACGGCCTACCTCTTTGGGAGGCTTCTCATGGAGGCCTCACGGCCTCCTATCAACCAAACGTTGGGGAGTCTTCATCCTGCCATCGCCCCGGCCCTGAAGCTGATAGATGCCTGTTATCGGGAGCCCTTGAAAGTGGAGCAGGTGGCGGAAGCTGCTGGATGCACCCCGGCTCATCTCAACCACCTGTTTCGTCGCCACCTTGGTCAGGCACCCCACCGCGTCTTGATTGAGCGAAGGGTGCGGGCGGCGCGGGAACGACTCGCGGCGGGCAACGAACCTGTCAAGAGCATTGCTCTGGAGTGCGGCTTCACCCATGCCGCTGCCTTCTGTCACACCTTTGGAAAGCTCACGGGGGAGTCGCCGAGCCAGTTTCGCGCGCGGCAACGTTTGAGTTTGCTGGGAGACTAGGCGTCCGCTTCCGATTTTTCGCGGTAACCGAGTCGATGGAAGGGATTGACGACACTCGTGACGATGTTTCGGGAGTGTGCACCGACTCGCTTCAGGTAGCGGGCGTACAGGCCGATCGCTGTAGCGGTGCGGACATCAAGGTCTGTTACCTTTCCAATGACGAGGTCTTCGACGATCGATTCGCAATCGTTCGATAAGCCCTCCTTGTAGTCGATCATCACACGGCGGGCTTTTTCGACATTCTGTTCCCGTAAGGCTTCAGCCGTTCTCCGGAAGATTGCGAGGGTTTTGGCTTCCACATCGGCGAGCCGCGGTTCGAGGCTGCCCCCATGGAGTCGGGAAGGATGGTATTGCGCGAGATCGTAGATGTTCTTCGCGTAGTCCCCAATGCGCTCGATATCGATAATGATGCTGACGAGAACGAGGCCACCGGAGAGGTCGGCTGGCCCGCTTACA
This sequence comes from uncultured Puniceicoccaceae bacterium, assembly GCA_964403935.1. Lineage (GTDB taxonomy): Bacteria > Verrucomicrobiota > Verrucomicrobiia > Opitutales > Oceanipulchritudinaceae > SLLG01. Next base: position 47,773 of record CAYOIB010000009.1, on the reverse strand, counting down.
GCGAGGTGGGTGAGAACCCGCTGCCGCGCCTCCCGCTCAAAGCGATTGATGCGCTTGTCCGTCTTCAGGATATCGATGCTGATAGCACCCGTGTCCGATTTCCGGAGGGATTTGACCGAGGCTTCGAACATGGTCAGGTCGAGATCCAGCATCTCGTGGGACTCTGTCAGGGCCTGGGTGTAGAGGTTATCGTTCTTGAAAACGTTGAGAAGGTTTCGCCACATCATGAATGTAAATTAGCGGACGATAAGAATAATGAAAGCAGGAACTAAGAAATAAACGAGAGCCATAACCAGGAATGGGAAGAATCGATTCTTTGCTGCTATCCGCCCCAGGGCACTGGCTACATGCACCGGAATTCGGCGAATGAACGGGATGGGCCAGATCATCAGGATCCCCATGAGGTTGAAGAGAAGGTGTGTGAATGCAGCGGTGACGGCAACATCGCTCCCGGTCGCAAGCGCGGCCAGCATGGCCGTCATGGTCGTTCCGAGGTTGGATCCGAGGCAGAAAGGATAGACCTGGATCAAGCGGAGAACGCCTGCCCCGGCCAGCGGAACGACGAGGGCTGTTGAGATCGAACTGGTTTGCACCATGAAAGTGAGGAGCATACCGAAGAGCATGGCCCGACCGCTGTTGCGAAAGAGGTGGGTGTCGAAGAAATGTTCGAGTTTGTGAAGGACGAGACTTCGGAGGATCTTCACAATCGCGATCAACATCCCGAATGTGAGCGCAATCGTAACAACGAGCATGACCCAGCCATTATTCAGACTGAGTATCGAGATGAGTTCGATTGTCGGCTCCGTAATTGTCTTCAGTGGATTGCTGAGACGCATGCCGCCGACCCCTTGAAAAAGTCCAGTGAGCGTTTCGGCCAGTCGACTGAGGATGCCGGTGCGCCATTCCAGAGGGAACAGGATTGAAACCGAGAGAAGGTTGAAAAACGAGTGAATCGCAGCGACAGAAAACGCACGCTCGAGCTCTTGCTTCCGGTGAATATGCCCGAGGGAGACAAGCATACTCGTGAGGGTTGTCCCGATGTTTGCCCCCATGATCATAAATACGGCCGCAGGTCCGGAGACAGCTCCGGCGGCGACAAGTCCTACAATGATGGAAGTTGTGGTCGATGAGCTCTGAACGATCGCCGTTGCAAGAATGCCGACAGAGAGAGCCGTGAGTGGATTTGACGTCGCGGAAAGGAGCTGTTCAGCGAACTCTTTTCCAAAGAGATTAAAGGCATAGCCCATGCCCGAAACCCCTACAATAAAGAGGTAGAGTGATCCCACGATACCGATTATCTTTATCGCGGCGGCTATGGATGGCGGGAGTCCACCAAGGCTGCGAGCATGACCTCCCTGGCTACCAGCAGGAGGAATAGGATTCAGGGATGCAGAGGATTTCACGTAATTGTTTCTGAGTCAGACGTCAGTGAACAGATGGCGGAAAAGCGTGGGGCGGATCGTTTGAGAAGATGAGGTCTCAGACAAGGTTTCTTTTTCCACGATTGAAGTCTGGTTGATTCCTTCAGGCATAGCGTTGCCAGCGGCTTCGGATTCGGGTAAGTTCCTGTTGATCACGGGTCCGAACGATGCGGTGAAGGAGGGTTTGGGTCGAGCTCTCGCCAGATGGATCGACTTCGACTTCGACGGTAATGGAGTCCCCATGGAAAGCCATGGCTGAAAAGCGGACCTCGATCTCGACCGGGCGGTGATGTTTCCACAACTCCGAGGGAGCCGCTTCGAGCGCCCATTCGACGTAAACGGCATTATTTACATGACGGTTGACATCGAGGTCATGCATTCGGACCTGAAAAACCTGGGTGGCGTCGATGCGGGTGACTGCGGGGAGGGGTGCAAATTGGGTTTCAAGCTCCCTCCGCTCGAACAGGGGCACGGCAGGCAGATGTTCCTGCGGGCGGACCGGATGAAAATTCTTTGCCTCCAAAAGTAACCAAGCCGACGATGCTTCACCATAGCGCTGATCCGCGCCATCCATGAAGACAAACTCCCTAACGGCGAAAAGACGTTCCCATGCGCAGGGCCAGCTGGCAACGCGGACGCGGTCACCCATGCGTGGGTACCGGTGAAGCCGGATATGATAACGCGACAGGACCCACAACAAGCCTCGGCCCTTCAAGTGTTCCAGACCGATCCCCATGGCATCGGCCTGACACTCGGCGGCTTCCTGCAAGTAGTGGAGGCAGTTAACAAATTTCAGGTTCCCGGCGAAGCCCGCTTCGTAACCACGGACCCGATGATCTGTCACAAAATACTCAGAGGGGATACCGGAAGTGGCAGATTCAGGATTCATTGTCGAGGGCTTGTCCTCACACGACACAGCAGGCCTGAATCCCAGGGCCGTGAACGCCTTCGATGAGAATTCCTTCGATGTCGGCGGTCTTGCTTGGCCCCGTCACAAAGATAATTGAGGGGTCATCCCCGAAGGCGGCGACCGCTTCGGGGATGGTCCGAAGAACCGACGCCTTCTCGACGATGGCGATGTGAATCCACGGTGCGAGTGCCGCAAGGCGGGAATAGGTGGAGGCATCGTTCAGGACAATGGTCCCGCTTTCTGCAATGGCTCCGGCCCCACGTGTGATTCCGAAGTGAAACTCAGCATGCCGCTCAGGATCGAAGATGGTTTCCAGCCTAAAGGAGCTCAACGTACTTTCCAGGAGCGGAAGCAGTGCTGGATCCACCACGCCCAGCGAGGCGTTGTGGGCTCTTAGAAAATCAGGAATGGCATCGATCCCTTCAATGGCGACACCGTTTGTAGCCGAAAGCCGCTGTGTGAAAAGGGCAAGGAGATCCGGCACCTCCCGGGCGTGGCGGGCAACAGAAAGTTCCGCAGACCATTCAGGATAAGGCGTGCGGCGTGGCAGCGGAGCAAGCGCCTGATCAACGGCGGTGAGAATTTTGTCCCGATCATTCATACCTGATCTCCTTTGGGTGTGTCTTGACGAGGCGAAGGCACCGAATCCCTCTTCTTGAACCAATCACGGAAGGCACCCCCGCGGAATTTCGGGAGGGTGCGGCTGGATTGCCAAGCCCGCGCGGAGGGATGGGCATTCAGAAGCGCATGGGGAGCGATATTCATCAGGTGACCGAGGCGCAGGGCGGTTTTCCATGCCGCAGGCTGTGAGGCCAGGTAGGACCAGGCACCGAATCCAGGGGTGTCGACGCCGGAACGCGGAGCCTTTTCCAGTTTTGCCCGGTTGCGCAGGCGCAAGAGGAGATCGGGAATCGGGATGTCGACCGGGCATACTTCATGGCAGGCACCACAGAGGCTGGAGGCTTTTGGCAAGTCAGCGTAATCGGCAAAGCGATCTCCGTGAAGTAACGGACTGAGGACAGCACCGACAGGCCCCGGATAGACACTGCGGTAGGCGTGTCCGGTGGCTTGCCGGTAGACAGGGCAGACATTGAGACAGGCTCCGCAGCGGATGCAGCGAAGGATCTCGAGGCAATCAGAGGCGAGAACCTCCGTGCGACGGTTGTCCATCAGGATCACATGGAGTTGCTCCGGGCCATCGGGGCGGTCGGCCCGCTTGGGTCCGTTGATAAACTGGGTGTAGACCGTAAGTTGCTGCGCGGTGGCCGAGCGGCCGAGGAGGGCGAGAAACAAAGGGAGATCACGGTCTGACGGGATCAATTTCTCGATACCAATCAGGGCAATGTGGATTCGGTTGGCTGCGATCGAAAAGCGGGCATTGCCTTCATTTGTCGCGAGAACAATGCGACCGCTGTCCGCTACGAGGAAATTCCCGCCGGTCATTCCGACATCGGCTTCAAAATACTTCGCACGGAGAAAGGCGCGTGCCCGGCGGGTGATCGTTTCGGGATCGTCATTATAGGCACCGAGACCTTCGCGCTCGAAGCTCTGCGCGACCTCCTGCCGGGTCTTGTGAACGATGGGCGTGACAATGTGGCTGGGGTGGTCCCCATCAATCTGGACGATGAATTCACCCAAATCAGTTTCAACGGCTTCCATTCCGTGCTTTTCCAGGTAGGGGACGCATTCTATTTCCTCGCTGGCCATGCTCTTGGACTTCACCATCTTTCGGACCCCTGCTTCCTGCATGATACGGACAATGGCGGCATTGGCCGAGGCTCCATCCGTGGCCCAATGGACCTGAGCTCCGTTTTGCAGGAGGCTCTCTTCAGCCTGTCGCAGGTATTTCCCCAGATGTTCCAGCGTATGCTGCTTGATCTTTCCGGCGGTCCGTCGAAGAAGATCCGGGTCTTCATAAGCCTCTGTGAGAACATCGACCCGCCGCTCTGTCTTGATCTTTGAGGCGGAGTGAACGGAGGCCCGAACGGTTTTGTCGAGGTTCGCGGCGTATTGGTCGATCTCCTGTCCCAGCTTCATGACTTTCCTCCCGCGTTTTGGAGTGCGTCCCGCAAAATCTCGGCGACGTGTCGGCGTGGCGTCGCATCCCCCGCCTTTTCCATCATCCCCCCGAAGTGCATCATGCAGGCCATGTCGAGGCCAGCGATGCAGTCGGGCTTGGAGGCCGTCAGGTGTTCCACCTTAAGAGCCCCCATAGCCTTGGAGATATTGGGAAAGCTGACAGAAAAGGTACCACCAAAGCCGCAACATTGCTCGCTTTCCCCAACGGGGATGAGTTCAACCCCGTCGATTGAAGAGAGTAATTGGACGGCACTTTCAAAACTGTTTGTTCCTCTGGTATGGCAGCTGCGATGCAGCGCGATCTTCGCCGGGTAGCGACCTGGCCATTGTGTAATGCCCAACCCATTGACAATGAAATCGCACAATTCCCACGTTTTCGCGGCGAAGTCATTAACGGCATCCAGATCAGCTTCCTTCTCAAATTCGAGGAGTGCCCCATGACGCATCATGGCGGCACAGGATCCTGAGGGAACGACAACCGGATCGGAACCTTCGAAGGCATTCAGCGTATGGCGCACGACGCGGCGCGAGGACGACCAATCCCCTGCGTTAAAGGCTGGCTGGCCACAGCAGGTCTGGCTTGGTGGAACGGTGAGGGTACAACCGAGGTGTTCGAGGACCTCAACGGTCGCTGCCGCTGCCTGATCGAAGAACGCGTCGCAAAGGCACGTTATCATCAGTTGGAGGTTCCGGGTCTGTGGTTTCTTGCGGTCGTTCGCGATCATGAAAAATATACTTTTGGGAGGGGTGAGAAGGTGCTGAAGATCAGCGACCGTAGAGCCAGGCGAGCTCCTTCAGGTAGGACGCCGCTCCGCGTTGGGTCCCGAACCCGGCCGTATCCATTCGCCAAGTCCAATTGCCGCTGGCTGAGCCGGGAACATTCATGCGAGCGCGTGCATCCAGGCTCATCAGATCCTGCATGGGAATGATAGCCAGTCGAGAAGAACTCCGGTAAGCGCAGCGAATGAAATCCCAGGCGATGTCTTCGCCGCTCACTCTCAAGTAGCGCCTCACCTGATCCCGCACCTCTTCGGTGCTCGATTCATACCAGCCGACAACGGTATTGTTGTCATGGGTGCCCGGGTAGGTGACGCTGTTTGGAATGTGGTTATGGGGAAGGTAGACATTGTCGCCTTCGCCGCTGAAGGCGAACTCCAGAATATTCATCCCCGGAAGACCGGTGGCATCGCGAAATGCCCGCACCTCGGGTCCGATTTCGCCCAAATCTTCCGCAATGATGCGGGCCCCGGGCAAGTGTTGCTTCACGGCTTCAAAGAAAGCCAGGCCAGGTCCGGTGGCCCAGGTCCCTTCTTTCGCGGTGGCGGCATCGGTGGGGATCTCCCAATAGTCGTGGAAGCCCCGAAAATGATCGAGGCGAATCACGTCGAACAGTCGGAAGTTGGCACGCAGGCGGTCGATCCACCAGCTGTAGCCATCTTTTGCCATCTGCTCCCAGTCGTAGAGAGGGTTTCCCCAAAGCTGACCGTCCTGCGAAAAATAATCCGGCGGGACCCCGGAAACGGCTTCGGGTTGGCCCTTGTCGTCGAGTTTGAAGACCTTCGGGTTTGCCCAAACGTCCGCACTGTCAAGAGCCACGAAGATCGGGGCATCGCCGATGATCTCCACCCCGCGCTTGAGGGCGTAGCGCCGGAGCTGCGTCCACTGTCCAAAGAACAGATACTGGACGAACCGATGAAAGGCGATGCCGGGAGCGAGTTCACCCGGCAGATCCGATGTGAGGAAGGCTTCGTAGGAACGAACCGCTTCGGGCCACGCCGTCCAACTCCGCTCTCCAAAATGATTCTTTGCTGCCATGAAGGCGGCAAAGGGTTCGAGCCAGGACGCTTCGCCCCGACAGAAATCATCCAGCAACCCGTAGTTGGGCAGGTAGGCGAGACCGCGTTCACAAAATCGGCGCCACGCGAGGCGCAGGAGGGGCCACTTGATCTGATAGAGCCCTCCATAATCGATGCTCTTTTCGGGCAAGCCTTGCAATGGAACCAAGTCTGAGGGGCTCAGGAGCCCGTATTCCGTCAAGGGTTCCAAATCTATCAGGTACGGATTGCCCGCAAAAGCGGAGAAACACTGATAGGGACTATCGCCAAAGCCTGTCGGCCCCAAAGGCAGCATCTGCCAGTAGAGGAGCTCGGAGCTGGAGAGAAAATCGATGAATTCGCGGGCGGCTCTTCCGATAACCCCGCATCCCGGTGAACCGTGCAGCGAGGTGGGATGAAGAAGCGCACCGGCCGCACGATCGGACAACCAGGAGAGCAGAGGCTCGGGCATTCTTTGAAAGCCGAAAGTTAGCGCCGGTGAGGCATCAGGCGAATTCGCGAGACGTCGAATCCATCGCGCTGCAGGAAGAGGATGGCATCCGCATAATCCGTCCGCCCCATCTGTGGCTCCCGCCGCAGGATCCAGGTATGGCGGCGGTTGGGGTGACCAATGATAACGGTCTGATACCCTTCATCGAGGTAGATAATTCTGTAGTCCGCGTGCACCGGCCACATCAGTTTCATATCCCACTGTGCATTCGTCCGCGCATTCTTCACGGAGGCGACGGCATTGAAGGTGCGTTCCTTGGCTTCGAAGTCGCCGTTGTTGAAGCGGTAGAAGGCGTCGATCCGACCATCACCGCGCCATGTATAGGTATGCGTCCCGTTGAAGGCATTCCGATCAAGGGTCGTCGGCGTATGTGCGACGACATACCACTCACCCATGAATCGATCCAGATCCACATGATCAACCGTTTCAAGGGTGTTGCGTTGCTGCGAAGAAGCGCAGCCGACGAGTGAGGCCACAGCAGCGAGGACCATCCAGAATTTAGAAGTTTTCAGCAGGTTCATGAGAAGGCTTAAGCTGGCAAGATGGGTGTGCCTGATCAGAAATGCAAGAAATTGGCGCGCGTCCGACGTTGCATTTGCTGACACGGGTTCGCCAATGCGGAAGCTGGCATTGCGTTCTGCTTCAACAAATCTCGCAAGACAGAAGGGCACATCGGAGGATGCGCCACCTTTACGCGGTTGTCCTTCTCGGTCATGAAGGGTTCAGGCCTGCCTGAGGCGAGCTGGGCATCGATGCCGAGCAAGCAAGGTATCCCGAGGGGATGGTTTTATTCAGACCAGGAAGAGGGGCAATCTTCTTGTAGTGAGGGACTTCTGGAAGAAGTGGTGCTCAGGAAGGGACTTGAACCCTTACACCTTTCGGCACACGCCCCTCAAGCGTGCGTGTCTACCAATTCCACCACCTGAGCGTTCAATCCTCTTAGAGGAAGCCACAAGTCGAACGCTGAATCGGAGAGGAGATCAAGGCTTTTTTTAGAAATTGATTTTTTGAGGGCTGGGGGTGGAGCCGGTTTCGGTTGAGCGGTTGCCTTTCGGCGGGTAGAGGGACGCCTTGAGCTATGAGGAATTTCCTTGTCATGGCACGGTGATGAGCGACAGCTTGAGGGGCTTTTACTGTGCTTGCAATGGATGTGACTCCGCTGGACCTGGAAGATTCGAGAGGTCGCTTGAGGGTTAGCGTGTCGATTACGACGCACAACCGCCGAGCGGATCTTGAGCGTACCCTGGAACGGTTGGCGGAGCTCGATCCAAAACCATTGGAGATCATTGTGTGCGCAGACGGGTGCACGGATGGAACGGAGGCGTTGATCTCACAGGAGTATCCAGCCGTTCGTTTGTTGAAGAACACTCCGGGACGGGGTTCAGTCTATTCGCGCGATCGGATCCTGCGAGAGGCGCAGGGTGAGTTGGTGCTGTCGCTCGACGACGACAGTTATCCGATGGAAAAAGGTTTTCTGGGGTGTGTGAGCGCGCTTTTTGAAAGGTCTCCGAAACTCGCGGCTGCCACTTTTCCCCAACGCTCGGATGAATTTCCGGCGTCCATGCAGCAAATGTCCTTCGGGGAATCCTTGAGTGTGGGGAGTTTCACCAGCTCCGGGACGGTTCTCCGCCGATCAGTTTATCTGAAGCTTCCGGGATTTCCCGAAGTTTTCTTTCATGCCTATGAGGAGCCCGATTACAGTCTGCAATGCATCGCGGCCGGGTATGAGGTTATCCTCTACACGGCGTTGACGGTTCGGCACCATTATTCGGGTGTCGAGCGCAACGAAATCCGAACGCATCACCGTCATGCCCGAAATGAGTTCTTGAGCATCGTGATGCGCTGCCCGTGGTGGGGAATTCCGTTTTTTGCAGCTTTTCGCGGAATTCGGCAGCTGCAGTATTCTGTGAAACGCGGCCGTCAATGGATTGTGAGGGAGCCGGCGTGGTGGGGTGGGGCGCTCAGGCGTTTGCCGACGGCACTCAAATACCGTAAGGCCGTGCCGATGGCGTCGTACCTGAGGTGGTGTCGTCTCATGCGGTCGCCTGAAGCATGGTCTTCGACGCTGGAAGCGCCTCGGCCAGGCGGCGAACTGATTACCGAATCCTGAAACGACGAGTTCTCCAGGGTATGGTGTCTCGATCGGAATTAGCAAATGCAGTTGGCCATGAGAGCCGCAAGGGGACTCCCCGTATCTCTTTTTCGGCGACGAATCCCTGTCACGTCTATGATCTGGCAGTGGCGCTTCGCGAACTGAATATTCCGGGGGTTTACTACTCGGGATATCCTCGCTGGAAGCTGCGCCCGCCCCCCGGGTTTTCGATGCGTTCGGCGTCGCTTCGCACGCTGATAACGTATGGTTGGATGCGGCTGCCCGAACAGTGGCGGCCGGCAAGCTTGCGCTTGTTTCGCTGGCAGGACCGCGGTTTCGATAATAGGGTGGCACGGATGCTGGAGCCTGCCGACTACATTCATGGGTTGCCCGGGCAGTGCCTGGAGACGTTCAGGCGTGCGCGTGCGCTCGGTCTGCGCACAGTTTTGAACCACGCGAGTGGACCGCTCCGGGAGCAGATTGCGCTGCTTGAGCCAGAGTATGCCCGGGCTGGTATCCGCCCTCCTGTGCGGGTTGAGGAAGGCAGCACGTTCCTCCGGCAACTCGATGAGGAATGCGAGCTGGCAGATTACCATTGTGCTGCCTCCACGGTTGTTCGAGGGCAGTTGATAGCGGGGGGATTTCCGAAGGAGCGGATCTGGGTGGTCCCGTATGGAGCCGATCCAGGACGTTTTCCGAAGCGCTCACGCGTGGGGACGTCTGCCTTCACCATTTGCTTTGCTGGCCAGTTAAGTTTGCGGAAGGGCCTCCATTACCTTCTTCGAGCGGCTGAACAGGTGGCCCCGCCAGATTGGAAGATCGACATCTTTGGTCCGCCTTCCAGCGAGACATCGTCGGCGTTCCAGGGCTACAAAGGACGCGCCCTGTTGAAGCGCCATGGGGCTGTATCCCAGGAACGTCTGGGTGAGGCGTTTGGGGCGTCCGATGTTCTCGTTCTCCCGTCTGTGGAAGAAGCCTTCGGGCTGGTGGTCGTTCAGGCTCTGCAGAGTGGACTTCCATGCATTGTCAGCGACAGAGTGGGGGCGAAGGACCTGATCCAGCATCGGGTCAATGGATCGATCGTCCCATTTGGAAACATCTCCGCCCTTGCCGAGGAACTCAAATGGTGGTCTACCTGTCGCCGCCGTGTGAAAGAGAGCTATGGGTGGGAAATGCCCGCCCGTGAATTGCTACACCATTCGATAGAAAACTGGAGATGAGTTTGACTGATTCCGATGCATCAACCGTTGCGGAGACTCGCTTCGACGTGAGCGCGGCGGCGGATGCAGAGTCGCTTGAGGCCTTCCTTCGCCCCACGGCCAGCGGGACGGCTGCCCTCTTGGTGGGAATCGGTGTCAGTTTCTTCTTTCTGGGTGGAAACGATGCCGCCGAGATGGCAGGAGCGGTTGCACGTGTCATGCTCGTTGCGCTCGGGGCGTCCTTCCTGTTGGACATGCGTCTGTCGCTACGGAACCTTGTTCGGGTCGACCTCTTCGCCCTCCTCGGGCTCTACTTTTTGACGCTCTTCGAGTTTCTCTTCAATCAGGAGGATTTCAGCCAGCTCGCTTATCCGGAACCCACCGCCACAGCTTTGACCGTTGTGCTGTTGGGTTTTCTTGGAATCACGATAGGCCGACACATCATGCGTGCGGAGAAGGTCGCCATGGTCTTTCTACAGGATGTGGAAATCCGGCCCTCGACCTATCTGATCGTCTTTTTCGGGTGCTTTTTTATCAGTGTCTTCTACATGTTCCTCGCGGTGGGGTTTGATCCCTTTGCCTGGTTCGATGCCATCATTGCCCCACGATTTACCCAACCTTGGCAGCGCGGAAAGCTCGGTGGCTGGGCTGAACTCCTGAACGAGCTTGCCTTGTTTGGCCTTATTGTCCCGGCGCTCGGAGGCATTATTTTTTCCAAGCGACGTGAGTTTGGAATGCTGACACTGATTTTGGTGGGCGTGGTGATCTTGCTTCAATTCTTTATCGTCATAGCGCCGGGCACCCGTAATGCACTGGCCATCAACATGGCAGGTTTCATGGGCGGGTACTTCCTAAACCAGAAACGGTTGCGATTCGTTCAACTCGGAATTTGGGGGGCGATCGGGCTTCTGCTCTTCGTCTATATCAGTGACCACATGCTGGACTTCCGAAACATCGGGTTGCGTAACTACTTCGAGCAGGGGTTGTACCGCGCGGAAGTCCGCAGTAGCGACTTTATTTCCTATGAAGGTCAGGCCGGATTCATGGGGGGGAAGGGATATTTCGTCGATTACAACCTTCTAACTATCCACGACCTTTCGCAGGTCTTTCCCGATCAGTATCACTATTTGGGATGGAATCTTTACTGGGTGGCCCTCACAAAGCCTATTCCCCGAGCCTTGTGGTCTGGAAAGCCAGAGGGGCTCGCGGTTGGGATTGAGGAGTCTCTCGGGGTGGAGGGCATGACACTTGCGTGCACCTTTGTCGGAGAAGCGATGATTGCCGGGGGCTTACCCGCGGTTTTCCTGACAGCTTTGGCACTCGGTATCTTCTTCGCTTATTGGAACCGATTGGGATGCGCCAACAGCTCGCTCTTTGCCTTGCTGGTCTATGCCGCGGGCTTCTTCGCTGCCCTTATTACGATGCGCAGCCTCATGTTTATGACAACGATGATTCTGCCGGCAGTTGCCTTGATCGTCTTTGCCCGGTTGTTTCTCTCGGGAGAAACGCCCGCACCCGACCCGGAGGAATATTGAGAATGACCACGCATCCGCCAACTCAGCCTGTGAAGGTCCTGTTCTTGAGTATTGTTCCCTCGCCGTATCAGCGCGATCTCTTCGCCCGTCTCGCGGCGCGCCCCGAGGTGGACATACGGGTTGTCTATTGCGAACGTGCGAGTCCGGATTCTCCGTGGCCCGAGAAGGCCCTGGCTCCTTATGAATCGGTCCTGCCTGGCTTCTACCTGTCGTGGGGTGGTTCACGTTTTATTGTGAACCGGCAGCTTCCGGAATGGGAGAATGCCGATGTTATTGTGTGTAATGGGTACATGACTTTGGCCGCCCAGCGACTGATGCGAAAATGTCGGGGAAGAAAGCCGGTACTGTTTTGGGGCGAGAAGATGATCGCAGCCTCAACCGGTGTGAAGGGCGCGGTTCAGCGCTGGCTGGCCGAGCCCCTCAAGTACCTCAACGGGTTCGTGGCTATTGGCCAGGGCGCGTATGCCGACTACGCGAGGCGCTTCCCGGGTAAGGAGCTTTTTTCCGTGCCGTATTACTGTGACCTGGAGGCCTTCCGGGTGGACCCTCCCGATCGCCCCAGAACCCCTCCAACTATTCTTTTCTGTGGGCAAATGATTGCCCGAAAAGGCTTGGACCTACTGGTGGAGGCCTTTGCCAGACTGCATGCCGAAGGCTTGGAGGCGAAACTTCTTCTGATTGGGCGTGAAGAAGCTTTGCCGGAGATTTTGAAGCAAGTCCCTGAATCTGTGCACCCGCACATCGAGAATGCAGGTTTTCAAGCGCCTGAAGCCCTCCCGGCTTTCTTCCGCCGGGCTGACATCTTTGTGTTGCCGAGCCGTTACGACGGATGGGGGGTTGTCGTGAATCAGGCCGTGGGTGCCGGCCTTCCTGTGATCGTCTCGGATGCTGTCGGTTCGGGGCCGGACCTGGTCTCGGATGGTGAGAATGGATTCGTCTTCCCGTCAGGAGATGTTGGAGCGTTGACCGATCGCCTGCGACAGTTTTTGAAGGATCCGATTTTTTTGGCCCAGGCGGCACAGGTTTCATGGCGGCGTGGCCCGGATTTTCATCCATGCGTCGGGGCAGACAAGTGGGTTGCCCTTCTCCAAACCTATAAAGCGGGATGAAGATTGGATTCTGCGAATTGCCATCCGCCCTCCGGGTGGGGGGGCTGGAAGGTGCCTGCCGGGGTCTGGAGGGTGCCTTGGTGCAGGGTGGGCATTTGGTGGAATCGGTGGAGCGGTTTGATGAAAGGGACCGTCTACGCGGCTGCAGTCTGGTGCACTTTCACGGCCTGTGGTCCCTCGAACATGCCCGTCTGGCGTGGGAACTGCGTCGTTTGAAGATCCCCTATGTGACCTCGCCCCACGGCATGCTCGAGCCATGGGCCTGGAAAACGAAGCGGTGGAAGAAGTGGCCGTATTTCCATGCGATTGAGCGGCCCAAGATTCTGAAGGGTCTAGGTGTCCTCGCGACGGCCGAACAAGAAGCGAACCGGTTGGAGCGCTTTTTTCCGGAAGATCGAATTCATACACTTCCTCTGGGGAGCGAGTTCAACAAAGCGCCCGATTACCATACCGCACGTGCTGAAATGGGCTGGGGAAGTGCTGAGCGGGTGATTCTCTATCTGTCGCGGATTCATCCAAAGAAGGGCTTGAAGGAGCTCATTCAGGCTTTGGAGAACCTTCCACTTGAAATCCTTCGTGCGGGAAAGTTTCGACTCGTGGTCGTGGGTGACGGCCCGGAGCGGTATGTGGAAGATTGTCGGACTGGTGCCGAGCGCTTGCGGGATCGGCTCTCTCTTGAATGGCATGACGCCGTCTGGAATGACCGGAAATGGCGTTTCCTTCAAGGGGCCGACCTGTTTGCTCTGCCGACCTATTCCGAAAATTTTGGTATCGTCGTGTTGGAAGCCTGCGAGGTGGGCACTCCGGTTCTGACGACGGTGGAAACGCCTTGGAAACCGGTGGCGGATGCTGGCTTTGGCTGGGTTGTGGAACCAAACATCGAAGCCTATCAGAGGGCGTTGATCGATTTTGCCAAACATCCCCCCGTTTCAGACGCTCAGCGACAGGCCTGTGCCGACTGGACACGTTCACGTTACTCATGGAGCAATCTTGTGACGGAATACATCCGGCTGTATAAAGCTATTGCATCTGAAGGGCGGATGGCGGAACGATAGGTGTCGAGTGGGTCGTTCCATATCATCCAACCTATGTCGTCCAGCCTCCCTCCTCCATTTGATGCCATTGCCCATCGGGGAAATGCGAACTACGCGCGCGGTATCCTTGTCCGGCGTGTCCTATGGGGGTTGGCCGCATTTCTTTTTCGCCTGAGTCCGCGACCCTTCTACGAATGGAGAAACTTCATCCTCCGTTTGTTTGGAGCGAAGCTGGGGAAGGCGGTGCGCATCTATCCATCGGTCGAGGTCTTCTACCCGTGGAATCTCGAAGTGGGGGACTATTCCACCATTGGGCCGAGGAGCCAGCTTTACTCCCTGGGTCACATCAAGATTGGGCCAGAATGCCTTATTTCCCAGAATGTGCATTTGTGCGCGGGCAGTCATGATTACTCCAAGCCGAACCTGCCTCTCCTGACCCCTCCCATTACGATTGAAAGAGGTGTATGGATTTGCGCCGACGTCTTTGTCGGACCGGGTGTGGAAGTCGGTGAGTATGCCATTCTCGGCGCCCGCGCCGTCGTGGTCGGGAAAATCCGGGCTGGGGCCGTCGCTGTCGGTCACCCGGCCAAAGCGATTCGCTTTCGCCGGGGCTTCGATTCCAAATCCAGGGAATCATCTCCCTCGGCCCAGTATGGCTCCTGACTGTGATCCCAGTGCCGGAGACATTTCCTATTGTAATCAAATGTGATCGAATTTTGTTCCGGGCAGGATCTGCTTTGCTCGGGACCCAGAACAGTATATTGAAACCCACCTTCGACTCTACCGTGACATCCTGGGCTTGCCGTGACTCCATGAGCTGAACCATCGTCCGGAAGATGAAGTCGAGCCGCGCAATAATCGTTATCTGCCTCCTCAGTGCATTGGCGGTGGCGGGATTGTTTTGGCTGATTTACGGCTTTGGGGGCGTGGCCACCGAGGCGGAGGCCTTTAATTATCTTCCAGCCATGAACGCCTTTTTCAATGCCTGCAGTGCAACCTTGGTGACGCTTGGAATCATCAAGATCAAGGCCGGCGAAAAACGGGCTCACGGCTTCTTCATGGCGGCCGCCACCTTCGCTTCCATCCTCTTCCTTGCAGGCTATCTTCTCCATCACTCGCTGCATGGAGATACGCGCTTTCTTCGGGAAGGATTTCTTCGGCCGGTCTACTTCTTCATTCTCATCACACACATCATTCTCGCTGCGGTGGTGCTGCCGATGGTCCTGTCGACGCTGTATTTCGCCTACGCCCGACGTTGGGTGGCACACCGTCGCCTGGCGCGGCTGACCTATCCCGTCTGGATCTACGTTTCCATTACCGGTGTGCTGGTATTTATTTTTCTGCGGGTTTTAAACACAACCCCGGTCTCCTGAAAAGGGGTGTTATCAGGAGGTGAAAGACGACTTGACTGTCAAAAATCTCAATCGATCGCTGCTTTATCCATGTCGAAAACAGTTCCAGGCTTCCAGCCGTAGGCTTCGTATATTTCGTCCAGATCATTGAGGGATCCCAGCTTGTCGAGGTCCTTTCGAACAGGGACGCCGGGGAAGAACTTTGCCGCGAGCTCGCTTGGGCTCAAATTATAGAGCACGCGCTGGCGTGAGGCGGGAATGAAACAGCGGTATCCAGGCAGTCGCTTTTCGACTGCGCACAAAACCAATTCAGCGGCATCGCTCTGATGGAGAATTCCGAAGACCTCGTCCGGCCTCACCCAACGCCTGTATTGTTCAATGAAATCCTTCCCATCAATAATGGAATGGAGAAACCACGGATGCCTTCCTTCGAAGAGCCCAGGGAAACGCAAGGAAACGGTGCTGATGCCATGGTCACGCGAAAGCATTTGCAGCATGTTTTCAGCCGCGAGCTTACTCAACCCGTATGTGTTGTCGGGGCAGGGGGGGGTCTCACCGTCTACGGGAAGGTATGGGAGGACGCTTGGACGGTCGTCTGTCAAAGTGCGTGTTCCGCGAATGACCTGGACAGAGCTGGCGAAGATAATCTGCTTCACGCCTGCTTCCAGAGCGGCCTGGAAGAGGTTGACGTTCATTGAGCAGTTCTGGGTGAAGACGCCCTGGGGATCGGATTCGTCAGGCCGAGGGATGTTGCCCAGGTGGATGATGCTTTCGACTCCATCCACCAGGCGATAGCACGCCTCCCGATTCATCAGGGTCTCCACTTCCACGTTGACGGGCAGCTCAGGAATCTTCGTGCGATCGGTCGCACGAACGGTGTGGCCTGCCTCATGAGCAAGTTTGCAGACGTGGCGACCCAATCGCCCACTGGCTCCGGTTATGAGAATGTGCATGGTTTGGAAATAAACCCATCGAAGGCGACGGGCTTTGGGGGACAGGTCAAGCTGGAAGCAGCAAATGATTGAGGCCGGATACAATCAGAGGCGGCCTTCCTCTGGATAAACGAGACAAAAGCGGATCTTGAGTGGGCTGTTGGCTTTGCTTAGCTCTTTGTCTTTGAGGCCAGGGCCACCTTGATCTTGAGGCCCTTGAACTGAATGCCATTGAGTTTCTTGATGACATGGTCGGCCGAATCCTGGGCGATGTCCACCAAGGTCTTGTGTGGGAGGATATGCACAGCACCGATCTTCTCCTTGGGAACTCGGGCCCCTCCCGCGATCACGCCTACCACGTCGCCGGGGGCGATTCCCTTCGAAACCCCCGCGTTGATGGCGAGACGCACCATACCGCGCTCGCGGGACTCGAGATCCGGGCCGTCCGGTGTCGAATCGATTCTTCTGGACTTGGTCTTTTTTGGGTCTGCCTTGGGACGACCCAGCTTGGGTGCACTTCCCGTCTTGGATGTGGGAACGGTAATCCCCCCGTTCGGGGAATCGGTCCGCGCTCTCTGCTCCCCGAGAAGAAGATCGATGAGGGCCGAGGCAATATCCGTCGGTGTATGGCCCTGATCCAGGAGACGGTCCACGAGAAGCTCGTGGCGTTTGAACTTTCCTGTTTCAAGCGTTCCACGGATGGATTCGAGGAAGAGGTTGGTCCGCTTCTCCTCAACTTGCTCAAGGGAGGGGACATTCTCCCGCCGGATTTTACCGCGCGTGAACCGCATAATGTTCTGCAGACGGTAGATCTCACGCTCTGAAACAAAGGTGATGGCGCGACCGGTCCGGCCAGCGCGGCCAGTACGCCCAATCCGGTGGACGTAGTCTTCCCCGTCGTGGGGAAGGTCGTAGTTAAAAACGACCTCGATGTCGTCCACGTCGAGGCCACGTGCCGCCACATCGGTGGCAACGAGGAACTCGATATTGTGGCGGCGGAATTTCTCAAGGACCCGCTCTCGGCTGGCTTGAGCAATGTCGCCGTGAAGTTTGTCCGCGCTGTAGCCCCGCGTCGTCAGGTGCCCGGCCAGCTCATCGGCCATGATCTTGGTTGCACAGAAAATCAGCCCGAACTTGAAGTCGTGCATATCGATGATCCGGCAAAGCACGTCGAGCTTCGAACGGCGATGCACTTCATAATACACTTGATCAATCGCCGGGACATCGAGCGTAGCCGCCTCTATCCGGATTGTCTTCACATCCCGTGTGAAGGTGTTGATCAGCTTCTTGATCGGGGCGGGGAGGGTGGCTGAGAAGAGAACTGTCTGCCGACTTTCCGGGGTCATTGCCAAAATCTTCCGGATGTCCTCAAGAAAGCCCATGTCCAGCATTCGGTCGGCTTCGTCGAGGATGAGCATCTTCACCGAATCCAGCTTCAAGGTGCCCCGGTCGAGGTGGTCCATGACGCGCCCCGGCGTCCCGATGACGATATGCGCGCCTTTCTGCAAGCCGCGGAACTGACGCTCATAAGATTGCCCGCCGTAGATGGGCAATTCCCTCAGACCCGGTTTAAAAGCTGCGATTTTTGCCACTTCATCGGCCACCTGAACGGCAAGTTCACGCGTGGGGCACAGAATGATCACCTGTGGTTGGGCAATCTTCGTATCGACACATTGCACCGCGGGAATCCCAAAAGCGGCTGTCTTGCCGGAACCCGTCTGGGACTGGCCGACGACATCATTCCCTGCCAGGAGGAGAGGAATGGATTGAGATTGAATCGGCGAGGCCTCCTCATATCCCATTTTATCGATGGCCTTGAGGATGTCGGGTGCCAGTCCAAGACTGGAGAATGGTTTCTTCTGCATTGGTTCGACTTAGGTGTGAGCGTTCACGTAATGCGAACTGAATTTTCATTAACAGGCAAAGAATGCAGCTCAGGGGGCTTTGCGCTGCGATTCGTGAGCGGAATGTAGCAGAAAATTACCCGAATGCGCCTCAGGCGGTAATTTGACAGCCCTCGGATCCCACAAACCGGTGAGGTCCCTCCGAAGAGCTCAAGTTTACGCGGGGTTGGGGGGGGGCTTTCAGTGGACTTTAGACATTGTTCCGCAGATTTACGGGGCAATAGGGTGAATGCCTGGATTTTTCTTGATCTTGTTTGTCGGTTCATCCATCAACACACCCTTCAGCTATTCCTTCTGCGCCGCGCGGCTGTGCCTGGCGCAGGCCTTCATTACCTCCAGTCGATCCTCGAAGCTTCGGAAGAGGGACCTACTGCATCCTTTCTTGTGTACTGGAGGATTATCCCCTTGACAACCATCGGGGTATCTGCGTTACTAATAATAGTTCTTTTTATAACGCGTCATGGCTGCTTGGCAGCAAGTAGACTTTTCCAGCCTCCATTTTGAGGTTGGGGATAACAGAGAGATAATAGCCATGAACAGTAATACTGCCAAGCCAAAGGTAGCACCGCGGGATTCCCGCAAAAACCGGCCGATCGGTGGCTTTCGCCGCATCGGGAAGGGGCTGTCGCGCAGCAATCCGCGCGTCACGTTCCTCGGGAGTGTGGGGTTCTAAGGCTACTGAATAAACTAGAAAATAACGGAGCGGAGAGTGAAAACTCTCCGCTCTTTCAATGTACGGATTTGGTGGCCTCCCGCTCAACTCTTCGGGAAATCAGATAATCGGCGGTTCCCGGGGCGACTTCTGCCAACAGTGCCAACAGGCGCATCCACCTTGGAACAAAAAGATTTCGACGACGTTGGCACATGGCCTGCGTCACCAGCCCTGCCAATGCCTCCACTGGAATTGCGCCGCCTCGATGCCGGTGAGCCTCCGCCCCGCGTCGACGGCCTTCAGCGTTCAAGGCATTTTCCCGCAGGCGTGTGCCCTGGATCCAGTGGGCAAGGATAGAGAGCACATTGACGCCGGAGCCCCGGAGCTCGAGACGAAGGGAATCACAGAAGCCCTGGACGGCATGTTTCGAAGCGGCATAGCCCGTATGATAGGGAACGCCAAACTTCGCCTGGACGGAAGATATCGCGACAAGGCTTCCTTCACTTGTTTTCAGATGAGGGAGGGCGTGAAAGACGGGGTTGATGACCCCTCCATAGTTCACGTCCATAATGCGCTGAAGGATGGACGGTTCGCTCAGTTCATCGAAGCGAGCCCACATTCCGATGCCGGCGCAGGCAACCAAATGATCCAGTCGGGCGAAGTAGCGAATTGCTTCCTCAACGAGTCGGGCACAGTCGGCGTCAACCGTCACATCGCCGCAAACAACGAGCGACTTCGTTCCGAAAGCCCGGCAGGTTTCGGCAACGGTCTCGAGGGTCTCGGAGGAGCGGGCGAAGAGAGTTGTATCCGCCCCCATCCGGGCAAACCTGTGAGCCAAGGCGGCTCCCAATCCCGATGAGGCTCCGGTTATAATGACCGCCTGCCCCTGGAAAGGCCGAACCTCCATGGCGCTCACGAACGCTGCTCCCCGACGGATGTCGCTTTGTGCGGAGTTCCATCGTGCGGCGGGGGATGGTCGACACCAAAGACAGCGTTGCGGGCACCAAAGACGTTTGACGGGTCGAGCGAGCTCTTGAGGGCGTGCAAGGCACCGATAGCTGCGCCCGAATAAACTCTGGGGACAAAGCTCCGCCGCACTTTGCCCACCCCGTGGTGGTGCGAGAGCGAGCCGCCCTCTTCAAGTATGACCTCACGAAGCCTGTGCTCAATTTCTTGATACGTATCTTCGGGGTGGTCCAGTCCGTGTCCCGGGAATCCCATCGTGAAATAGATGCAGCCACCTGTCTGGTAGCTCTGGGACACACGATAGGAGAGAAACGGCTTTCCGGTGATGCCCCGAGCGGCGCACAAATATTTGAGTTCCCGCTCCACCGCTTGGGTAATCGGTTCGATCCGGTCCCACGGAGCGGAGGTTTCGAATGTTTCGCCGAGAATACCCATTCGGTTAAGGAAGTCGCGGATATAGGCGATGGCGAAGGTCATCCTGTAGCCGCGTTTCCCTCCGGAAGCACCGCCGGAGAGACCTCTGGCAAGACGACTGAGGTGAGCCAGTGTTCGACTCTGTTGGTTCACTTCGATCTCATTGCCCTCCATCACGACGGTGCAGGCGACGATTTGATGGGGATCAAAGCCTTTGAGGCGGAAGATGTAGGCGAGCTTGAGCTTTGAGACGAAGCGGTTCCAACCGGTCGATTCCGGCATGAGCGCATGACCCATTCGGAACTCGGTGTTGTTTGTCAGGCGAATGCTGGCTGGACGAGCCCCAGAGTCCTGCACCTGCCGAAGAAACTGAATGCCGATGGAGAAGTCCTTGAATACATAAGAGGCAAAAATCCGGCGCTGTGGAATGGAGCGGAGCTGAATGACGGCACGCGTGATGATTCCGAGATTGCCCTCGCTTCCAAAGAGAAAGTTCCTCGGCTGGATTCCAGGGGAGTGACGAGGATTCACCGGAAGGCAGTGGACCTCTCCCGAGGGTGTGATGAGAGTCGCTTCCAGAACGACGTCTTCGATGTTTCCGTAACGGTTTTTCTTCATCCCGCTTGCGTTCGTCGCAATCCAGCCGCCCAAGGTCGAGAGCTCAATGCTGTCTGGAATGTGGCCACAGGTATAGCCAGCCTTCTCCAGCTGGGCTTCCAGCGCCTTCCCGGTGATTCCCGCCTGAACAGTGGCCCGGTTATTCGCGCGATCGATCTCGAGGATCTTGTCCATTCGCTGCATATCGACGGACACGATCATGCGTTGTTCTTCCGGGGGGCAGAGAAGAGCGCCCGAGACGTTTGTACCCCCTCCGTAAGGAATCAGGACCACGTTGTGAGCTGTTGCGATCCGCACGAGCTCGACGACGTCACTCTCACTCCCGGGGTAGACAACGAGGTCGACCACCCGTTCCGGAATCTTGCCATTGAGGATACGGTAGATTTCATCGACGCTCAACTGCCCGTGGCTGTGGGTGAGTCGTTCTTCGTCCGCTGAAGTAATCTGGGCCGGGCGGAAAGCGGAATTCAAGGCGTTGATAAACGCTGTATTTTTAACAGCGGGTGGGAGCGTTAGCTTGCCTGCCGGTGGGCGCAGATGGCCCTCATCCAAAGCCACCCCCAAAACTTCTTCCACGAATGGAATGAAACGGGGCAGAGGAGGGCCTGCCAAAGGGTAGCGATTTCCCGTGACACGGACCAGCCGCGGGCCGCAGAACTCAAAACGGGTGTCGTCATACCCCCAGAAATGGGGGTAGCGCTGACCGGGGGCGGGGTCATAGGAGGCGTCGTCAGCTCGGATTATGCCGGTCCGGGCGCGGAGCTTGAAGACACAGTAGAGAACGACACCGAGGCTCAGGACGGCCAGGATAATAAGAGACAATTCCGTAGGCTGCATAGGGCAAACTCAGTTGGCGTCGCTGTTCGAAGATGCCGTAACGGCGTGAACGGCTGCCGGGCTCACCTCAGGGGCTGGATGGGGCAAGCGACCAGCGAGGCGGGCGACGGCCGCGTGAACATCTTCGGCAAGGGCGCGGGCAACGGCCGCAGCGCTTTCGCGATTGAGTCGATTGAGGTAAGGCTCGATCGGCATGCGGTCTCCGAATTTTACGTGAACCGGATAATGGCGGACGCTTCGACTCCCTTTGGGGAGGGCGCGGTCGGCCCCGGTGATGTAGGCGGGAAGAATGGGTGCAGCGGATGCCAGGGCCAGAAGGCCCACGGTGCTGCGAAAAGGTCGCATCGTTGCGGAGGAGCTGCGTGTGCCCTCGGGATAGAAGATCAGGGAATGACCGTTCCGAAGGACTTGAGCGGGTAGGGCAATGGCTCGCGGGACATTCTTGGCATGCCGATCAAACGGTATGCCGCCAAGAAGTGAATGAAGGAGCCAGGCAATCATTCGATTGCGAAACCAGTAGTCGGTCGCGGCTGTTGGATGCGAGTGGTGGGCGAAAGCACCAAGGGCGGATAGCAGCACCGCTGTATCCACGTGGCTCGTGTGGTTGGAGACCACGATTACGGGCCCCCGCAGCGGGACGTTTTGCTGCCCGGAACACTGCAGGTCCAACCGCTTTTGGCAGGCGATCCGCATCAGGCCCAAGCAGGCGCGCCGCAGGACCAGCTTGTCTGCGGGCGTCGTCCATTTCTGTGCTTCTGCCGGCGGCATCGTCCGGGTGAGCGACATAAAGCGAGCCGCCCTTTGCCATCTTTCCGAGCTGTCGGAATCGTCGAGAATCGAGCGCTCAGAGGATCCTCCTGCCAAGCGACTCTCCGGAAGATCGGGGCCCCGCAGGCACATTTGCGCGAGGTCCCCCGAAGGCTGGATGCGGGACATCCGCAAGAGATAGTGTTCAATCCCCGGAATGTGCACTTCCTGAACGTATCGCCTCCAGTCGAACCGCTGCACCAGAAAGGGAAACGCCTCCTGGTCCTCCGGGGTCAACTGGGTCCAGAGCGATTGAAGATTGAAGGTAAGGAAGCGCGCCTGATTCTCGGCATAGGGACCATAGATGGATGCCGTGTTGTAGAGGCGCTCGACACGGGATCGCGTCGCGAGGATATCCGCGTGCAACTTCTTACCCTTCTTTGTCACCTTCAACGGACGGTAGATCCATTCAAGAATGTTCAGAGGTCGGAGGTGCCGTCGGTTCAGCCGTGTGAGAAAGTCGGCTGTCTTGGGGAAGGTCAGGCGCTTTAGCCGGGTGGGATTGCCATTTGCTTTCGTTCGCCGCAGGGGAGTCTTTTCAAAATACTCCACGATATATTCGTGAAAATTCTTTGCAAAGAGCGGGCGCTCCATCCCTGACGAGACATGGTAGACTTCAGCGCCTTTCCCCGCATGGGCCTGGGGAATTGCCATCAGGAGCGCGTTTACGACCACATCAACCGGAACAACGTCGATAACAGCGTCGGGATTGCCAGGAAAATCGGGCAATTGGCCGCGGGCGAAGCCCACGATAAGCGGGTCGAGCATGCGGTACCCGTCGATCCATCCGGGAGCGGGTGCTTGAAGCGCGCTTTCGATGATCGAGGGCCGGAGAATCAAACTGGGGACGGTGCCTTTGTAACGGCCGAACACCTGCTCGCCCATTGCCTTGCTGAAGGTGTAGGTATCCTTCCAGCCTCGCCGCCGGGCCCAAGCCAATCCCGTTTCCACCAGCTGACGCCGAATCCGAGCATCCTGTGAGCCCGGCTTGTCTGAAGCTTTCGTGGGCTCGCCATCGTCATCATTACCATCAAGGGGGTAGGCACCTTGGGAACGCTCTCGAAAGATGCTTTCACCGGAGGTAATCTTTGCGATGCGCTTGGAAATGGCGGCAATCTCCGTGTCGACATCATACGGGGTCCCCCGGCCATTACCTGCTGGAGTCCACCCCGGATCCAGGGGTGTCTCAAAGACGGGTCCGGCAACGTTGCTAACGTAGCAGGTGGAAACATGGGCAATAAAGGGAGATCGCGCACCCGCACGGGCAAACTCTAGGACGCGAAGAGGCCCCAGCGTATTGGTCTGCAGTGCATCGTCAAAAGGCGCATCGAAAACAGCGAGGGCGGCGCTGTTGATGATGACCTCCACTTCTGCCAAAAGCCGGCTCCGGACAGCGGGATCCATCCCCAAATCCTTCTCGGCAAGGTTTCCCTGCACGGCTTCGATACGCTCGGCGCAGAAGGCGTCAAAGTCTGGGCCCAGGCGCTGGCGCAGCCCATCGAAGGCAGAAGAACTCAGCACGGTTTCCCGCAAAACCTCCTCGGGAAGCTGAACCCGACCTGCTGCGTTCTTCCGGGCGCGGATCATGACATACATTTTCCGTATGTCTGGAAGTCTCTGCAGAATGGCTTCGATCAAAGCCTTGCCGACCAATCCTGTTCCGCCAGTAATCAAAAGGGTCTTGCCGGGGAAATAGTCACGTCGCGTTTGGACCTGCATCTCCTGAACGATGATCTTTTCTCATAGGCCTTGTCAAGGAGGTGCCTGATCGAGGCTCCGAAGGAACAGAAGAGCTTTGCCTGCGGGTGATTGGCGGGACAGTTAACTATTTTGGATTTGCGGTCGTTCCATCCCTGGAAGTGGCTATAGCTGGCGTTCGTTGTTGTTATGAAGATTTTTCAGTGCCAGAAGTGTGGAAGCCGTCTCTTCTTTGAGAACTCCACCTGTCTACGGTGCAGCAGTGAGTTGGGGTTCCTCGCCGGGCCGCGGACCCTCACAGTGATCGAACCGATCGCCACTGGCTACTGGCAGGCCCTGGCTCCGGAAGGGGGCCACGAGCTTTACAAGAAGTGCGAGAACTACACCTGCGCCAAGACGTGCAATTGGATGGTTCCCGTCCGGGATGCTTCGGACTTTTGCCTGGCTTGCCGATTGAACCGCACCATTCCCGACTTGAATGTCGGCGACAACCATATCCTCTGGGCAAAGCTGGAACACGCAAAGCGCCGGCTCATCTACGATCTCCTGCGCTTGCGCCTGAAGATCGTCCCAAAGACGGTCGATCCTGAACGTGGACTGGCCTTCGATTTCTTGGCGGACGTTGAGAGTGACTTCCCGCAGCGGATTCTCACCGGACACGAAGATGGTGTCATTACCATCAACCTGGCGGAGGCTGATGACGCCACTCGAGAGGCAACACGCCTGCGCCTTCGCGAGATCTACCGGACGCTCCTCGGCCATTTTCGACACGAGTCGGGTCATTATTATTGGCACGTGCTTTTGCGGGATCAGCCGGGGATAGAACGGGTCCGCGCTCTCTTTGGAGATGATCGAGCGAATTACGCTGACGCCCTCAGGAACTACTATGCCAATGGGCCACGCTCCGACTGGGAGGAATCCTTCGTCACCCCGTATGCCTCCGCGCATCCTTGGGAGGACTGGGCGGAGACCTGGGCGCACTACTTGCATATTATTGACACCCTGGAAACAGCGGCGGCCAGTGGGTTGATCCTGCGCGATCCTGTCGTGACCCGTGTTTTTCAGGATCCAGGCGGTCGCTCATTCGCCTCGCTCATACAGGATTGGCATGAGCTTCGAATTGTTCTGAACAACCTCAATCGCAGCATGGGGATGCCCGACGCCTATCCCTTTGTTGTTTTTGGAGGTACATTGACCAAGCTTGAATTCATTCATGAATGGATCGCCACCGTTGCGGAGGGTAATGCTTCGCGGTGATCTTTTGAGGGCAACAACCCCGGCTCCGGAGCGCGACCCGGTTCGAGAGCATTTGAAATGCGATTGACCTTCAGGTTTCCGCCTGACCTTCTTAGGGCGTAACCCGCAACTTTTCACAATTTCACAACTGACCCTCGACTCATGGACCCGACAAACGATCCTCGCAGCTTCTTCTCCGCTCTCTTCGACCTTTCCTTCTCCCGGTTTATCACGCCCAAGATCATTCGAGTGCTGTTCCTTCTCGGAATTGTCGGCATCGGTGTCGGGTACCTCGGGGCGGTCATCTCCGCCTTCTCGATACATGTGGCGACAGGCCTCGTCGTCCTTTTCATCCTCGGGCCCCTCATGGCGATCGTCTATGTCGTCTTCCTCCGTGTCTGGCTGGAACTTGTCATCGTGGCTTTCAGGATCATGGAGAACACCCGCGAAATGGCCCAGGGGCCGGCATCGCGTTCATCGAGCCGCAGCCATTAGCTCCTTCGCTGAGCGGGTATTCGCTCTGTCTTCGTCGCCCTGGAGTTAGCGATTGATTTCAGGGACGGGGCCGTCTTTGCTTCGCTGCTTATGTCGGTTGGATTGCTATTCTCAGGACAGGGAGCTCAGAAGGTGGGCATGGGGCGGAGCTTGTATGAAGCAAGCGCACGGGCGAAATCGCTCTATGACGCAGCGGATGCCATCCTCGGCTGGCCTTTGACAACGTACTCATTCGAGGGACCGGAAACGACGCTCACGGAGACGCGCGTATGTCAGCCAGCTCTGTATGTTCTGGGCTATGCCCTTTTCACTGAGCTTCAAGAGACGGGTCGTGTGGACGCGATCTCTGCATCGCTCGGGCTCAGTCTGGGGGAGCTGACAGCTCTGGCGGTAGCCGGGAGCTTCGATTTCGAGACCGGCCTGCGCGTGGTGGCGGAACGGGGTCGGCTGATGCAGGAAGCCTGTGAACAGAGCGAAGGAACCATGGCTTCGCTCATCGGAGGTACCCGGGAGAGTGTGGAAGCGCTTTGCCAAGCCCACGATATCGACCTTGCGAATGTAAATTGCCCCGGGCAAATTGTCGTTTCGGGTGAGCGGCAGAAAGTGCTGGATGCCGTTGAGGCCGCCAAAGCATCGGGAGAATTCAAAATGGTCGTTCCGCTGAAGGTGGCGGGTGCCTATCACAGCCGACTCATGGAGCCGGCGCGGCAAGCCTTTGAAGACTACCTTTCAGGCGTAGCCATTGAGGTTCCCGAGTGCCCGGTCTTTTCCAATGTCAGCGGGCAGACGGTGACGGATCCGGACGACATTCGCCGGTGTCTCGGTGCCCAGGTCGTTTCCAGTGTCCTTTGGGAGGATTGCATGCGCAATGCCGCTTCGTTGGGCATCACCGAGTTCCTCGAACTGGGACCAGGGGCGGTCTTGGCCGGGCTGGCGCGGCGCATTGACCGCAGCCTGACGGTAAAGTCTCTCTCCGAATACAGCGATCTTTCTCTTTAGTTTACGATCTCCAAGGCATGGCCGAATTTTCCAGAATACGTAACTTTTGCATCATTGCTCATATCGATCACGGGAAGACGACTCTCTCGGATCGATTGCTTGAGGCAACCCATACCCTGCAAAAGCGGGAAATGAAAGAACAGGTCCTAGACTCCATGGACCTGGAACGGGAACGGGGGATCACGATCAAGAGCCACCCCGTCACCCTGATCTATCCGGACCCATCGGGAGAGGAATGGATGCTGAACCTGATCGACACCCCGGGTCACGTCGATTTCTCCTATGAGGTTTCGCGAAGTCTGGCCGCATGTGAAGGTGCCCTCCTTCTGGTGGATGCCGCTCAGGGAATCGAGGCACAGACAGTGGCGAACTGCCAGTTGGCCATCAAGCAGAACATGGTGATCATTCCGGTGATCAACAAGATCGACCTTCCGGGTGCCGACATCGATAAGGTGAAGAACCAACTGGAGGAGATTCTGGCGATCCCGGCAGAGGAAGCGATTCTGGCAAGCGCCAAGGTAGGGAAAGGAATTCCCGAGATTTTCTCCGCTATTCTCAGTCGGATGCCCGGGCCCCGATGGGCAGACAATGATTCGACTCGAATCCTGATTTTTGACTCAGTCTACGACAGTTACAAAGGTGTCATCTGCTATGTCCGGGTCTTCTCGGGATCGGTCAAGCGGGGGGATCAGATCCTTTTGATGAGCGACAGCACGCGGGCCGAAGTGAAAGAAGTGGGCGTTTTCTCCCCGCAGATGAACCCGACGGATTCGCTCAATCCGGGAAGCGTGGGCTACATTGTAACCAATATCAAGGAAGTGGCTGATGTTCGCCTTGGCGACACGATAACCCAAGCCCGTGCCCCAGCCGAGAAGATGCTACCCGGCTACCAAGATGTGCAGCCGATGGTTTTTGCGGGTATCTATCCGATTGATTCGTCCGACTACCCGAAGCTGAAGGTAAGCATGGGGCGCCTGCGACTGAACGATGCCGCCTTTATGTATCAATCTGAGAGTTCAGTTGCTCTCGGGTTTGGTTTCCGGTGTGGGTTCCTCGGCCTGTTGCACATGGAGATCGTGGTGGAACGGATTCGCCGGGAATATGATCTTGATATCATTTCCACCTACCCAAGCGTCGTTTACAAAGTGACGAAGAGTGACGGGACCGTCATCGAGGTGCAGAATCCAGTGCACCTGCCCGACCCGAGCGAAATCGACTTCATTGAAGAGCCGATGATTCGCGCCACTATTCACCTGCCGAACTCTTCGATCGGCGACATTCTTGCCTTGGTCATGGAGAAGCGGGGCGTCATCGAGCATACGGAGACACTGGATTCCGGCCGCGTCATGCTGACGGCCCGGCTGCCATTGAATGAGATCCTTGTCGATTTCAACGACCGTCTGAAAAGCATCACCAAGGGGTATGGTTCGATGGACTATGACTTTGCCGATTACCAGACAGCAAAGCTCGTCAAGCTCGACATCCTGGTAAATGCGGAACCGGTGGATGCTTTCTCAAGCATTGTCCATGTTGATAAAGCGGAGTCAAGAGGTCGGTCCATGTGCTCCAAGTTGAAGGAGATCCTGCCGCAGCAGCTATTCAAGGTAGCGATCCAGGCGGCGGTGGGGGGCAAGGTGGTCGCGCGAGAATCAGTCAGTGCCCTGCGCAAGGACGTAACTGCAAAATGCTACGGAGGCGATATCAGCCGGAAGCGAAAGCTCCTGGAGAAGCAGAAGGAAGGCAAGAAGCGCATGAAACAGGTCGGCAAGGTTTCCATTCCCCAGGATGCATTTATTGATATTTTGAAATCCTCAAGCTAAACGCCCGTGTACCCCTTTCGAAACGCAGAAGAGAAAGCCCGTCGCCAAGCCATGGACTGGCTTCGGCTGGCTGAGAAGATCCATGCCTACAGGCGCGATGTCTTGAGCGAGGAGCTGCGGGCAAAACTCGAAGCGGGGATTGCCGGGCTTCGTGCAAAATTGAAGCAGAAAGCACCTGTCGCTGAGATTGAAGCAACATGTGTCGATCTCGAGCCGATCATGCAACAGGCCGGAGGATCCTTTTTCCCCCGGTCGACTTGGGCGGAGAACATCGAGATGGTGCTGGTCGCTGCTTTGGTGGTGATCGCGATTCGTTCGTTTTTCTTTCAGCCGTTCAAGATTCCGACGAATTCCATGTATCCCACCTACAACGGGATCACGACCCAGACCTACCTCAGCGAGGAGGCAAAGCCATCCAGGCTCGGACGCGTTGCTCGAATCTTTCAATTAGGAGCCGGCCATCGCTCCTATGAAGCCCCGGCCGATGGCGAGCTGATCGTTCCTCTCCCGGATGGTCGGCCGAGCACGCTGCAGCGCGGGGTGCGCGGACGTCTGGAAGGGGTGCGGCGGTTGATCTTCTTCCCTGGAACGGAAGCGGTCTATACCTTCTATATTGGGAACGAACCGATTGACGTTCGTGTTCCCGTCAACTTTCCGATTGAGGACCTGGTGCAGCAGCTGGCGGGGGAAGGTGCGCGCCGGGCGGAGCATCCCCGTTTGGGTTCGGTTCTTTTCATGGACCGAAGTTTTGAGGCGGGCGAATTCGCCTTCGCCTTTGATATCCTGACTGGAGACCAGCTTTTTGTCGACCGCTTGAGCTATCACTTCATCCGGCCGAAGCCGGGGCACCCTGTGGTCTTCAGAACAGACGAAATTGAGCTCATGTCGCATGCTGAGCGCGGCAAGTACTACATCAAGCGTCTCGTCGGTGTGGGGGGCGACCAGATTGAAATCGACCCCCCTCAGCTCTTGCGCAATGGAAGCCCGATTGAAGGGGCCGCACCGTTTGATCGGAATGCGCGACAGGAGGGCGAATACCCCGGGTATGTGTTCATGAGCGGGGCCCGGTTTGGGGGCCATCGGCCGATTGATGTTCCCGCGGACAGCTATTTTGTCATGGGGGATAATTCCACAAACAGCGCGGATAGCCGGCAATGGGGATTTGTTCCGAAGGAGGCTGTCGTCGGACGCGCCTTCTTTATCTACTATCCTTTCAGCCACCGTTGGGGGCGATCGGAGTAGGGTTCAGGAGCCGAGCCCGCCGAGCTTGCAGATGTGCGCGAAGTGCGCGGCTTCAACCGGTTGGATCGAGAGGCGCTGACCGCGTTTTCGCAGCGGCATTCCTTCGAGAACAGGATCTTCCTTGATGGCTTTGAGAGTGACGGCTTGGGGCAGGGGTCGATCATATTTCACTTCGACGCAGACCCACCGCGGTTTATCCGAAGTGGCTTTGGGATCGAAGTAAGGTGACTTGGGGTCGAACTGGGTGGGATCCGGCACAGCCTGTTCAGACGTCACGACCGCAAGCCCGACAACAGCGGGCTGGGCGCAGCTCGAGTGATAAAAGAGGACTTGATCTCCCTTCTTCATCTCATCTCGCATCAGGTTACGCGCCTGATAGTTGCGGACACCGTCCCACAAGGTAGACTGCCCCGGTCGCTCCTTCAGATGGGTGAAGGAGAAAGTATCGGGTTCGGATTTCATTAGCCAGTGGCGAGCCATTCGGTCATGCAAGGAAGGATGCTGGAAAAACGCAACGCAGAGTCTCGAAAAGAGACGACCGTGGCTGTGATTGGTGGCGGCTTTGCCGGGGTGATGACCGCGCTGGCCTGCCATCGGCGTAACCCTGGGGCGACCATCGTGATTTATGAACGTGGCTCCAATGTCCTTGAATGGATGGAACGGCTGGGCCGAAAGCGGCTTGTGCTCGGGTGGGCGTTGGACGATCGCGAAGCGTTTTGTGCCTCGATGCATGAAGGGACGGAGGCGTTTGCCGGCGTCTTCATGAAGACGCCGGGGTCAGGCGCGAGGATGTGGTGGGAGGGCTTGAACATCCCCGTTGAGGTGCAGGAAGCGGCCTTGCTTTCGCGGGAGCCGGCGCGGCGGGTGGCCGCGCAATTGCGCGAACATCTGGAATCCGCCCGCATCCGGATCTTTCCCAATCATGCTGCGGAAGAAGCCGCCTTTTCGGCGGATGGAAGCGTTCGAATCTGGTTTCCCGGACAGGATGTGGCCGCCGCGAAGAGACTGGTCCTGGCGGTCGGGGGTGGGCCGAATCGCGCGCTCTCAATTGCCCGCGACGCTGGCCACGAGGAGGAGCCTTTCGGGCCCGGTTGCTTTGGCCTGAGAGTTTCAGATCCGCGTTTGCGCGGGTTACAGGGCTTGGAGCTCCCGCAAACATCCGTCGAGCTTTCAGCCGGCGAATCACCTCAAGTGGGGAACGGGGCCGGCACCTTGAGAATTTCCGGGCGAGGTCTTGAGGGAACGGCCCTGCTGGAAGCCACGGCCGCGCTTGCGAAGCCACTGGCAGATCGGAAGTTCCAGGGCCGATTGATGATCAACTGGCTAGGCTATCTTGCCGGAGCAACGGTCTCGAGAACCTTGAAGGATCATGGCCGGGACTTTGGGAAACGCCGGATTCATGAGGATCCTTTGTTTGACTTGCCGCCAAAGCTCTGGGCCCGGCTGGCTCTGGCAGCTCGAATCCCGCCGGATTTGCCATGGATCTCCTGTCCCGGTCGAAAGCTTCAAGCCTTCCTCGGGCAGCTGACCCACGGACAGTTTACGGCCAAGGGGCATTTTCTCGATACATCGGAGCGAACCTGGCGAGGGGGTGTGAAGCTTGCGGGACTTGATCCGGCAACATTCCAAAGTCGGAAGCGGGCGGGTGTATTCATGGCAGGCGAGCTCCTCGATTATCTCGGGGCCCCGGGTGCGGCGCACACACATGCCACCTTGGGCACGGCGCTACTCGCAGGAGAGGCAGCGGCGGAGGAAACGTAAGGGGAGCGTCAGCACGCTTTGAGAGGTCCGCGACCAGGGGATCAAGGTTTGCGCGGAAGCCATCCATGCTTTCTTGTTGTAGAGAATCGCCTTAGGCAGCACTTGTGTGAGTCCCTACGATAAGGTTCTGATTTCCTCCATGCACCTCGAACAACTGGAAAAAGTTGGACGTGAGATCGCGACGCTCGGCCGAGAACGCAGCCCGTTCTCTGTGGTCGTACGGCGGATCATGGAATTGCTCCAGACCGTCGTGCCCTGTGAGACGCTCAACATGGGAACCATCGACCTGAAAACGGAGGAAGGGTTTCACTTTGCATTTAACGGATTCCTGATGCCACCTGAGCGACGGGCTCTTCTGCCATGCTTCAAGCACCAGCATCCGATGCTCGAATACGCGCGCCAAAACGGTCTCAATCCGCCGCTCCGATTCATTGATTTTCAGTCGCGCCGTGAGTTTGAAGAGACGCCCCTCTACCAAGAGTGTTACAAAGGTTACACCCACAGCATGTTAACCTTTGGCATCGAGGCTCCAGCCGGGCTGAATGTCAGCTTCGTCCTTTCAAGAGACTCATCTGAATTCTCCGATGATGAGCGCTTGCGCCTTGGGATCCTGCAGCCGCTGATCTCCATGGTCATGAGAAAACTCCTCCTGGAGATATCGATACGAAGTGCCCGGGAACAGCACCGGCCGGTGGGGGTGGTTGTCGGCCGGGGACAATTTATTCACAGCTTCGACGATCTCGCCTGTGAGTTGCTTAACAAGCACTACTCCGATACACCTCTGCACCGGCTTCCGGATAAGCTCTGGGAGGAGATAACGAGCATGACAGGGCGGGCCTTCACGCTGAAGCGCTTTGGGGATGGAGGGTGTCTGAACGGTTGTATCGGACCCTCCAAGGACGAGTGGGTCTTGCAGCTCTGGGAAGAGTCCGGTGCCCTTCCGGCGAATGAGTTATCCGCCCTCGGTCTTACAGGGCGTCAGATCGAGGTGCTGGAATGGGTTTCCCGCGGGAAGACGAATGTTGAGATTGGCGTCATTCTGGGGATTAGCTACCGGACGGTCCAGAAGCACCTGGAAGTGATTTATCGGCAGTTGGGCGTGGAAACACGGCTGGCGGCGGTGGCACGGTGCCAGGAACTCCGACGCTCCAGATAACCGGCGTCTCTTGGCTATTGGCAGCGGCGGATCCGGATCAGCATCACCAATGCACCGAGGAAGGCAGGAATAAGCAGCCAGGCCGAAGGTTCCGGGATCGCAACCAACTCTCCCGAGATCCGCAGGGCGCGAGGAGAGCCATCGACCGCGAGCGCCGCATCGTTTGCCAATCCAAGAACACCGTTGGAGCTGATGGCACCAAATCCGTAGAGACGAAATTCAACGATTCCGGACAACGGGGCGAGTTCGCTCAGATCAACCGTATTGACATCATTGGGGCTCGGGAAGCCGCTGATCGATGTATCCACGAAGAGGACCTCGCCGAAGTTGTCACCACTGTAGTGCAGTTGCAGACGGCGGGCAGACTGATTTGACCCCGCGTCCTGATAAGACAGGGAAATCGATTCGGGGACCCACTCGTGCCAGGGATCAATGGAAAAGGATAGGCTCAGATAAGCGTCGTTATTCCCGACACCCTCAAAGATGGCATTCGTGGACCAATTTTGGGAATCGTAGTAGCCTTCGAAATCAACGCGCGGCACGAGCCCGGCCCCACGCGAAACGAGAGCATCGGAAATGCGTTCGTCGCTGCTGATCCCAACCAGATTGCCGTCCGAGGCTTCAGCGCGGAAAGACACGAGGACGGGGGAGGCGATCAAGGGAAGCCCCACAGCGCAGAAAAAAACGATCAGTAAGGGACGCTTCATGATAATCAGGGTTCAGGAGTGACAAACCGCACCTGCATGCGAACAAAAACGGGCTCCGGGAGCAAGATGCGAACGTTGACGCGTTCAATATCATCCTCTTCAGGATGGAGACTGATATCTGTGTATTCGGGAATATACGGTGACCAAGAGTCGGATTCCATCCGGTCGCTCACCTCGATGACATAGTCAAGCTGGGGATGCCCGCGGCGGTGATAGTAGGAAAACTCCAGGTTTCCCGACTCGTTTCTCACGAGTTTCGGCATCCGGTAGTCGCTTTCAGGCTGGGTGGGATCCCGGCCGAAAGCGAATTCAAGAAGGTTAACAATGCCGTTACCATTTGGATCGCGGTCCGGTCCAGCAATGCTCTCGTTACTTGCATTGCGAAGGAAGTAACGCAGCGCCCAATCACTGTATTCATCGACCGATGCGCTGCCGAAGACAGCTGTGAGCGCCTTGTTGCCATCCATCAGAATCTGCGTCGATGCTGCCGTTTGGTCGGCGACGGATTCTCCAATCCAACGGATAAAGCGGTAGCCTTCAGCAGGAATAGCTTCAACTTCGGCAAAGGCATTCCCCGGGCGGGATCCGGCACCAATGACCGAGCCAGCCATGGGGGGATCCGCGTTCAGGAAGAGGGTGTAAAAGAGCTCGGTAAGCTCGAACGCGTTGCTTTCCCCCACATTTCCATCCTCATCGATGACCTGCAGTTGAACAATTCCTGTGGTGTCCACGCGAATCTCGTGACCATGGAGGATCCCGCCGCTGAAGGCCGGTGTCGTTCCACCGCCGACTGCCAGGGGCACGTTTGCAGAGAGAGAGGCACTTCCGTGGAAGTGGGTCACAGGGTAACCAAGGCTGTCAACCGCACGAATGGTGATCGTGAAAGGGACGCCATGGTGTTGAGAGGCGATGGGGTCGAAGATGTATCCGGCAACCTCGGCTTCATCCGTTGAGAGAACGGCGCTTGTATGTGCCGCGACCACGAACGAGCCATCATAGGGGACAGTGGCTTGAAGAGGTGAAAACGGGAGATCGGGAAGGGTGACGACAAGATCGAGATCGCCCGCGACCTCTCGCTGGGTTTCGCCGGAGGCATTCAACAAGGCCGAAAGGTCGAGAACTGCGCGGGCTTCAGAACCATGATTGTGCAAGGTGGTAAAAAGCGGGTAGGGCGAGTCCGCCACATCGAGACGCACGAGGGCACCTTCACGCTCTTCGGGGGCAAGAGCGTTGAACGAGACGAGTAGTTGTCTCGATTCTGTAATGAAGCGGGAGTGGTCTGCTGTCCGGAAGCTGACCGGATCCGCTTCGGCGAGAACTGTTCCATTCTCGGGATCACGCTCCTGAGCAACCATGAAGTAGGTTTGGCCCGGAGCGAGCCCACTGACT
This sequence comes from uncultured Puniceicoccaceae bacterium, assembly GCA_964403935.1. GTDB lineage: Bacteria > Verrucomicrobiota > Verrucomicrobiia > Opitutales > Oceanipulchritudinaceae > SLLG01. The sequence goes on along the minus strand of CAYOIB010000009.1, from coordinate 13,084 downwards.
TTAACGAGCATGCGCCCGCGTTCGTTCATGCGGTCACGGATTCGACGTGCCTCCTCCCTCTGACCGGCATCACCGGGCCGACGGGGCGTTCCGAACTCGGGAAGTGGTTGCCATTCCCACTCGAGACCCAGAACTGGCAGGGTGCGTTCGGCATCAAGATAGACCTCGGCTCCAGGGAGGGTATCGGTCTCGTGGTTCACCCAGGTTGCGGTGGCGGTGGATGTCCCCACTTGACCTATGACAAGGTCTTGGATGGCGGCACTGGCGGTCCCGGAAGCCACAAAAAACACCGCGGCCCCTGTCAATCTGAGGCTCCATGAGTGCCGGAATTGATCAATTGATTTCATCGAGGTCTCCTTCCATCGTCGTCGATGAGCTTGAGCGGGTTTTGCCATACTGTCCCTGGAAAAGGATCGATTCGACCCCCCCAACGAGAACGACAACCCGGGTGTGGCCTTGTGCCCGCAAACGTCTGGCCGCCTGATCGGCCCGGCCTGGATCATCATCGACAATGACAATGAGTTCCTGGTTTGAGCTCCGTTCCAGCTCACCGACAGGACTGATTCCGGTTTGGCCCGAAGCCCCACCCGCCGTCCGCCGAAGAGGAAGGCCCAGTGAATCAGCCCATTCCGGAACGGGGTCATTCACGCTGGATTGCGGGCTCACCGTGCCAGCTTTGGATTGGGCCGGTTCACGTGTATCCAGAATGACCGAATCAGGCGGCAACGTGGTCATGGCCTCGGCATAAGTTACGACGGGGAGCCGTTCGGGAAGCAGGCCGGATTCGCCCGCAATGGGGCGTGAACCGTCCGCCCAGGCGGCATAGCCTCCCTGGAGCAGGTAAGGTTCGATGCCAGGTTTGCCCAGCATCGCGGCAAGGGCGGTGGTTTCGTCGTATCGCCCAAGGCCACTGCCATAGAGAACGACCTTCCCGAGTGGTGGGAGCGCCCGTTGCTCAAGACTCTGTGCCGGCATGTGAAGGGCCCCCGGAAGATGGTTTCGCGAGTAGTCGAGCCGGGAACGTAAATCAATGAGGGTCGGCGGATCGTCTTCCTGGAGCCATCTTTCAAGCTCGTGAACGGAGACGCTTTGTGCGCTGAGGGTGGTAAAGCCAAGAAGGAGGAAGAGACTGGAGGAAAGCAATTTCATGATGGGTGACAGACGTGGCCTGGCCGAGAAGAGAGGGTGAGACGGTATTCTCATGGGGTGTAGGGCTCCCACGCGGGGATTGCTTCGTTCAAATCGAGAAGGACAACGGCAACGGGCGGAATTCTGAAATTGGGACCAAGGAGGCTGCCATCGGTATTCACCTCAAGGGCTTTCCAGAATCCGCTCTGGCTATCGAGCATTCGGATGGCACGCACGCGTTCAGGACCAAGATCACGGATAAAGGCCGCTGCCGAATAGCCCAGCGGGAAGCGATCGTAGCTGAGTGCGCTGAGTCCGCCCGGAAGGTCCACGGGCGTCTGGTCCGGAATATCGAGCTCAATTACCTGGCTCTCGGGGAAGTGAACCCAAAGGAACTCGCCAGGCTGCAGGATGAAGTTGGTGCCCTGCGGCGAGCCACCTTCGATGAAGGCCACTTCCTCGGTCATCTCCGGGAAAGCTCCGGTGAAGCGCGTGAGGCGTTCCACCCCGGCGGCATGGGCCCAGTCGGCCAAGAGACTGAAGGCGTTGCCATACCCATGGGCCATCCCTTCTGTTATGACAACGGCGTTGTTGTTCTGAAAAACAGTCTGGAGGGCGGGGAGTTGGGCTTTGCGGAGAACGCCGCCCTCACCCTCCATTTGTCGCCAGATCAGATGGTTCCCGGCAATCGTCCCCGAAGTTTTCGAGGTCTCCGAGCGGGTGAGTGGAACAATGCGTCCGGTATCGAGATCCATCAGTTGGAAGTTAACCGAATTCACAAAGAGGGAGTCTTCCTCAAAGAGGAGCCAGCCATCCACGAGAAACGGGTTTGCCTTGTTGCCCGGTCCAAAGGTGAGTTGCTCCTCGGCCCCGCGAAGAAGGTTGTACCCAAAGATCTCCACCTGCCCGAATCGATTGTCCTGCCATACGATCCAGGGACCATCGATGCGCGGCTTGATCTTTGCGTAGAGGTTCTCGGTCAGGCGCTGCGTGGCTCCTGTCTCCAGGTCCTGGAAGTAAATCTCTCCGGTGCCGGGGTGGCGCATGTCTCTCCAGACGACGCGTCCTGCCTGGAGGTCCGGAGTCAACTGTTCATCGGGACCGGGGAAGACGAGGAACGATTCTGCGGAGTCGAGATTGTAGGCACGCAACTGCCAGGGCGAAGAGCCATCGACCGGGCGTTCCTGCCACACGACCCAATTGCCGTCGATCACCGGATTTGTCTCATTGATGGCGGGTGTGGAGGTGAGCTGTTGGACGACTCCCGGCACGTCGAGGTCGACGAGGAAGATATTCCAGTTCCCATTCTCAGCCCGACCCTGCCAGACAACATGGCGTCCATCTGTTTGGGGGCGCTCCTGGTTTCTTGAGGAGTTGGTGAGAGCTATGCCAGGCGACTCACCGCGCACCGGTTGGGCGCGAATAGCCATGGTGCCGGCACCCGATTCCTGCCACACCATCCAATCGCCGCGGGCATGCGGAGATTGGGGTCCGGTGGGTGCCGATGCTACGATCTCACCATCGCCTGAGAGCTGCTGGATGTTGAGATGGCGTTTGGTGTGGGTAATATTTCCGAGGGGGTCGGAGAGGGTGAGCAAGACGGTGTACCAGCCTGGGGCGAGAAGGGTCGATTGCCCGTCTTCACCCTCCCATTGGAAAGAGACAGTGGAGCCTTCCACATTCGAAAAAGAACGCTGCAGGACAAGCGGCAGACCGGACAAGTCGGACCCGTAGGCGGGATCGACGGTCCAGGTGTAAGTGCCATCCGGAGCGTCAATGGACCAGTCGCCGGCACCGTCCGGTTTGATGAAGGCAAGGGTGTGCTCTCCTTCTTCCAGACCGGAGAGGGAGAAGGCGGTTCCCAGAGCCGCTTCGGCACGGTAGAAGCCATCGTTGATTGTCCAGCGGAAGAGGTCAAAGCCCGTGCCATGGACGGTCGCGTGAAGGGAGGACGCATGGGTGGTATGGGGCGGAAGCCCTGAGATCTGCCAATCCGTCGCCGTTGGATCAACTGTCCACTCAAGGCGCAGGGCCTCCTCTATGGATGGATAGGGGCCATTTGCCGAACGGCTCAAAAGGTCGAGGACAACCATTTCATTGGTATTGCGGACAGGCAGTGGATCGGCGATCGAGCGCTCGCTGCTCCAGGCACCGTTGTTTATGCGGAAGCGGTAGAAGTCCACCAACTCGCCTCCAACCATGAGATCAATATCGGACCGTGGTGTCGGAGAGACAGGAAGGCCGCTGACGACAGGATGAACCTTGACGCCCTGATAGATCTGGAGGTCGGCATTAATCGGAAGGGGGTTGTCTGAAACGGACAGTGAGAGGCTCGCTTCGCGGGGGCGGACGGAAAGGGTGGAGCCTGCAAGGAAGAGTGTTGTCTGTTCGACGTTAAGGTCGGCGATTGACGGTCCACCGGCAGGGAGGATGAGGGTGGCCGTCCGAGTGGCCTCGACATTTCCCTCGGCATCGGTCGAGTGAAACTGGAGGGTATAAACGCCGGGTTCCTGAATGGTGAAGGGAAGGGCAGGGCGGAATTCGCCATTGTCGAGTCGATACACGGTGGCGCTCGGGCTTACGTCTTCGACCGTGAAGAACATCTGGGTGTTCCGTGTGATATGAAAGGCACCTCCATTATCCGTCACCTCTCCGGCAAAGCGCAGGCGGGTGATCGGCGGATCAAAGTCCTCCACCGGAGCGGCATAGGTCACGGTGTAGGTATAGGATTCTTCAACTTCGATTCGGTCGAAAATATGGAGAAAGGCCATGCGGTAGTTATCGCTCTTTCGATAACGGTATGAGGTCCAGGCATTGGGTTTGCTCAACACTTTCCCGTCCGAGCGGACGACACTTTCGATCTTCAGGTTGGCGGATCCCGGATCCTCAACACGCATGTAGCCCCAGCCTTCGAAATCCGCCTCAAGGTCGACAGTGAAGGTGCGCGGTCCAATGTACGGATTCACGGTTACTTGCTGCAGGTGATTGACTGGAAGGATGGTGCCGTCGCTCTCGAAGAGCGCGTCCGGGATATGATTCTCATCGCGATCGGTGTCGGCCAGGAAATCGAGGACTCGATCTCGCCCGAGTTCGTCGTTGAGAACTTCGGCGGCAATGAAATGCGCTTCCATCAGCGTGATCAGGGAAGTCTCCATCCCTCCGAGTTCAGAGGCGTGTGTGTAGCTCGCCTTGAAGTCCACAAATTCTCCGCTCAGCGTCGTGATCATTTCCCATACGCCCTTGCGTGCGCCGCCGGGTTGGATGTCGCCAAGGTTCACGGTGAGGCTGCTTTCATTGAGGGGCTCATCCATGACGCGAACGCCAAGAAGACGGGCCACGAGAAGCAGGCCTTGAAGATTCTCCACGATCTTTGGCTGCTGGGAACGAATCATGACTTGGCGGGCGACGGCGTATCCCGTGTTGCTGACGAGGACCCCGAGGGTGAAGGGCACCGGGGGCTCGACTTCCGGGGTGAAAGGGTCGTTTGCCTGAACGTCACGCGGTTGGAAGTAACGGATTTCCAGACGGGGCTCGGGTTTTACCGTAATTGTTTCAGGAACGACAAAGAGAGCATCTTTTGGTACAGGTTCGCCGCGGATATTGGCTCCCATAATGCAGTCGACGAGATAGACCTTTCCATTTGGGTCCGTGCCGCCCGCATCCGGTTTGGGGATAATGAACCACCGGACCACGGCTTTCCGGGTCGGCCCGATAACGCCCGCACCATCAATCCGGTTAATAGACTCGAGAACAGGAGGCTGCACAAAGAAACGATCCGAGACATCGCGGGCGGGACTGCCTTCAGGCTCAAGTGGATCATAGAAGCGAAGGGCGGCTGCAAACTCGGTGAGCGGGTCTTCCCCGTCGTTGTTCGTTACCTCAAGAGTTGCTTCGAAGCCGATGCGCTCGATTGTGAGCTCTTGTTCAATGACGATCTTCACGCGGGCACAGACACCGACATTCTGCTGTTGTTGGGCAGAGAGGCCCGTCTGAAGCGCGATCGTACCCAGACAGAAGAGAAGGATGCGGAGGGAGAAGAAGTTCATGGGTGGAGAGAATGGCATGTCTGCTTCTTTCAGGGCTGAGTGATGGAAGGTGCTTGGGAGAGGACTGGCGGGGTGGAGAGGTTGAGACCACCACACTGGTCCTGAACCAGAATCCCGCCGACATACATGGCGTTGGCCCGATCCAGCTCGAGGTTGTAGACAGTGAAGCTTCCTTCCTCGCGGACGATGCTATCCACACGGTAGATGGCTTGATCCCGGCCGTGCAGGAGGTCCCCGGTTTCAAGATGAACCGCGGCAAGCCACCCGACGCGGTCGGTCCAGACATGGTGAGGGCCCGTGATCTCCAGCTTTATACCGTCCTCCGGATCGCGGATGTTGGTGAGTTCCAGATGGAGGAGGTGGTCGGAGGTGATCTGGATGAGTTCGACAACCTTTGCGCGGTCGTGGGGGCCATCTCCGGTTCGGGCGAACATGCCTTCCTTGACCTCGACGATCGGCAGAAATCCGCCGTCATCCATTTCGACAAGGGCGTCCTCGGGGAAACAGCCAAACCCGCCGTAGTTGTAATTCATCCCGTTTCCAGGGCCGCCGGAAAGCTTTTGTCCTGGACCCGGACTAAAGATGCTGCCGGCGGCGCATCCAATAATGGTTCCAAAGAAGGTCACCGGATTGGCGACTTGCATGGCTGCGCTTGCTACATCGAGCCCCAGAATCATTGCACCGGCCACACCAGCCATCGCACCACTGGCACTGTACACATCCGCGTTGCCAAGCGCTGCGAGCACCAAGGGAAGGCTGCCATCGTTTGCTGGAGTAAAGAACGTCTTTAGACAATTCGACACCCGGTTCCCGTAGGAGGAGGCGGCTTGGATGCCTGCTGGCGATGCGCCATTGGCGGGGCCATAGCCCTGATAACGCACGCGCATCGGAACCTCAATCTTCTCCTGCGGTCCGAGAACAGGGACATACGTAATCAGCGGAGTGAGCGATGCTGCACTATTGCTGCTTCCTGTGATCTCCAGATCCCGCATGTTGATAAGCCCTTCATTGCGGAAAGAGACGAGAATTGTGGTCTCGAAACCGGGCTCGAGATCTTCCAACTGAACGTAAGGTGGATCGACGACCAGGACAGGGAAAGGAACGCGGGTTTCAAAGGTTTGTTCGATGACGATATCATACCGATCGGTGAAGGGTCGCGGCACGACAGTGAAGTTCACCGTCACCAAGGAACGGTGCAGTGTGACTTCCACCGCTGATGTTTGGTCAGGGAAGACTTGAACCACGCCCGATTGAGCGGCGTGGCCCGGGGCGACCACTTGCCAGAACCAATCGCCCTCCTGAAGATCGGGGATAAACACCTTTCCGCTCGCATCCGTGAGGAAGGGGCCCCGCTCCTGACGCAAATCTGCATTGCGGATTCGGATGGAGGCATTGGGCACCGGGTCGAGCAAGAGATTGTCGACGATGAACTCGGCATCGCCCGACAGATTGGAGGTAATCTGGGCAAAGAGATTGACTTGGAAATCACTCACCGCGTTGTCACCGCGAATGATCAGGAAGTCATTGTGGAACCCGAGGGCAGCCTCTTCCGGTGGTGTGAAGACAAGACTGAAGGTGCGTGTTCCACCCACCGGAATGTCGGGCCAGCGAATACGCCCGTCTTCGTCGCGGGGTAGGTTCACGTCGAACCAGGAGATACTCTCTGGCGGGATGATTTCGACACCTTCCAGAGGACGCAGCCCAAGATTCTTTACCGTGACTTCCCGGCTGAGGATATCTCCCCGGTCCAAACTCACGTTGACATAGCCTTCGAAAGGATCCGTCACAGAGAGTACGGGAACCGCAGGCTGGAGAATCATCTGAGCAAGGAATTCTGCTTGGGCTCCTTCAGCGGTGTGAATCTTCAGAGATAGAATCGTGTTATCAGGTGCATTCTCAGCCGCGGTCAGGCGAAAGCGGAAGTTAACCTGCTGGCGGGGGAGGAGCCGATCCGGTGGAGGGGTTGCAAAGGCCGCAGTCAAGGTGGATGTTGGTACCTCGGTTTCGTCTTCCCCGATCGTGAATGCGGACGCTTCGAGGGTGAAGCCGCTCAGCTCGAGATCGCCCGGGTTGATCACCCGGAGCGTGAAATCAAGGGTGTCGGAGCGAGACATGACGATATCCGCGAACGGCGGGCTGATATAGAGGCGATAGTATTCAACCTCTGTTTGGTTCAGCTGTTCGACAACATCGGGGTGACTCGCCCACAACTGCAAACGACCCGAGAAGCCTGGGGGCGGGGTGTATTCGAAGGCGTAGTTTCCGTCTTCATCGGTCTGGGTTGTCTCAAACCAGCGATAGGTTCCACTGGCAATGCCGATTCGAAGAGGAACCCCTGGAACAGGAAGCCCCGTGCCCCGGTCAAGCGCCTGTCCGGTGAGAACGATCGGTTCGCCATTTGAGTAAACATCCTTGGATGCGGAGGAGGTCCCGTAATAAGGCGACTGGGTGAGATTGGAATCGAGAGATCCCGTCAACGGCCCTGTAACCTGCACATGCGGCTGGCCAATTGCATGATAAATCACTTCGGCCGTTGCAACAAAGCGAGCAGCTCCAATGTCCCCGAGCACTTCAGGAACGAGCACGTTTTGCACCCTGAAGGAAGCGGAGGTGCCCGGGTCCACCGGCAGAATAGCGTCGCCGTTTGGTCGGATGGTCAGACCGGAAATGGAACCCAGCGGGTAATGCCGCGCCAGTTCGGCACCTTGGGGATCCTGAATGGCAATATAGAAATCGCCCTCTTCAGAGCCCATGCTCCGGTTGATAACAAGTTCCAGACGGGCGAAGCCATGATTCCGGATCGACACGTTGAAGTGGGTCAGACCGCCGGCGAGTGGCACATCATCCGGGGCAATTGTTATCATGCCTCCGGCCACACCCGAAGACGGCACATTGATCGTTGTCTCATAGACCACACGGCTTCCGCCCGCGTCCGGCCCCTCGGTGGCCTGGATGCGCAACCTCTCTTCGCTATCGGGGAGGAGCGATGCCGGAAGAACCAGATCGGTCTCGACGGCCTCGCCGGGAGCTGCCGTGAGATTCAGTTCACGGGTAAGCGCGACGGGCTCATCACCGCCTTGACTCCGTTCGAGACTGAACTCCCGAAGGCTCAGCGCTCGGCTGCTCGCGGCATTTACGAGCCGGACTGCATAGGTGTCAAAATAGTGGGCAACAGGATTGTTGGGTTCACCTGAGTTATCCGGGTTGACGATGGTTTCCCAAGCGACCGGATGCACATGAACCGAGCGCGGCGCACTTTCCTGACCCGCCGCATTAACCGCTCGAATAGTGTATTCGAAAGCTGAGCTATTCGGCACCTGGTTGTCCTGATAGAAGGACTGAGCGATCGGCGAACCGGTGAGGCGTGTACCGTTGCGATAGATGTCAAAGCCGACAGCCTCGATATCAGGCGATGTCCAAGTCAGACGAGCGCTCTGGCCGGATTCCATCACAGCCGTGAGGTTGGTGATGGCCCCGACGAACATCTCAATTTCGGCGGCCTCTGATAAAGCTTCGTTACCAACGGCGTCACGCGATGCGACCGTGTAAACCACCAAACCGCGCGGGGGTGAATCGGTGATGCCCGCCGCTGTCTGCACGGTGCGAATAAGTGTCCCGTTCCGGTAGACGCGATAGGATGCTGGAACTTCGCCTTCCGGAGCGGACCAGGTCAACGAGACGCCGTTGGAGGCGAGGGCCGCATTCACATGGGTCGGCGGGGCCGGCGGTGTTCGATCCGAGAGTCCCTGAAGAATCCCGGAGGGGAGTCCTTCCGCACCGCGGCGGGAAGCGGTAATGACGTAGCTCCAGAGACCGTCGTCAGGCGGGAGGTCCGTGAACGCCGTCGACGTCAAGCCGCCGATGACGAGTTGGGTTGGCGGGTCATCGCTGGCACCCTGTGTTCGGTAAATATTGTAGACCTCAGCCAGTGGAACGGGATTCCATGTGATTCCGATCTCTCCTCCGACCAGGGTTGTGGAAGTCAGCCCTTCCGGACGGGCAGGAGGCTGAGGAAACTCAGTCAGGTAGAGTTCCAGGTCCTGTCCATTTGTGATGGTGGTGCCGTTGTTGCCGGCCGCATCGGTGGCGGTGAGGAGAAACGATCCGACACCTTCACCTGCTTCCGGGCCAAACTGGAGCGATCCGCTCCACAGAGCTCCGGAGCCCGTTAAGGTAATCTCAATAACTTCGCCTTGAGGGGGCGAAAACCTCAGGGTGGGTGGTATCGCCGGATCAACGGGTTTGGAGAGCGTAAGCCCGACCTCAAGCGACACCGGCTCGGTATTCCGGATCGGTGGGTTTTCACTGATACTTACGATGCCACTGGGGCGGGTCACATCAAAGACCAACGGTGGACCTTGCGGGCTGCCATTGAAGGCATTGCCCGCAAGATCCCGGCCGCTGACACGGACCGTCGCTGGGCCCGTGCGTGCAGACAGGTCGCTGACAGGATAGGAAGCGGTGTAGGTGCCCGGCTCGATTTCCTCGATCGGAACGGAAATGGGTGACGACATACCGGCTGGACGGATGGTCAGGGTCGGTTTCTCGGCGAGAAGCTCGTTGCTTGTTAAGGTCAGTTCAAGAGGCCCCGGGCCGACCGGCGTTGGACGGCTGTAAGCAACGGTGAAGACCGGTGGCGTCCTGTCGTAATCGTATTCGAGGACATTCGAGAGCGCGCTGACGTTGTTCGCGGCGTCGTAGCCCACCACTGCAATCCAATAATGATTGTCGGGAATACCACTCAAGCGATACTGCAGCGCCGTGAGCAAAGCACTCGAACCGCTGGCCTCTGCGGGTGAAGAGAAAGGCTCGGTGTGCCAGAGTACCCGGAAGTGGGTCGGACGCTCACCTTCTTCAGCATAGCTCCATTCGAGGTCCAAGCCACGGCTTGGGTTGAAGATGGGTTCGCTGTCGAGCACAACCGCCGCCGGAGGACCGGAATCAAGCGTGACGGCGACAGGAGCCGACGGTGTCGAGCCAAGTGTATCGAAAGCGGTGACAATCAGGGTATTTGGACCCTCTTCCAAGGTGACGTTCGAGAAGGAGAAGGAACCATTTGCGGCGGCGGTCTGGGTAATCAGAACCGTCCCGTTTCGGGTAAGGCGAAGTTCAATGCCGCCTTCAGCTGATCCTGAGACCGTGATGGTGGGTGTGTTCACCAATGAATCGGCTGGCGCAGTGACAACAGGTGCCGGAGGCGGTGTGGGTGCGACAACGACATTGATGCTGCGGCTTGCCTGATTGGCTGCCAGATCTGTTGCCACGAGACGAACGGCGTAAATCCCGGGAGTAAGCGTCCGCACGTCCCAAAGGTCTTGAAGGGTGCCCGCGCCGGAGGATGTGCTGAAGACGTCAGACTCATTGACCTGCATACGAAGTGACTCCAGGCCGAGCACCGCTGTGGCCGATGCCGATACCTGAATCGGGCGTGTGATCTGCTGCCCTTCAGTAAGGCTGAAGGCGCTGATGACGGGACCCTCGGTGATATACTGAATGTCCACAGAGGCAGGTTCACTTAAGCCTCCGGTAACGGACCGGAACTGGACAAAGACGGTCTTGGTTCCGGCATTGGGCGATAACTCGAAAGGAACGACCGTTGAGCCCAGGAAGAAGGTATCATCTGTCCAGGGATCCCGCGGAAACTCATTGAAGAGCACGCCGGCAAAGGTGGAATCCTCACTGAGGCGGTAGGCTTCAGCATTCAAGGAAGCAATCCGAAGCGAGACATTGCGTACCCCGCTGGAGTTGTCTTTTGAAGCCATTTCAACGGCTGCTGAGAGGACCGGTTCCGTGCTCAAAGGTGTCGGGCCTGAGACTGAACCAACCCAACCAGCGGAAATCTCAGCGGGATTCGACGAACCCCACCAGACTGAGGAAAAGTCATTGGCGGCCGTTCCTTCAACCTCTACCTGGACCATGTTGTTCTTGATCACAGACAGGTTTGCCGTGGTCTGGGAGGCCTCAAAGAGGCGGGCACCGATCTCGTTTCCAACGATGAGGAAGGTGCCGTCAACGGCAGATCCGGCAGCGACCTCAAGACCATTCCCGGCGTTGTTGAGCAGGGCAATGAGCCCAATGTCCGGGGTGGCACCCTCGATCCGAAGACCTTCGCCAAAGCGGATGGCCACATGGTCAAGAACGGATGCCTGTAGCGAATCAGCCAGGACAATGCCATCCCAGTCGCCTGCCGCCGGTGTTCCACCGTCAGCATCTTCAGCCGATGTGAAGCGGATGGGCGCCAAGGCCGTGCCGGATGCGAGGAGTCGGCCATTCGCGACTTTGAGGGAAGTGCCGGCAGCGAAGCGGAGGGTTGTGCCGGGCTGAATGAGAAGATCCGCTCCATCAATAACGACGAGGGACTGAAGGACATCAACGGGGCCGGGTCCCAGGACCAGCGATGACGAAATCTCGTTCGTCAGGGGATCTTTCCATGACCGCGCTTCGACATCAGGATTGAATGCACCGAGGCGGTTGAAGGCAGCGACCGCGAAGAAATATTCCGTTTCCCGATCCAGCTCGCCTACAGTGATAGAGCGTTCTCCTTTTGAGAGCTCTGCCCAGGGTGTGAGGTCGGCCACGGATGTGAATGGCTCTGTCTCGAGGTATACGAAATAGCCCTCAAGTCCCCGGTAGTTGGTTTCCGGGTACGTTGTCCAGTCAAGCGTGGCTTCATCGGGAGCACTCGCTGAGAGGAATAAATCGACCGGATCCGGGATGTCACTGTTCAGGACGAAGGCGAAAGGTGTGACGTTTGTGAGACCGTTCCCGGCCTGATCAACCCCAATGACAGCTGCATAATAGGGATGGTCCAATTCGAGGTTACTGAGAACAAGCTGTCGAAATGACTTCGAGCGGGCAGCGACCTGGTCGAGGTCGCTCACATCCGTAAATGAAGCTTCTTCAAGATAAATGCGGAATGACTGAAGATCTGAAGGCCCCTCATAGTCTTGCCACCCCAAAGTAGCCGTTGTTTCGGTGTAGCCGAGAAGTGAGACAACAACGGCAGGAGGCGGTGATGTATCCACCGAGAAAGCGTAGACCTCCGCGGTCTCCATCTCGCGGCTATCCAGATCCCGGGCCTCTGAAATCTGCAGGCGGTAGAGGCCTTCATTGCCTTCGCCAAAGGTGACCGGATCAAAGCGATAGCGGGTAGAAGAAATCCAGCTCCCGCTGGCCGGCAGCGTCGCAACTGTTTCAGCATCGTCACTCAGGAGGGTTCCAACAGGCGCGATCGATGGGTCCATCGCCCGATCAAAGGTCAGCGTCAGTTGATAGGGAGTTCCCGAGGGGATGGGGGAAGCCCGACTCCCGGAGGTGGAAGTGACAATCGGCAGCAAGCTGCGAACATTATATTCGGCGGTGAAGGCCATAACAGCGGGATTTGCTGTCGTAAACTGGAGGCTGATCGATGGGCTGTTGCTGAAAACGCTGCCATTCAACCGGAAGCGCTGAAAGAGGTACTCCTTGTCGCCGTCCTCAATCGTGGCCGGGGCATTGACCTGAAGCACTGTGTTATTGGGATAGATCCCTGCACCAGCAATCTCCGCAATGCCTTCGGGCGATGTCGTAACCGTCACGACGTGATCCGGGTTTGCCTCGACAAAGATGGCCTTGAGGGCCCGGGAACCAAAGGCGGTGAACTCAAGTGGATTCGCCGTTGAGATGGTCGTGGTTCCCTCCTGCCACTCGCTGAAAAGGTATCCTGGAGCTGGCTGGGCCATCAGCGAAACCGGGCTGCCATAATCATATATGCCACCGCCTGAAAGGGTGCCCCCGCCGGCGATATTGCTGGAGGTGGTGACGGTGTAGCTCGGCAGGGCAAACTCGGCGACCAACTGGCGGTCACGCAGTGCGCTAAAGGTGTATTCGGCCTGAGCACTAACAAATCCGCCGGCTTCGGTCCAACGGGT
>CAYOIB010000008.1:0-56643 GCA_964403935.1 uncultured Puniceicoccaceae bacterium | reverse complement strand
TGCTCGCCTTCTTTGTTGGTGAGAACAGCCGTTCGGATGCCGTCGGCATGAAGCCGCTCGAGGAAGGCCTGCACGCCGGGGAGGACGACGATCTCGCTGTCCCAGATCTCTGCCAGGTGGGCGCGGAACAGCCTGACAGCCTCCTCAATGTAGTGCTCCGGGATCAGTTTGGCAAAGGTCACGGGGATCGATCCCCCGACGCTTGCCTTCACCTTGGCAAAGGAGACGGTGGGAAGGTTGAGCTGCTCGAGGGCATGGCAGTAGCAACGATATATAACATTAAAATGATCGATGAGGGTGCCATCGAGGTCGAAAAGGACCGCTTTCGGCCGGGTGGGTTCCATGGACAATGAGTAGAAACAGCTTTCCTCCGACGGCAAGATTGGTTTCCCTCCCTCCCATGTCGAACCGCCATCATCCCTCCTTCGCGATCGAGCCGGAGGCGGGAGGCGTCCGCCTCTGCCTCCGGGGAGCGTGGACGTTGGAATCTACCTCCCCAGGCAGCCGCGCTGTGATGCGCGCCATCCGCGAGACGGGGGCAACCTCCGCAAGGCTCGATACGGCGAGCGTGGAGACCTTTGATTCCGCCTTGCCTGCCTTCCTTTTCGAACTTGACCTCGAAGCAGAGAAACAAGGGGTTGAGCTCGATGTGTTGGGGCTGCCCGACGATGTTCAGAATCTTCTCAGAATAGCGCGTCTGGTGGATCGGGATGCGCCGGGGCAGGGTGAGAAGCAAAGCGGAACGCTCGAACGTTTTGGCCGAGCCATCACTTCCTGGGGACAGGAAGTCTCCGATTTCATGCAGTTTTTCGGGCGGGGGATGGGTGCAACGGTCGATCTGTTTTTCGGTCGGAGCCCCATGCGGCTGCGTGACCTGATCTCGGTCACCTACAGCGTGACGGTGGCCGCGTTGCCTATTGTATCGCTGATCAGCTTTCTCGTCGGCTTGATCATTGCCTTCCTCGGGGCGGTTGTTTTGAGGCAATTTGCAGCTGAGTTTGCGATATCGTATCTCGTGGGCTATGGGATGCTTCGTGAGATGGGGGCGCTGATGACCGGTATCATCATGGCGGGACGCACCGGGGCGGGCTTTGCCGCAGAGATCGGCAGTATGCAGGTGAACGAGGAAATCGACGCCCTCGAAACTTTGGGTATCCAATCGTTTGGATTCGTCGTCATGCCGCGGGCGATTGCCTTGTCGCTGGCGATGCCGTTGCTGACCATCTATGCCAACGTCGTGGGCATCTTCGGTGGTTATATTGTGGCGGAATTCATGGTTGGGGTACCGGGAACAATCTTCTTCACGGAAATGGTCCGGGTCGTGGGTTTGCCGGATTTCCTTCTCGGGGTCTTCAAGGGCTATGTCTTTGGGGTGGTCGTGGCCCTGGCGGGTTGCTTCCGTGGGCTCCAGTGCCGGGGCGGAGCCGGGGCGGTCGGGTTGGCGGCCACCCGCGCCGTGGTTCTGGGGATCACGCTCATCATCATCAGCAATGCCGTCATCGACTGGGCTGTGGCTACCTTGAATATCTGATGGAAAGCGAGAGACTACAGGGTTCAAGTGAGGCCGTGCCCGAGGTGGTGATCGAGGTGCGCGACCTGAAAATGGCGTATGGCGACTTCGTCGTGTTGAAGGATATTTCCTTCGATGTTCGCCAAGGTGAGATTCTGGCCATCATGGGCGGGAGCGGTTGCGGCAAGAGTACCTTGCTCAAGCACCTGATTGGCCTTCTCGATCCGGCGGAGGGCACGGTGAAATTCGATGGGATCGATTTTGTCGCGGCTCCGGAGGACGTCCGACGGAACATTCAGCAGGGCTTTGGCGTGCTCTACCAGCAGGGCGCGCTCTGGAGTTCGATGACCCTGGCCGAAAATGTGGCTTTGCCGCTGGCGACTTACACGCGTTTGAAGCCGCTGAAAATCCGACGCGTGGTGGAATTCAAGCTCGCCCTCGTTGGCCTCGCAGGGTTTGGCGATTTCCTCCCGGCACAGCTCAGTGGCGGCATGCGGAAGCGCGCGGCCTTGGCCCGGGCGATCGCCTTGGACCCAAAGATTCTGTTTTTCGATGAACCGTCGGCGGGTCTCGATCCCGTGACTTCACGTCGGCTTGACGAGTTGATCCTGCAACTCAGGGAAAGCTTGGGGACGACCATTGTCCTCGTGACCCACGAACTGGACAGCCTCTTTACCCTTGCCGATCGGGCACTCTTCCTCGACGCAAAGACGAAGACGGGAACCGCCTTGGGCGACCCGCGGAAAATGCGCGACGATCCGCCGAATCCGGAAGTCGGTGTCTTTCTTCGTCGAGGCTCGGAATCGCCGGGTAAGTGAGACGTTTCGAATCGTACTGGCAAACGGAGCGGCCTCAGACCTTGGCCTGGACCACGTCGACATTGTGTTGGATGCGCCCTTCGTGACCCGGTCGGATGTCGAGCCGAATGTTGATCATCGTTCGGGGAGCATGTTGGAGAACTTCATGGGCTGATGCGCGGATGAGGTCGAGGCAGGCATCGAGTTCGCTCTCAACAACGGTTCCCATAGGCTGCACCTGATGGGGAAGTCCTGAGTCGCGAACTTTCGAAACAACCTTGGCGATGGGCGTGGATATGGATTCCCCGGCGCCTAGTGGCATGACACTGAATTCCATCAAAGTATCTTTTTTCATCGGTATAGGAGAACATTGGGTTGATTGAGAACGAGAGTGAGGCACGGCGACGTCCCCGGAGAATTAGCGAAGGAATGCCGGTCCCCAAGGGAGTCAAGCAGAGGGAACATCGTTCTTGAAGCACAACACGGAATCAGGACAGGGTTGGAGCCCATTTTTTTTAAAGGGTTTATCGTTCGCAAGAGATGGACTTCCCGGTCGGGATGGCTACGGTTCACTCCCATGGATATCCTTCGCATTCTTCTTTCGATCTTGCTTCCTCCCGTCGGCGTATTTCTCCAAGTGGGTATTGGCTTCCACTTTTGGTTGAATATCCTCCTGACGCTCTTTGGGTACGTGCCCGGGATCATTCACGCGCTCTATGTGATTCTGAAGAAGTAGAGCGGAGGTCCTTGAATATCGGCGAACCTCCCGGCTCAGCTTTTTCCGATCTCAAAACAGGTGCTTGCTTGCCCCAAAACATTTCGTTCTGCCGCTTGAAGCCACGCGTCCCCGTGTTACGCTTGGGGACTATGAAAGCCACACAGACCGAAACCAAGCCTGCCTGCGTCAAATGCCGTTACTGGCAACCCGTTACAGCCGACGGTGAATGTCGGCGGCGTGCCCCTCAAGCTGTTGTCCTGAATATCGATGAGGGAACCAAATTCGAATCGCACTTTCCCATTACGGCAGCGGAAGACTGGTGCGGCGAATTCGAACCGAAATGAAGGCATAGGAGCCCCAGCGCGCACATCGGTCGCGGGTGGGGCTCACGTCGCCTTGATGAGTTGAGACTGAATCGCAATTTGCTTGCATCAGAAGGGAACAGGAACTCTTCTTGCGGTCAATGAATGCGAAACAGAGTTTTCAACCGGTTCTGGAAAAGCTGGCCGCCCCCCTTTCGAAGCAGGCGGATACCCTTCTTGATCTGCGTGAGGCTGTGTTCGCCCGTCGTGCCCCGGGCACGTGTGTTAGCTGTTATTTCCAGCTCTTGGCAACCGAGGGTGCCCAGCGAAACCCGCCTCTGTTGACTCCCTTGCGTCAATGGCTGGAGGCGCATATCGAGATTGTGGCACAGGATGATGATGCGCGGGAGCTTGACCGATGCCCGCTCGCGATTGGTGAGGAGGCCAGTCTGGAGGATTTTGCCCGTCGCCTCATTAACTGTTACTTTGAGGATCGGGTGTGCAAGACCGATCGGGTGCAGCTCAACTTCGTCTACCGGGATAAGGCAGTGGGTTGAAGCCTTGGCAAAGATTGTTTTCGTGGAACGAGCGGCTCACGCATTTTTCTTCGGGACCACGCTAATGGAGCCATCTCTTTCGAGCCAGGCGTCTTCAATGGCGTCGATACCGCCGGCCACCCCGGTTGAGCGGGTGCATTCTTCGAGCTCACGTTTTGTGATATGAGCTTTTTGCATTTGCGGTTGCTGAATTTCGCCGGCCTTCACGAGGTGTCGGGGACTTCCCTTGAGCCAGGTTCCCAATCCATCGGTATGGTAGGCGGCGAAGCCCAAGAGCCAGTGAAGGCCGACAAGGACAGCGATGGTGAGGATAGAGGGCCCAAAGGCCGAATTGCCCGTGATGGCCCGACTTGAGATCGAACCCACCATAATTGCGAGAAGCACATCAAAAGGGCTAAGCTTGGAGAGGAATCGTCGGGAGCCGATGCGGAGAATGATGAGGGCGGAAATGAAGACGATGACCGCTCTCAGCGTCATGGCACGGTAGCTCAGCCAGTCTTCTTTGAGCTCCAGGAGCCCACTCAACCATTCGATGTCCACAGGGTGGACCTTAGCCCGTTCTTGGTGGTTTTCAAATCCCGCGCGATGAAGGGGGCTCGCGGCAGAGGGCACGGCAGAGGACTTTAGGTTAGCTTTGGTTGCGTTGTCGTTGTTAAAAGGTAGCGCGCTCTTCGGCTGAAATCGTTCGGAGCACGCGTTGTCCGTCACCGAGGCGGGGGACGCATGCGATCAGAGCTCGGGTATAAGGATGTTTGGGTTGGCTCAGGACCATAGAGGTTTGCCCCTCTTCCACGAGGTGACCCTCATAAAGAACGAAAACGCGATCGGCCAGGCCCTTGAGAATTCCGAGATCGTGGGTGATGAGGAGGATGGCGGTGCCGGTCATCTCGCGGAGGGTCTGAAGTTGGTCCAAGATCATCCGCTGGACGGTCGCATCCAGCGCGGTCGTGGGTTCGTCGGCGATGAGGAGGCGGGGTCGACAGGCAACAGCCATGGCAATCATGACGCGTTGAAGCATGCCTCCGCTGAGTTCCGAAGGGTAGGCGCTATAGCGCGCCGCCGCATCCTCAATGCCCACGGCATCGAGCGCCTCAATGGCGGCCGCTTTGGAATTCTTGATGTCTGGTCTGTGCAGTTGAATGGCTTCCCGAACCTGGGCTCCAATAGTAAAGACAGGGTTCAGGGATGCCGAGGGCTCCTGAAAGATATAGCCGATCGCTCCGCCCCGCAGCTTTCGCAGGTGCCGACGCGGGAGACGCAGAAGGTCTTCTCCCTCAAATTCCACCCGCCCTCGCACCCGACATTCCGGAGGCGGTGGCAGCAGGTTTGTCAGAGCCAAGGCTGTGGCGCTCTTGCCGGATCCGCTTTCGCCCACGAGCGCGACGATTTCGCCGGGCTGTATCGAAAAAGTAAGACCCTTCACCGCTTGCGTCTCACCTCTCGTTCCAGAGAAGGTAATCTCAAGATCCCGGACGGCCAGGAGTGGTGCCTCCATTACAGGAACCATTCGGCTGGAGTTGGAGTCAGTATGGGCATGACCCGAGCCTCTGAAAGTCGAGGCCGTTGTCAAATGGAGCTGACATGGCTGAAATCGGGTTTCCTGTCTCTTGGCCTCTCCCAAGGGGTGGGGCTCGAGCATCGGTTTGTTCAGGGGATGGACAAGCTGCTGTTCAGGGACGAATGCGGTTGCCGCTTGCGGCCCCGAAGATAAGCAGGAGCTATGAACGTTGGCACAAACACACCATCCGGCGCCGCCTCCACCCTCTGGTCTTCCGGCCGCAAGGCAGCAATTTCACTAACCTATGACGACGGGCTTTCCTGTCACGTGAACGCGGTGGGCCCGCAGCTGGAATCATATGGCCTGCGCGGAACATTTTACGCCGTCATTTCGGAGTCCCTCCGGCGCGAGCCGGAAAAGTGGGCCGCATTAGCGAAGCGCGGACACGAGTTGGGGAATCACTCGCTCTTTCATCCCTGTCGCAGGATGCCTTCTCATAAGGACTGGCTCGCTCCGTGTTTTGATCTCAGGAAGTACACGCCCACCCGGCTAAAGAAGGAATTGGAAGTCGCGAAT
Organism: uncultured Puniceicoccaceae bacterium; assembly: GCA_964403935.1. Taxonomy (GTDB): domain Bacteria; phylum Verrucomicrobiota; class Verrucomicrobiia; order Opitutales; family Oceanipulchritudinaceae; genus SLLG01. The sequence goes on along the minus strand of CAYOIB010000008.1, from coordinate 50,685 downwards.
TTCATCCTCGAGTTATTGGACGGGCAAAAAATCCGGAGCTATGGAAATACGTGTTGCGATATCAGTATCGGAGAAAACGATGAGGAGATGTTGATGGATTCGATCCTGGAAGAGCTCGTTATTGCTGCCCGCGGACCCTTCAGCCGCCAGATCATTCGTCCGGAATCCGATATGAATTTCTATCAGTTGGGACACTTCGGTGCCGACGGGCGGCAGGCCGACGAGATTTGCCAGGAGATCGAAGAGGCAATAGAAGTCGGCGGTTGGATCATCTACATGTTCCATGGGATCGGAGAAGGCACACACAAGCTGTACATGGAGCCAGAGGAACATGCAAAGGTCCTTGAGTGGATCGCGGCGCGGCAGAAGGAGCTTTGGTGCGCCCCAGTTGTTGATGTCGCGACACACCTCCGGAAGCGCTTTGGGGCCCTGTTCGCTCTTTGCCGAGGTGGTTGAGCCGGAGAAGATTCAGGGCGCGGTAGGCTCAATGCCCATGAGGGGAGGCTTTTCGAGTGCACATTGGCTTCGAAGCTGCGCCAGGATGACGTGCTTGTAGCCGACCGCGGCTTCAGTTCGTTCCTACAGTTTGCGCAGTTGGCGCAGCGTGGAGTTGACGTCGTGATGCGCCTGAACAGCGGGCGCGCCTGGCCCGAGCACATCAAAGGCAATGAAGGGTTCGTAGAGTGGAAACGTCCAGCGCTGGGTCGGTGCCCGGAGGATGTGAGCGAGGCGGAATGGGAGCAACTGCCCGAGAGCATAACGGTGCGGTATGTGCGCAGGATCCTGCACCGCAAAGGCTTCCGCGATCAACAACTCCTTGTCGCCACAACCCTGACGGAAGCTGCCGCCGAGGAAGTCTTGCAGGTCTATGCACGGCGTTGGGAAATCGAACTCACCTTCGCCGACATCAAGACAACCATGGGCATGGACTTCGTGAGGGCCAAGAGCCCTCAGATCGCCTTGAAGATGATCACCGTGCACCTGATCGCCTACAATCTTGTGCGTCTTCAGATGTTGCGTGCGGCAAAGGACTGCGGGGTGGCTACACGCAGCATCTCCTTCAAAGGCGCACTGGACGCGATCAGCGCCTTCGCCGCAAACATGCCACGGCGCACGGCAAAAACACTGCGTCGACTCAGCAAAGCACTTCTCCAGGTCATCGGCGAGGACCTGCTGCCCCAACGGACCGGCCGCATCGAACCAAGAATGCGCAAACGACGCCCAAAACCCTTCCCCCTCGTGACCCGCCCAAGGCAGGAACTTCGAGATGCGATTATCGATCTACAACGCGCATGAGATCTGCGGCGACATCCCTTAACCGAGCGCCATTGGAGAATAGGGAGACGCGTTTCATCAAAGAGAAGACGTTACGCTCGAGGCTGATCCAAAGGCGGCATTCTCGATTGAAGGCATGGTTTGATCTGGGAGGGGGAGCGGAAGGCGGAGATAAACGAGGCGTGCGGCAACTCGGGTTTTTGGGGGAGAGTCGTAAGCACTCAACGAAGACCTCTTACTATGGGTCGTGTGGTGTGCTTACGCTGAAGAAGGCCTCAGCACCGCCACGCTCTACAACTGGCGCAAAGAGGCCCGCAGCCAAGGGCTTCTTCTGCCGGACCACGATGACACGCCCGAAGGATGGTTCCTGCCCGGAGGCTGGTCCTCCCATGACACGTTCAACGCGATCCTGGAAACCGCCGCTCTGAGCGAGACGCAACTCTCGGAGTATGGCCGCCGCAACGGTCTTTATCCCGAACAAGTGGCTCGCTGGCTCCTTGGGTGGCTATGGTGTTGCGCGGTCGAGTCGTTCGAGGACGATTTGGGGGGTGAGGAGTTCGGGGAGGAGGAGGGGAGCATCGAGTCCGGGCGCGTGGATCAGGTTGACGGGGATGGCGCTGCGACCGAGTTGGCGGAGGGCCTCGGTGATTCGAGGGTCGTGGTTGGTCCAATCGGCGCGGAGGGAGACGACTTCGAGGTCGTGGAATCGCTGGCGGACTTCGGCGGAACCAAAGACCAATGCTTTGTTGGACTGGCAGGTGACGCACCACCTGGCTGTAAAGTCGACAAAGACAATCTTGCCATCAGCGGCAAGGGTTTCGGCTTTGCCGGGTTCCCAAGGTTCCCATTGCACAAGCGGTGCTTCATCCCGGTCGGCGTAAGGGGCGGGGTAACCGACAAGGATCCCGAGTCCGAAGCAGGCAGCGGCGGTGGTATAGGCGTTTCGGCGGGCCCGACGCGATCGAAAGGCGGCACCCCAACGGCCGTAGATCCAGGCTGCGACTGCGATGAGGAGGATGCCGGCGAAGGTCATGCCGAGGGCGCTATCGGTAAAGCCATTCTCGGGCAGGAGCTGCCCTGCGAGGACCCACACGAGGTAAGCAACGGCTCCGTAGAGGAAAAAGGACATAGCCTGTTTGAAGCTCTCCATCCAGATGCCCGGCTTGGGTAAGAAGCTGATGAGCTTTGGAAAAGCGGAGAGCGTCAGGTAGGGAAAGGCCAGGCCCAGGGCCATGGCGGTAAAGGCGAGGAATTGCTGGAAGGGCGGCAGAGCCATGAGCGCTCCAAGGGCGGTTCCAAGAATTGGAGCGGAGCAAGGCGTTGCGACGACGGTTGCGAGCACGCCACTGAAAAATGTGCCGGTATAACCGGACTGGTGGGCAAGGTTTGAGCCCACGCCCATCACGCTTTGGCCGATCTCGAAAACTCCGCTGAGGTTCAGGGCGAAGAGGAGAAAGATAATAATCAGGGCGAAGTTGAAGCCGGGAGACTGAAGCTGGAAGCCCCAACCCAGTTGTTCGCCGCTGGCGCGCAGGATCATGAGCACTCCTGCAAGGACCCAGAAGGAAATAAGGATGCCAGCGGTAAAGGTGAGGCCATGGACGATGACGGCCCGTCGCTCCGAGCCGGCTTGATTGACAAAGCCCATCACCTTAATGCCGATGATGGGGAAGACGCAGGGCATCAGGTTGAGGAGGAGACCGCCGACAAATGCCAAGGCGGCAATGAGGGCGAGGCTGGATGGGGCGGCGGGGGCTGGGGGCGAGAGGCTGGTTATCGCCGTCAGGACCTCAGCGGGGGGGCTGTTCCCGAGCGGGACGTCGACGGTGATGCCTGCGTATTGTTTTCCCTCGATCTGCCAGGTGCTGTCCCGTGTCGTGAGCACGCCCTCAAAGCGTTTGCTAGCACCACCGGCGGGATCGACCGCCATGCGCAGGAGCGCCCGGCGATCATCAAGACGATCAACCTCCTGCTCCATGGTCGGGGTGATCAGCAACTGAGAATCGAAAAAATAAAGATCATCGGGCAGGGGTGCCTCGTTCGATTCGACAAGGAGAAAGTAGCTCTCGCCCTCGTGCCAGGCGGTGAAGTTTACGTTTGGGGCGGTGCGAGGAAGGGCTTGATCTGCGGCGGCAAACAGTTCGGTCCATGTTGTGTTTGGCGGGGGAGGGTTGTCCTCCACTGGAAGGGCTAAGGCCAGCTCCACGCTTCCCGGGATGCATTTGCTGTCGGTGCACATCAGCCAACTGGCTTCGGCGCGGAGGATGGTGACCGATCCGACCTCGGCGTTGGCGGGCATCGTGATTTCCACCGGAAGGAGGACCTCGCCCTCATAGACATATTCGATGTAGCCAAGAGCCTCGTAGGGCTGCGGCACGGTCCATTGGATCTCTCCGGCTTCAATGCCTTCCGGGAGGTCCCACTCCAGGCTCGGGCTGTATCCGGTCGCCGTTATTTTCCAATAGGTATGCCATTTGGGCGTGTGCTCCAGGCGAAGCCCGACGCGGATGGTTTCGCCGGGGCGGACGCTGGTGGTCTCTGCGACGAGTTCAGCGGTGACGTGGTGGCTGGTTTGAGGGCCAAAGGGCTCTGTGGCTACAGCAGTGGATCCGAGGACACTGAAAAATAGAAGGGCGCGAATGAACATACTCTGCGATGGGAGCGGGTGGATGACGGGGTTATTCCGATGGATTGTCTTCGCCAGTGCGAGCGTTTCCCCTATGAGTGGGTTAAGTTCCGTTCGCCTTTGCCATGTTAAACCCCCAATTCGTTCGATTTCTACGATTATTAGTGGCTGCGTGCTTGCTTGTCTCGGCGGTCAGCCTCCGGGCGGCCGAGGGGGCAGCTGTTCTGGAGCGTTCAGCCGCTGATCGCCTTTTTGCGGAAGGCAGTTATGCGCTCGCGGAAGAGGCTTATGGCGGGCTTCTGTCGCGGGGAGATCTCACGGGAGCGGAAGAGGATTTCCTTTGGTTCAGGCAGGTGGAGTCCGGCCTGCGGGGGCGGGCCGCCCTTCGTAATCGATGGGCGGCTCTTCCTGAGCAGGATGCAAGGGCGTTGGAGGTGCTCGGTGAGATTGTTGAGCGCGTGCGCGCGCGGGAAGGACGCCGCCCGGGGTGGGCTGGGTTGCGCGCCTCACAGGGTTTGCTTGTGCTGGACCTCAGGCGCGACAGCGAGCGAGCGCGGGCTATGCTTGGGGAAGCACTCGAAGTCTATGGTTCATCGACCGATCTGGATCATGCGCGTGAGGCCTATCTAAAGCTGGTCTTTGCATTGGCGGTGGAGCCTCCTTATGGGTTGCGTGTGTCAGAGCGGTTTCGGGAGGTAGGCTCGCGAAGCTGGTTGCAGAACGCAGTCCGCATCGCCGTAACCCCGGAAGATCAGGTGCAGGCAAATCTTCTCCTCGGTGACCATCGGCAGCGGGTGGGGGCGGATGACCCCAGTCGGCTGCGGGCGGGAGAGGCCTTTCGGAATGCCGTGGCGGCGGCCTCGGGAACGGATCTTGAGCCGGTTGCGCTTCTCGCCCTGGGGGAGTGGAGTGCGCGCTATGGTTACGGGCGCTATACCCGGATGGGGCGTCTGGTCCTCGAGCCGGATTTTGGAGAAGCGGTGGACGCATACGAACGTCTTTTGACGCTGACTGCAGGAGGACCCGAACCTGAGAAAGAGGCCCTGTATGGCGATGATGCGCGGCACCCCATTCGACTTGGAGATCTGGAGATTGATCCATTGATTCTGCGTTTGCGTGCGCAGGAAGCTTTGACCGAGATCCGGCGCCCTCGATTGGAGGTTCTGGTGGGGCACACATTCAAGCCGGATGCACAAGTGCAGTTTGCGATCTCGTGGAGAAATATTGAAGAGCTGGAGATCACGGTGTGGCCAACGTCGGTCGAGGCGCTCCTGGAAATGGATGACGAGGAAGGGCCGGATTTTGCAAAGCTTCCTTTCTTGGGTGGTGCGCCGGTGTGGCAGCAGTCCATAGCCAGAAAGCCCGCTCGCCCCTATCTTGGGCAGGTCGAGCGCGTGCGTCTGCCGGATTCTCTTCCGATTGGGGCCTATAGGGTTGAAGCACGATCGGGCGAATTCCATGCGGTGGATCTTTTGCTCATCTCAGAGGCGGCTATTGTCCTTCATGGAACGGCGGAAACGCTGCTCGTTCAGGCTGTAAACAGCTTTACGGGGGATCCGCTGGCCGCCCCGAAGTTCACGCTACGAGCTTGGGGCGCCTCAACCGATCGCCAGGCGCTGTCGACGCTTTACGGGCGTGAGGATGGCAATGCGCTCTTCGACTCTCTGAAGGGCAATTCCCGGATCTCTCTTCTTGCGGAGACGGCCGCTGGCCCGGCATTTGTTTCGACAGGGCATTTTTCCGGAGAAACGTTTTCCGGGGAAGGCATTTGGGCATTTCCCGTCTTCGACCGACCCATCTACAGGCCTGGGGAAACCGTCCATTGGCGAGTTGTTTTTGTAGAGAGGGAAAGCAGCGGATTCCGCCGCCCAGCGATCGACTCGCAAACGGTCACCTATCGGATCACGAAGCCGAATGAGGGGGTGATCAAGAAAGGGGACGTCGAGGTCAGCTCGTTCGGGACAGCGCACGGAAGCTTCGAGCTCCCACCGGAAGGTGGTGTTGGCACATATATGATGACCTTTGAGCTCGGGGAGGCGCAGCTCCTGGCCGGCCACTTTGAGGTGGCGGCATACCGGGTCCCGGAGTTTGAGGTCACAGTCACCTACGATGGCGTCGATCCCGATGTTGAAGTGCCGGTTTTCGAACTCGGCGAAACGGTCATCGGGCGCGTGGTCGTACGTTATTTCGCTGGTGGACCGGTCGGTGATGCTGAAGTGGATGTTCGCATATTCAGGCACTCACGCATCATCTGGGCGGGGTTGGAACAGGATCCTTCCAGACGGCGGGATTTCCGTTCCACCGAATTCGAGCGGATTGATGTCTTGTCGGCGCGGACCGATTCGCGCGGGGAGATGAGCTTCCAGATACCCACGAGCCTTGATGAGGGGGAAGATTTCGAGTACCTGTATGAGCTGTCGGTCCGGGATTTTTCCCAGCGTGAAATCACGGTGGGAAAAAGGTTTTTCGTGACGCGTCAACCTTACAGAGCCTCTCTGAAAACGGAGAACTCGATCCTCCGGCCAGCCGATCGGGCGCGGGTCCTGGTAAAGACAGAGGATCCCAACGGGAGGGGCTTGCCGGTCGAGGGGCGACTGCGGGTGGTTCGCGAGCGATGGCGCCAGGTTTATATCCATCAACGGCGGGGGAATGAGATTTCTGGCGACGAGTTCAGGGCGCTTCCGGAGCGGGCTTTGCTTGGAACTGCTCAAAGTGATTATCGATTGAAGGAAGAAGGCTTTGTCACGGAACTCATTTCGGAGGTCGAATTGGCGACGAATGAATCGGGCGAAGCGTCTTTTTCGGTTCAAGCTCCTGAGGTGGGATACTACCGCGTAACGTGGATGAGCGCAGGGAGGAGAGGCGTGCCCATAACGGCAGAAACCATTTTCTGGGTCGCCACGGCGGGAGATTCAAAGATCGGCTACCGACCAGGCGGTGTGGAGCTCCATTTCGATACGCGCACTTATGTTGCGGGCGAGAAGGTTCCCGTCCTGGTGACAACGGACGCGCCGGGTCGTACCGTTCTTCTGGTGCGGGGTGAAGAAAGAATTCGTGACTGGCAGGTATTGCGCCTGACGGGCAACGCGCACCTGGTGCTCCTGGATACCAGCGAGGCGGACATTCCCAACCTCGGTTTGCGCGTTTCAATGGTGTTTGGGGACGAGCTTTTTATCGACCACAGGGAAATCGAAGTGACACGACCTGCGCGCTTTATCGATATTGATATTACGTTTGACCGGAGTGGTTACAAACCCGGTGATCCGGCGCGGGCGCACCTTCAGGTTCGGGATGAGGAAGGGTTACCTGTCGAAGCCGAGCTGTCGATTGGCGTGGCCGACGAAGCGGTTTACTCGCTGATGCCCGAAGCTCCCGCCACGATTGAGGAAGCGCTGGTTCCCATTGATCGCTCCACGGTTCTTCGGTCTGTCAGCAGCTTTACCTGGCGTCCCGTGTTTCGACCTCGACTTGAAGAGACACCGGAAGAGGACCTTGCTGAAGTCACTTCGGCGGGTGAGGAGGCGGGCTCTTATGTTCTGTCCGAGCGGGCGGTGGGAATGGAGGAAGGGCTATATAGCCCTGGGTATTCTAGCGGAGGGGCCAGGCGTATAGCCCCGCTCCCTCCGCTGCGCACCGACTTTCGCTCGACCGTAGCGTGGTTTCCTTCGGTGGTGACCGATGCTGAGGGTCGCGCTGCGGTTGAGTGGACCTTCCCCGACAACACAACGAAATGGCGGACAACGGTGGTCGCGGTGGGAAGGAAGGATCGGTGGGGGCAACAGACGCAGCCTGTCGTCACTGAACTTCCCCTAATAATACGCCTGCTGCCTCCCCGGTTTTTGATCGTTGGCGATGCGTCTTCAATTGGTGTGCTGCTCACCAACAACTCCGGACAATCCCGCGATGTCCAGGTGGCGTTGAAAATCGATGGCGGCGTTGCCCTGCAGGGCAGCCCTTCGGTTGAATTCTCAATTGCGGCAGGTGAGACCAAGCGAGTTTCATGGGATGTCCTTGCGGAGGAGGCGGGCAGTGTCCAGTTGACAGCCACGGCTCTCGGAGGCGATGTGGGCGATGGTGTAAGCTTGTCTCTGCCCGTGTATGTGTATGGGGCGGAGCGTCTCGTAACAGCAGCGGGACGCATCGAAACCGGAAGTACAACGGTCTATCTGGATCTCCCTGAAAATAGAAAGGAAGGAATGACGGATACGCGGGTGATTGTCAGCCCGAGCATAGCGACGGCTCTGTTGGACGCGCTCCCTTACCTTATTGAGTTTCCCTACGGAAGTGTCGAACAAACAGTGAATCGATTCTTCCCTGCGGTTGTGGTTTCTCAAACTCTACAAGCTCTGGGGTTTCCACCGGCGTCTGTCCAGGCTGGCCTCTTCGGGGAAGTTGATTCCGAACATCTGCCCGAAGCTGGTGCCGGGATGTCGGCGCTGGAAGGAGCGATCGCGGAGGGGCTCGCTCGACTTGAAGAAATGCAACTTCCCAAGGGTGCTTGGCCATGGATGCCGCGGGGAGAGCCGGACGAGCACATGACGGCGTATGTCTTATGGGCTCTGGAGGCGGCACGGCACGCGGGAGTTGAGGTGAATCCGGAGATGTTGGCGCGGGCGCGGGCCTGGCTGGGCGACCGGCTTCTCCGCCAGGAGGCGTCTCCACAATCTCAGGCGTGGATCCTTCACGCGTTGTCTTCGAGGTACTCCGTTGCGCGTGCGGGTCGCCCGAGCACGCGCGAGGCCTCCGTTTTTCTCGATCTGATACGAGCCCGTGGCAACCTGTCGCCCAACTCCCAGGCTTTGCTTGCGTTGACGGCCGTGCGCCTTGGCTTTGAGGAGGATGCTTTGTTATTGTTGCGCAACCTTCGAAATAGCATGCGTCTCAACGAAGACCTCGGGGCCGGTGCGCTGGGGATCCGGGATACCGGAAATACCCGGACCGCTCATTGGGGGCGTGCCTCCGAGTGGTGGAACTGGTGGCAGTCGCCAACGGAAACGACAGCTTTTGTTCTCCAGGCGATGCTCGCCGTCGATCCCACCAATGAGTGGATCGTTCCGACAATGAACTGGCTGGTGCGCAATCGCACAGCGACGCGGTGGCAGAATACACGAGACACGGCAGTGGTTGTGACAGCGTTGACGGACTACCTTCGCCTTTCTGGAGAACTGGAGAGTGATTTGGATCTGGAAGTCCGGGTCAACGATGGGCGGGTGGGCGCGGTTCGGGTTCGACTTCACGAGATACTCGAGTGTCAACGCGTATTTGAGATTCCGGAATCATATCTGCGTGAGGGTGAGAATCGTATCGAGCTTCGGCGGCGTTCCGGCGACGGCCCGATCTATTACACGATCGAAAGCCGGTCCTATGTTGATTCGCCTCCTATCGGGCCGGCCGGAGGTGAGATTATGGTGGGACGCGAGTACCTTCGCGTCGGTGAGATCCCAACCCTCTTGCAGGGCTTCAGGGATCGCCTGGAACCCTTGTCGCCGGAGGATTCCGTTCAGCCTGGAGACCGCGTTGAAGTGGTCCTGACCCTGGAAGCCAAGACAGATCTCCGTTATCTTGTCATCGAAGATGCCAAGGCAGGCGGGATGGAGCCCCTGCAGGGTCTCAGTGGTGAACGTCTATCCGTGATCCGGCTTGATTCGGGTGGGGCTGAAGCCGGAAGCCGCTTGCCCCCAAGGCAAAGCCTCAAGGCGTATCAGGAACTTCACGACAGGAACGTCGTTTTTTTTATCGACCATCTGCCGGAGGGCGTCTGGGAACTGCGTTATCGGTTGAGAGCGGAGAGCCCTGGACATTTTCATGCGCTGCCAGCGGTGGGGCGTGCTCTTTATGTGCCCCGGATTCGTGGAAACAGCGCTTCAAGTGAAATTGAAATCTCAAACAAGGAGAAGTGATGAATGGAGAAAGAGGCTTTATATTGACCCTTATGATCGCTCTCGCCGGAGCGAGCGGGGTGGCTCTGGGTGCGTTCGGGGCGCACGCCTTGGCAGAGTCCCTCGAGGTCGCGGGCATGACATCGGTGTGGAACACAGCCGTTTCCTACCACCTGCTGCATGCGGTGGCGGCATTTGCTGCGATGGCCGGTGGATCCAGCGGTGGGCACACCCGCTTCCGGGTGAGTGTCTGCCTGTGGCTTCTCGGAATGGTCTTGTTCTCGGGTTCGCTCTACATACTGGCTCTCGGTGGACCGGGCTGGCTTGGTCCCATCACCCCGCTTGGGGGGCTTGCTCTCATGGCAGGATGGCTTGCAGCAGGCATTGCCGCGCTGGGCGCAAGGCGAGCGCGCGGTGCCGCATCGAACTAGCAGAGGCGTGAATCAGCCGGGTGGCATGACCTCCGGAGGGCTCAGGCGATCAGGTCGCTCCGGCTTTATTTTTGGGGGAGGGGGTGTTCGGATTCGCTTCAGAGCCGAACGGTTTGGCCACTGACTCTGGAGGTTTCGGCAGCGAAGGCCATCCGATGGCTTTCGACGGAGGCGGTGAGGGATGAGGTCATGGCTGCAGGGTCTTCTTTCGCCATTTCATTATGAAGGGCATCGATGAGACCGTTATCTCCTCCGCCGTGACCGGCGTACCCGCCCTCGCGCCCGTCATCGGGGTCAACGGAGTAACCGGGTTGGCGTCTGTCCTGAGGTTGAACATAGATCTCAGGTTTCGTTTGGAGCTTTCCGTAGAGGCGCGCCTTGGTGCCGTAGATCTCGATGGTGCGGCCTGAGGTAAAGGCTGTCATGGTGAAGGTGGCCGTCAGTTTGCCCTCGAATTCGAGGTTCACGGTTTGGTGATCCACCGCCGTGTTGTCGCAGCGATAGACGCAGCGGCCCCAAGGGGAGCGATGGATCCATTCGGCCCGTTCCTCGGCAGAGGTGGTTGCTGGATCCAGGTCACAAACATATGGTAACCATTGGGACTGATCCGTCAGGTAGCGTTCCGCGTTGTAGTTACAGGTGTTCCCGACGGGGCATCCGTCCATGCATCGTTCTGGAGCCCCTTCCGGCGCATTCTCCAGGGTGAAGTGGTTGAGTGCGCCAAAACTGGAGACAGCGGCGCATGGGCGGTCGATGATCCAGCGGATGATGTCGAGGTCATGACAGGATTTGGCGAGAATCATGGGGGAGGACTTTTCGGTGACTGCCCAATGGCCGCGAACATAGGAGTGTGCCTGGTGCCAGGCATCGACGCCCTCGATGGCATTGAGGCTGACAATGTCGCCCAGCGCGCCTGAGCGGACGATCTCCTTTATCCGGCGGTAAAACGGGGTGTAGCGGAGGACGTGGCAGACCAGGACCCGGCGGTTGAGGCGGCGGGCGGCGGCTTCGACGGCAAGGGTATCCTCAAGATTGTTGGCAATGGGTTTTTCGAGAAGAAGGTCGTACCCGGCTTCCATGGCCGCAATCGAGTGTTCCCGGTGGAGGGCATCCTGGGTCCCGATAATCATGACGTCCGCCAGCTTAGGCTGGGCAAGGAGAGCCTCGGCGGAGTTGAATTTCCGGAAGTCGGGATTCCCTGAAAGGCGAGCAGTGGTCGCGAGGCGCTCGGGCAGCAAGTCGGCTGCGGCTACGGTCTTGTAGCGATGGGGCTGCCGGGCAGCGAGTTCGATGTAGGTGCGCGTGCGGCCGCCGCAGCCGAGTCCAGCGAGGGTAAGAGGCTTCATAAGATGGTTGTTTCGATAGGGTGGGATCGGGTGGGTTGTTAATCGTAACGCTGCCAGGCAAGTTTGTTCTGATCGACCCAGCGGTAGTGGTCAGCGTAGCGAAGTTCGGAGGCAGCCTCTTCATCAAGAAGGACGATAACCCGCTTATGGAACTGAAGGGCCGACGCGGGGCAAATGGAGGTCACGGGGCCTTCGATCATTTGGGCGACGGCCTTGGCTTTCTTCGCTCCGAAAGCAAGGACGAGGATTCTCTCGGCTTCCATAATGGTCTGGATGCCCATGGTGATGCAGTGGTGGGGCGTTTCATGCTCGGGCCCATAGGCGGCGCGGTTGTCCTGAAGCGTGTTCTTCGAAAGAATGCGGACCCAGGTGCGGGATCGCAGGGAGCCTGTTGGTTCATTGAAGCCGATGTGGCCATTGGATCCGAGTCCGAGAACCTGGAGATCAATCCCCCCGGCGGCGTGAATCTTCCCTTCATAGCGGTTGCACTCTTCGCGAAGGTCATCGACATCTCCGGCCGGAATGAAGGTCGCGGCCGGATTGATGTCGATGTGCCGGAAGAACTTCTCCCGCATGAAATAATGGTAAGACTGTGGGTGGTCGGGTGAAAGTCCGACGTATTCATCCAGATTGAAAGTTGTGACCTCCGCGAAGGAGAGCCCGGCCTCCCGGTGCATCCGGATGAGCTCTGTGTAGGTCTTCAACGGGCTCCTTCCGGTGGCGAGGCCAAGGACGCTGTGCGGTTTCTCCTGAATCTGCTTGGCGATGATCTTGGCCGCGAGGACGGATGCCTTTGCGGGGGTCTTCTGAATGATAACTTCCATCAGTTGTTTGGGTTCGGCAGGGTCACGTTTCGATCCATGTCCCAGTTGTAGAAGTTCGGTGTATCCTTGTAATGGTAGATCCAGCTGTTGCTGGGGACGAAATAGCAGAACGGATAGGTGCCCTCAGCGGCAAAAAACCACCCGCCGGATTCAGCCTGGAGCCATGCATTCTTGTGGGAATCACCGGCAACGTAAAACCATCCGAGGCCTGATACACAGGTCCACGGATAGATGTCGGGTAAGTCGTAGGTAAAGCCCAGCCATTCATCGAGCCAACCTTCTGTCTCATCTTCTGGAAAGAGGTCAAGGTTCCAAATGACATCAGGCAGCGTGCTGGCGGTAGCTGCGTCGGTGGGCTCGGACGATCCGTTCTCGTTAAAAGCGGGAATCCGGTAACGGTAGTTGGAATTGGCGTTGAGGCCTGCGTCGATGTCCATGGCAACGGTAGGCTCTGTTTTCTGGATTTGGACAAAGCCTGAACCTGAATCCCGTTCGATGCGAAATCCGTCGTGCATGTCATCGGCCGCTGTCCATGAGAGAGCCATCTCATGAGAGGAAACGGATTCGGCGGAGAAATTGGTGGGCGCCTCGATGGGTCGAATTCTGGTTGGCGGTTGGGAGGGTGCGTTCGACCCAGGTCCGAGCCTCCGAGGAATTGACGGGCACCTGATCCATGAAGCGGAGGACCTTGTAGATCGAGATTTGCTCGAGAAAATCCTTGCCCCAGGGATTCTCCACGGTGGATCAGTCGGTAATGCCGCTCTGAAGTATTCCGCGCAACCGCCGCCCCGGGCAAAGTTCCGGAAGCTGGTGCCAATCGCCCTGTGGTCGGTCTCTTCAGCAGGCAGGGAGGGGGGCGAGCGCAAGGGACCAGACTGCCAAGGGCATATTTTATTCGTTTCATCACTATAGTCGTGTAGGGGATTCGTTCAGAGCGGTCGAAGCACGACCGATTTATGTGTGTGTGGGGGAAGGCTTTGTTGGAAGACTGTGGCCAAGTGGGCGAAACCGGTTTGTAACTGCGGAGCTCGCCCGTCCGGATGTGATTCTTTCAGAGTTTTCGGGACGTTAGTGGTTGAGCGCGAGGCAGCGAGCACATTTAAGGATCGCCCGGCTCGGGGGGTCTCTTTTTGCAACCGCGCGTCCGGGTGGTGGCTGAAACTTCAAGGGATGCGCGGGCCTCCACTTCGATGTTGCTTCCACGGGTGAATGGGCTTCTGTCTTGAGCGTGGAGCGAATTGTGAGTGAGGAGCGGGAACGGGCGCTGGTGGCTCTGTTGGATGATGAGTCGCCCGTGGTGCAACGTCATCTCTTACTGGAACTCAAGCGATTGGAGGATATTGGCCTCAGCCTGCTGCGTAATGTGATCCGGGAAGGACCCCCGCCCGCGGTGACCTCCGCAAAGAACCTGCTCGGGCAACTGGAGGGGCCTGACCGTGCGGCCGAGTTTGTCGCCTTTATTCGATCGCTTCGGTACGAGCTGGAGACCGGGATGCTGCTTTTGAACCGGGTCATCAAGCCGGACCTGGACGTCGGCCCCATTCAGCGGCAGCTTGATCGCATCGCCGGCCGCTGCGAGGAATTGATGCCGAAGCCGGGTTTGCCCTTCGAACAATGCAAGGTTCTGAACCGGGTGATCTTCCATGAGTATGGGTTCCGTGGAAACATGGAAGATTATGAGGACCCGCTAAACTCTTTTCTCGGAGCCGTGCTGCGTCGGAGAAAAGGGATTCCGATCAGTCTGACGGTTCTCTACCTGTTGATTTCGCAGCGTTGTGGGCTGGAGCTGGAAGCAATCAGTTTGCCGCATCGGGTGATGGTGGGCTGCTTCCGTGAAGGGGCTCCGTTCTATATCGACACCTTTGAACGCGGTCGCTTTCGAAGCCTTGAGGAGATTCATACGTTCATGGAGGCCAACCACATTCCCGATCCCCATCGGTATGTCGCCCCCGCGACGGTAGCTGAGATTCTGTGCCGGAGTTGCCGCGTTTTATCGAGGCATTATGCCTTGAAGAACAACCGCCGAATGGCCTTGGTCTTTGCAGGCTTTGTGCGGGAATTTGATTCTGCCTACCGGCGTCACGCCCGCCCTTAACTTTCGGCATCCGTGGTTGAAGCAAACATCCCCCTGACACTGGACGACCTCGGGACGTGGACGCGTCCCGGCCCCACTGTGGGCGTTCTGGGCCATCCAATCCGGCATTCCCTCAGTCCGGCGATGCACAATGCGGCGCTGAAATCGCTGAGCGGCAAAGATTCCCGGTTCTCATCCTGGAGTTATTTTGCTTTTGATGTTCCACCGACGCAGTTGGCGGAAGCCCTGCCCCGGTTTATCGAGCGCGGTTTTCGCGGGCTGAATCTCACCATCCCCCACAAGGTGGATGTGGTGCCCTTGCTGACTTCGGTGGATTCGCTGGCGGCCCGGATGGGCGCGGTCAACACGTTGATCATCGATCCGGTGACGCAGGGTATCCACGGGGTGAATACAGATGGGTACGGGATATCCCGTGCCGTTCAGGATGAGCTCGGGACGTCGTTGCGGGGGCGTTGTGTGATTCTGCTGGGGGCGGGTGGGGCGGCACGTGCGATTGCCGTGCAGTGTCTATCCGAAGGATGTGCCGAGCTGTGGATCGGCAACCGCAGTACCTCCCGGCTGGAGTCCTTGATTGCGCTCGTGAGCGGGGCCTTTCCGGAAGCCGCGGATCGTATCCGGGGATTCTCATTGGATCGCCCTCCGGAGCTTTTTGAACCTGCCTTGGTGATCAATGCCACCGCCCTGGGATTGCAGGCAGATGATCCGTCCCCGGTGTCGCTGGAATACTTTCCTGAGGGAACCCGCATTTATGATACCACCTACGGGGTGCCCAATGCGTTGCGGGCGGCGGCCGGGCGAGGTGGTTTCCGCTATGCCGATGGCCTCGCCATGCTGGTCTGGCAGGGCGCTCGCAGCTTGGAGCTCTGGACGGGGGCAGAGCCTCCGGTTGAACGAATGGCGGAAGCGGCGAGAGCGGCCCTTCATGCGCGTGCATCCTCATGAGCGAGTGGCTTGAAACGATCGTCTGGATTCGCGAAAGCGTTCCGTTTGTTTTTTATGCAGGGGTGTTTGTCTTTGGTGCCTGCATGGGAAGCTTCCTCAATGTCGTCATCTATCGCATCCCGGCGGGCCGTTCCGTTGTCTATCCGGGTTCGCACTGTGCCTGCTCCGCACCCATCCGGTGGCGGGACAACCTTCCAATCCTGAGCTGGTTGCTTCTCCGCGGCCGCGCGCGGTGTTGCGGAAGATCGATCAGTGCCCGCTATCCTACAGTCGAAGCCCTTACCGGCCTGCTCTGCGTCGCGGTGTGGTGGCGCTTTGATCCACTTCCTGCGGCGGTGTTCTCACTCTATGTGACCGGCTTGGTCGCTCTTTCCTTTATCGATCTGGACACGATGGAGATACCTGATCGTTTCTCTATCGGTGGTTTCCTGATTGGCCTTTTCCTGGCGATACTGGTTCCCTCGATGCACGGTGCCGGGGGGTCGGGGATAATGGCGGTCGACAGCATGCGTTCCCTCATCATTGCTCTACAGGGTGCCTTCATCGGATCCGGGCTGATTCTCTGGGTCGCCTTGGTGGCGGAACTGGTCCTGAAGAAGGAGGCCATGGGTTTCGGGGATGTGAAGCTGATGGGGGCGATTGGTGCCTTTTGTGGCTGGCAGGGGGCCGTTTTTGCTCTTTTCGGCGGGGCGGTTTTTGGCACCCTTGTGATGATTCCCTGCCTCCTTCTTCGGATGATGCGTCAAAATGGGTCCGTTTCCGCGACGGTGCCGCCGCCGGTGGATCCGGAGAAGGCGGACGTTTCCCTCTCACCCGACGAAACAAACGAAGGGTGGCGGGTGCCCTTCGGTCCTTCCCTGGCTGCTGGCAGCCTTATCTATCTCTTGTTTTTGAGTCATTGGTTTGATGACTACCTCGATACATTCGCATCGCTGCTGGCCAGCCTCTAGAGGTTCGGTGCTCGCAGGCCTGGTGGGGCGGGGCTCTGTCGCCCTGCTTCTCGCGCTCATTATCTTTTCGGGATGCCAAACAAGCGCACCCTCGACCGGTCACAATATCCGTTTTCACCTGGAGGGTGAGGCAACGGGCATGGGCGCGATCCCGATGCGGCTTCCCTTCAGCGGGGTGGTCTTGAACGTAGATCCGTCACCCGTCCTGACAGAATCTGACCTTGTCGACGTCCAATGGATCCGTGCCGGATCCAGCTTCCAAGCGCCTTTTGATTTTCGACCTGAGTTCCTGATGCGCTTCCGCTTTATTGCGGACGCCTCGGGTGCGCTGGAGCAGTTTTCCAGAGAATACCGCGGGCAGCACCTTATTTTGATCGTCGACGGTGATCCGATAGGTGCCCTTCGATTTGAGGATCCGGTCGATGATGGGGAGCTTCTTCTCGCGCCGGAGCTTCGGGCCCGGGAGGTTCCGGAGCAGGTCGACTCCCTGAGGCGTTCGCTCCATCGCTTGAAACGGGCGCGGCAGTTGGATTGAAAAGGCGGGAGGATCGAGTCGATCCGCTCCAGGGGCGAAGCTTGACACGTAGCAAGCGGGCGCGTGTATTCGACCTTTTCCATCTTTGTCGACGAGGGAAAGTGGGTGCCAACCCGCTTTTTTTTATCGGTGGAGATTAACCTTTATATCCGTCACTGAAACCGATGAGCCAAGAGATACTTTCCATTCTCGAATACATGGAGAAGGAGAAGGGAATCCCGCGCGACGACATGATCGCAGCGATTTCCAACGCCATCCGCAGCGCCGCCCAACGGGGAGTGAATACGGGACAGGAACTCAAGATCGACATCAATCCGAAAACGGGTGCATTGAAGGCTTGGGCAATTCTGGAAGTCGTTGACTCAGTGAGTGATCCGCGTAGCGAGATTCATATTGAGAGGGCCCGTCAGCTCAATCCGGAGGCGGAAGTGGGCGTCTTTATTGAAAAGGAAGTGGATCCGGTGGCTCTGGGTCGAATTGCCGCCCAGACGGCGCGGCAGACCATTATGCAGCGCCTGCGGCAGTTTGAAAAAGAACGCATTTACGACGATTACAAGGACCAGGTCGGAGACATCGTAACCGGGACCGTCCGGCGTCGTGAGCGCGGCGATCTCATCGTTGACCTTGGCAAGGCTGAAGCGATTTTACCCCCTCGTGAGCGCGTTCCTGGTGAAGACTACGCCCCCGGAGAACGAATCCGCTGCCTTCTGCTGAATATCGAGCCGACCAATCGAGGGCCGGAGCTGATTCTTTCGCGGGCAAGCGTGAAGTTTGTTCGCCGCCTCTTCGAACTCGAAGTGGGTGAGATCGCCGATGGAACCGTCACCCTCGAGGCCATCAGCCGGGAACCCGGGTACCGCTCGAAGATCGCCGTCAGCAGCAAGGATCCCAAAGTTGATCCCGTTGGTGCCTGTGTCGGTGCACGGGGCGCCCGCGTGAAAAGCATCGTTCGGGAGCTCGGTGGGGAAAAGATCGACATTGTAAAGTACTATGCCGATCCGGTTGAAATGCTGGCAGAGGCGATTCGCCCGGCCGTTCCCAAGAATATCCGGGTGGATGAGAAGAACCACCGAATCTATTTTGAAGTAAACGAGGACGATCTATCGATTGCGATCGGACGCCGGGGCCAGAACGCCCGGTTGACTTCCCGTCTCATTGGCTGGAAGTTGGACATCGCAAAGGAAGAGGTCGTCGAGGTCGGATTTGATGCCAAGATGCGCGAGGCCATCCGTGGCTGGGAAGGTGTCTATGGGATCAGCGATGAAGTCGCCGCATTCCTCGTCCAGCAGGGACTTGTCAGCCCGGAAGCCTTTGAAGATGTCGAAGCGAAGGACTTGGTTGCAATGGGCTTCACAGCGGAAGACGCCGATCAGATCGTCCAGCTTGTTCTGGCGCATCGACAGGCAAACACTTAAGAAATCACTTTTTGCCTCTGCGCGAATCGAGAAAAGAATCAACGATATATGGCCGTAAGAATTTACCAGCTTTCCAAAGAGATTGGGATGGAAAACCCCGAGCTTATCGCGTTGCTTCGCGAGCGGGGCTATGAGGTCAAGAGTGCCTCCAGCACGATCGACAACATCTCCGCCGAAAGCTTGCGCGAGGAATTTGCTTCACCGGAGGAAGCAGACGTTTCAGCCGGAAAAGCTGAGGTTGCCGAGCCTGAGAAGCGCCCGGCTGCGCCTGCGCATGGGGCCGCCATTATTCGTTCCAAGGAAGACATCGAGCGTGAGCGTGAGGAACGCGAGCGTGAAGACCGGGAGCGGATTGAGGCGGAGCGCAAGAACCAGCCAGCGGCCGTGGTTCCTCCCCGGCCGGGGATGCCCCCGCCGCTGCCAAAGGGCCCGCCGGCGTCGGTGCGCCCTGGTGCGTCCCTCATCACACCGCCCCGCCCGGCTGGCGGAAGCTTTTCACCAAGTCCGGCGGCCTCAAAGGCTATTCTGCGGACGGATCTACCGCCGGAGCCTCCGGCACCACCGGTGAATGAGCCGCCCCTGCGGGAACTCAAGGTTCCGGAAGCCGCTTCGCCGCCGAAGTTGCCGCCTCGCGGCCCCGCGCCTTTAACCCCGCCGCGTATCTCTGCGCCGCGTCCGATGGTCCCGCCCCCAGTCGCCAAACCTCCGGCGGCGGAGAGCGTCGAGGCCGGGTCAGACAAGCCTGAAGGAGACGAAGCCCCGCCACCGGAAGTGGAAAAGGCCGCTCCAAAGCTGATTTCCGCGCAGGTAAAGTCGCCCATTGTGGTGCGGGATTTTGCCGGTGTGATCGGTAAGAAGCCTTTCCAGATCATCTCGGAGCTGATGGAGCTCGGGATTTTTGCCTCGATGAATTCCGTCATCGAGGAGGATGTCGCCACCAGTATTGCCCGAAACACCGGTTTCCAGCTTGAGGTTCGTCACCGCGGTGAAGCGGGGCAGCCCAAGAAGGAGGTCAAGGAGGAAGAAGACGAGAGCAAGTTCATGGAGCCGCGTCCGCCAGTGGTCTGTATCCTCGGACACGTGGACCACGGTAAGACGACACTTCTCGACGTTATCCGGAAGACAAATGTGGTCGGCGGCGAAGCTGGCGGAATCACGCAGCATGTGGGTGCCTACCAGGTGGAGCACAACGGTGAGAAGATCACTTTTATTGATACGCCCGGTCACGCTGCTTTCTCGAATATGCGGGCCCGCGGTGCCGAAGTGACCGATATCGCCATCCTCGTGGTGGCTGCGGACGACGGGTTTATGCCGCAAACGGACGAGGCTTTGAAGCACGCCCGAAATGCCAAGGTGCCGGTCGTCGTCGCCATCAATAAGATCGACGTGGCGGGTGCCAACATCGACCGGGTGAAGCGCCAGATGCAGGAACGCGAACTCTCCCCGGAAGACTGGGGTGGGGAGACCCTTTTTGCCCCGATCTCTGCGGTGAAGGGAGAGGGCATCGACAAGCTTCTGGAAGCAATTCTGCTCCAGGCAGAAGTCACGGAGGGGATCGTGGCCAACCCACGCGGGAATCCTGAAGGCGTCGTCATTGAGGCGCAAAAGGAGCTCGGTCGGGGATCGACCGCTTCCGTCATTATCCGTCGGGGAACGCTCAAACCGGGCACGGCCTTGATCTGTAATGAGCATTGGTGCCGGGTGCGCCAGCTTCTTGATGACAATGGCAAGCCCGTGAAGTCGGCGACGCCGGGAACACCGGTGAAGATTGTTGGATGGTCTGGCACACCGGGTGCAGGCGACGTTTTCCGCGCCGTCAAGAATGAGCGTGCGGCCAAGAATGAGGCCGAAGAGAACGAACGCGCCCGCCGTCTGACAGAAGCGCAGCGCAAGGACGAAGGCGGTGCAGCGGCCTCCATCGAGGACCTCTTCGCAGCCATCGAGAAGACCCGCAAGCAGAGCTTCAGAGTCGTCGTCAAGGCGGATGTCTATGGCACTTCGGAAGCCATTGCGACCAGCCTTCTCGGCATCAAGAGCGATAAGATCGACATCGATGTGGTGGACACCGGGGTGGGCGATATCACGCGCAATGATGTGCTGATGGCCAGTGCGACCAAGGCCTCCCTGATTGCCTTCAACGTGAATCTCGAGCAAGGGGTCTCCGCCGTCGCGAAGCACCACGACATTCAGATCATCAAGGGCAGCATCATCTACGAACTGATTGATGCGGTGAAGGACGCCATGGCCGATCTACTCGAGCCGGAGCTCAGCGAACACAAGATCGGTGCGGCCGAGGTTCGCCAGATTTTCCCCCTCGGGAAGGGCTTCGTTGCTGGTTGTATGGTCACCGAAGGTCGCATTCATCGCGATCGGATCGCCCGGCTTATGCGCAAGGGCAAGGTCATCCACGAGAGCAAGGTCGGCACCCTCAGACGCTTCAAGGACGATGCCACGGAGGTCCGTGCCGGTTACGAGTGTGGTATCCAGATCGATGGGTTCAACCGCTACGAAATTGGTGATATCATCGAGGCCTTTGAGATCCAGAAGACCAAGCCCGCTCTCTAGCCGGCGTTTTCCTGCGCGGAAGCCACGCCTCCCAGAACAATTGCCATGTCTCAACGCGTTGTCCGAGTCAACGAGCTCCTCAAACGGGAGATCAGCCACATCCTGCACACCCGGTTCCAGGCGGAGGCTGTCACGATAACGGTGCTTGATGTTGCGACATCCTCCAGCCTGCGGAATGCCAAGGTCTACTATACGACCTTGGAAACAGGAAAGAACCCGCGTGAGGCCGAACGATTCTTTGCAGCCAATGGGGCGGAGATTCGGCGGGAGGTGGGGCGCGTCGTGGTGTTGAAATACCTCCCGCACCTGGAGTTTCTGCGAGATGATTCGGCGGAGCGGGGCACCCGGATCAATGAAATTCTTGATGATCTGGGTTACCATGGGGAAAAACCATCACCCGAGGTCGAAGCCCCCGATGATGCCCTTCCGGAAGAGGATCACCCGGACGCCTGAGTGCTCTCATGAACAAGACCCTTTATTTTGAGGATTTATCGGCTGCCTTGGAGCCGCTCTTGCGCGGCCTCGCGGGCAAGAAGGTAGCGGTCTACGGCCATCTGCGACCCGATGGGGACTGCATCGGATCTCAAGTGGCCGTGACGCGGGTGCTGCGGGCGCTGGGAGCGGAGGCCTGTGCCGTGAACCACCATGATGTCCCTCCGTCCTGCCAGCCTTTTGTTCAGGATACGCCTTTTTTCCGGGATGATGGGGTTGATCTCTCGGACCACGTTATCGTGGCGGTGGATTGCGCGGACCTTAAGCGACTGGGCCCTGTCTTTGCCGGGCTCGGGAAGAAGGTGTTTCTCAACATCGATCATCATATTTCCAATACCCTGTTTGCTGAACACAATTTGGTGGAGGGTGCCAGTGCCGCCGCCGGAGAGATTCTCGCGGGGTGCTTTATCGATGCGGGGCTACCGATCGATGCTGTTACGGCTCAAGGCCTCTACGTGGGTATTGCAACCGATACAGGACAGTTCCGGTTTTCGTCGACGACACGCCAGACGTTTCAGATTTGCTGCGATCTGATGCGCTTCGGAGCTGACCCAGCCGCCGCCGCGATGGATCTTTACGAGCGGGAGAGCCCGGCCAAGCTGGCCCTTCTCCAGCGCTTTCTCAACTCCTTCCGCTACGAGTGTGGGGGCCGGGTCTGCATCGGTACTCTCAATGAAGCGGATTGGGCTGAGACCGGGGCCAGTAAAGAAGACACCGAAGGGCTGGTGGATTACGCTCGCTCGATTGAAGGGGTGGATGTCGGGGTTCTTCTCGAACAGCGTGAAGGCGTTCTCAAGGGCAGCTTTCGCGCAAAGGAGCCAAGGATGCGCGTCGATCTCGTTGCCCGGGAATTCAATGGCGGCGGCCATGCTTGTGCCGCCGGATTCAATCCTTTGGGGACACTCGACGAAGTCTATTCCAGCCTGATTAAAAAGCTTTCGTCCCACTTGCGATCGGTTGATCAGGGACATCTTTCCGAATTGGAGCCTGTAAAGTGAGTCAAGCTGATTACGAAGGAGTTCTCCTTATAGATAAGCCGTCGGGGATTACGTCGCACGACGTCGTCGATCGCGTGCGCCGAAAGCTTCGGATGAAGCGTATTGGCCACGCGGGTACACTCGATCCTATGGCGACGGGCCTGTTGATCATTCTGGTGGGGAAAGCGACGAAGCTGTCCCAACATCTGATTGGACTGGATAAGGTCTATGAAGGCACCATCGAGTTTGGACGGGTGACGGCCACTCACGATGCGGAGGGGGAAACGCTCTCGGAAAATCCGGTGCCGGAGTTGTCGCTTGAGGAACTGCGTGAGGCAACAAACGCTTTTATCGGCGACCAGTTCCAGACGCCGCCTATGTTTTCGGCCAAGAAGATTGACGGGGTGCCCCTCTACAAACTGGCGCGAAAGGGCAAGGAAGTTGAGCGCGAGCCCCGGTTTGTTCGGGTGAGCCGGTTTACCGTCGATCGTTGGGCGTCTCCTGAATTCGATTTTACGCTGGCATGCAGCAAGGGCACTTATGTGCGGACGGTCGCGCATGATCTCGGGCAGAAAATTGGTTGTGGTGCTTTTCTCAAGGCGCTCCGCCGCGTTGAGATTGAACGGTTTCAGATCGAAGACTCGATGGAGTTGGCCGAGTTCGAGGAGCTCGCTCCCGCCGAAATATTTTCTGAATTGATACCTTCCTATCAGGTCGTTCCTAACAAGGTCGTCTGACATTTCCATACCATGAGCGGAAGACTCGACAGCATTTCCGGATTCATCGGGCTGCCGGAGTCTGACATCTTTATCCGGCCGGCCCGGTCCCCGGATTTCGCTGATGGGGCGGTGCCACCGCTGGTTCTGGCCATTGGTGTTTTTGATG
Organism: uncultured Puniceicoccaceae bacterium; assembly: GCA_964403935.1. Classification (GTDB taxonomy): domain Bacteria; phylum Verrucomicrobiota; class Verrucomicrobiia; order Opitutales; family Oceanipulchritudinaceae; genus SLLG01. Next base: position 27,448 of record CAYOIB010000008.1, on the reverse strand, counting down.
GGGTGCATCGGGGGCACCGGAAGGTCATCGGAGCGGCGGCGGCGGAAGCGCGTTCCGTCGGGGGGTGGTGCGGGGTCCTTACCTTTCATCCTCATCCAAGTCGGCTCTTTCGTCCGGATGATCCCACATTACTCCTGATGCCGGCTCATCTGAAGACGCAACGTCTTTTCGATGTAGGTGTCGATGCCGTGATTTGGCGCACCTTCAGTCCTTCGTTTGCCGCGGTGGAGGCGGAGGATTTTCTCAGACACATCCAACAAGGCCTACCCACGCTGCACTCGATTCATGTTGGAGAGAATTTCCGCTTTGGCCGAGGGCGTCGGGGGAATGTATCGATTCTCAAGATCACTGGAAAGGCGTTGAATATCGCCGTTCATGGTGAGCCCCGGCTGGCGGCCCAGGGTGATTACATAAGTAGCTCGAGAATCCGGGAATTGCTTCTCAATGGATCCATTGAGAAGGCCGGTCAACTTCTGGGAGAACCTTACAGGACAGTTGCCGAGGTCACCCCAGGAAAGCGTCTCGGGCGGCAGCTGGGTTTTCCGACCCTCAACTTGCCATGGGCACCCGAGCTGTTGCCTCGTTTCGGCGTCTATGCCGTGACGGTGCGGAAGTGTGGGGAAAGCCTGGAGGCAGGCCTTCCTGCTGTAGCCAATTTTGGCATACGGCCGACGGTCGAGGAGACGGTTGAACCACGCCTGGAGTGTCATCTTCTGACAGAGTCCTGCCCTTATTCAACGGGTGATGTCCTTGTCGCGGACTGGCTTCATTTCATGCGTCCCGAAGTGAGATTCGATTCGGTGGATGCTCTCAAACGGCAAATCGCACAGGATCGGGCGACGGCAGGCCAATGGTTTCACGAACAGGGTCGAGCGGTGTCCGGGCGCTGAGTCTGGTTGTTTGGCAACACTGGCATTTCGGAATTCGATGGATAAATGAAGAAACGAGAACGGATCGAACTCGACCACCTGTGTTATCAGGATCCGTGGCTCGTCGGACTGAATAAGCCTGCAGGGTGGGCCGTGCACCGTTCGCGCCTGACAACGGACGAGCGAACCTGCCTGAGTATCTTGAGAAACCTCCTTGATCAGCGGGTGCAACCCTTACACCGCATTGACCGCAAGACTTCAGGGTTGGTGTTGTTCTCTCTCGATTCGGAGACAACACGCCTCGGGATGGCCCAGTTTGCCCGGCGGGAGGTCGAAAAGTGTTATCTGGCGGTCGTGCGGGGTTGGTTGATGGATGATGCCCGCATCGATTCTCCACTGAAGTCCGCCAGCACAGGTGAGTTAGCCGAGGCGGTGACCATTGTCCGACCGATGGCTCGTATCGAATTACCCCATGCCGTCGGGCCGTTCTCCACGGCGCGCTACTCGCTCGTCGCGGTTTACCCGGAAACCGGTCGAATGCACCAGATCCGTCGCCACCTGCGCCGGATCAATCACCCTATTCTCGGGGATGCGGTCTACGGCGACGGTCGGCATAATCGCTTCTTCAAAGAGTATTTTCAGACACGTCGGATGGCCCTCCATGCCTGGGGGGCGCGCCTGCGGCATCCGCATACCGGACAACTCATTGAGATCACCGCTCCGGTGTATGGGGATCTGGGCCTCATCCTCAGCCGCCTTGGCTGGAACCTTTCCAAAGAAATCCCCTGGCTTGGCGCTCCGCCTGGGTGAGGGTGGGGCAGTAAATCGGGTAACCAATTTGCCAGAACGCTAGCTGGGTCGAATTTTCTAATGAGATTAAGAAATTGTTCTTGTGGTATCGATTTTGTCAGCGCCCACGCGCAGAGTTTGTGAGTGTGTCCAGCAAGTAAATCAGTGGGCCGGCGACCTTCCCTCGCTGCCAAGCGACATAAATTTTCCAGGAAATCGCGGGATCATTCAAGGGGCGAAACGTAATGCCGGGGATGGTGGTGGTGCTGAGGTAGTCGGGGACCAGCATCACAGCCTCTTCGCTGACGACGGAGGCAAAGCCATGGGCGAGGCTGTCGCTGTCGATCACGAAGTGGGGTCGGAAGCCAGCGCGCCGACAGAGTTGTGTGACCCACTGATTGTGGCCGGGCATATCCATAGTGGCCGCCCCGACAAAGCGTTCTTCCTGGAGGTTCTCGATTCGAAGAGATTCCTTTTTCACCAACCGGTTGTCGTCGGAGAGGGCGACGAGGACCCCGGTGGAGGCCAGCCGCCGTGTATAGAACTCGCGGGTGAGGTAGGCCCCGGCGTGTCCGATCAAGGCGACATCGATCTGATTCTCGCGCAGTGCGTTGATCTGTTCTCCGGGGGAAAGATCGAGCAGTCTTATCCGCACTTCCGGGTGAGCTGAACGAAAGGTCGCGAGAACAGGATTCAGATACGTGGCGGCGGCCGAGCCAAGATAACCGATGCGTAGTAGCTCGCGTTCGCCCCGGGCAAATCCGCGCACCTGTCTCAGCACTTGGTCAAAGCGGTCGAGCACGGGACGCATACCCGCGCGTAGTTCTTCACCGGTGGCTGTTGGCACGACACCGCTTGAGGTCCGCTCCAGCAGCTTTCCGCCCACGACATGCTCCAGCGCTTGGATGTGGCGGGTGAGGGTCGACTGTGAAACGTGCAGTTGCTCGGCGGCTTTGTTCAGACTGCCTGCCTCCAGGACGAAAAAGAAGGTGCGCAGGTGGTCGGGATTCATGGAACCGAGGCTATGCGAAATGCGCATAACGGCAAGCCTTCCCCGGCATTATTCAAGGCAATGGTATTCTGCTATTATCTGATCATGAAAATAAAAAAGCATCTCCCGGTTTTTCGTCCTGTGGCCATCGTGATAGCGCTGGCGACCCTGAGCCTTTGGGGCATTGGGGGATTTCATCCTGGATGGACGCAAACCAGTATCGTCGAAACCCATTTCGATGAAATCACAGAAATAGACTATCCCGTCCGCCGTAATGCATTTGTGGCCGGCGTGGATGTGCTGGCTGTCGGCCTGGTTTTGTCTCTTGGCCTGGCGGGCATCAGCTTCCTTGGCCACTCGCGACGAGGCTAAGCGAACACTTCAAGGATCAAACTCAATTCAACTCAAAACATCAATAAAGGAATATCATGTATAGGAAGACACGCAATTGGATCAGCACTGTCGCTACGCTCAGCATCACCGCCGTTTCTCTCAGTGCGGCCCCTCAGATCTTTGACTTCGAGGACCCAAAAGGCGTGAATAACGCACAGTTCAAACTCGATGCGCCGCTGGAGTCCATCACGGGAACGGCTAACGGAATCACCGGTAAGGTACACTTCGATCGAGCCGCTCCGGAAAAGACGCGCGGTCGTATCGCCCTCGATAGCGCCTCTCTCAAAGTGGGGAACCCGCTGATGCAGGAGCACCTGCACAGTGCCGACTGGCTGGCGGTGGAGAGCCACCCGGCGATCACCTTTGAAGTCAACGAGGTGAACAACGTGCGTAATGAGGGCAACCGCATCTTTGCCGATGTTACGGGGCGCTTTACCCTCAAGGGACAGGAAAGAACGCTCACCGTGCCGGTTTCATTCACCTTTCTGGAGGATCGGCTCGGTGCGCGGGTAGGGGATCCTTCGGTCAAGGGAGATTTGTTGGTCCTGCGTTCTGAATTCGAAATCGACCGCAATGATTTCGGCATCCAGCCAGGGCAACATACGGATACGGTGTCGGAGACGATTCAGATCTCGCTGGCCGTTGCCGGAGGGGCCACGACGGAGTAAAGTAGCACGCATGACTCTCAACCATGAAATGCAATAGGAAGAGGAACCCCCCCAGCTCATGAAAATATTGATTACAGGAATTCATCATATTACAGCAATCGCCCGTGATCCGCAGCCAAACATCGACTTCTACACAAAGATCCTCGGGCTGCGGCTGGTGAAGCGAACCGTAAACTTCGACGATCCTTCGGCCTATCACCTTTACTATGGAGACCTGTCCGGCTCGGCGGGAACAATTGTCACCTTCTTTTACTGGCCGGCTAACGCGGCGCGTGGGCGCATTGGCAGCGGGCAGACGACGGCACTGGTATTCTCCGTGGCACCGGGCTCACTTGGTTTTTGGGAAGCGCATCTGCGTGCCGAAGGCATCGAAGCCCAACGCATCGAGCGGTTTGGCGAAGAAACACTGCAGCTGGCAGATCCCGATCATATCCCAGTGGAGATCGTAGCGGTTTCGGATGATCCCCGCCAAGGATGGACCGGTACCGGTATCCCTCCGGAGCATGCCCTGCGGGGCCTCCACACCGCGGAGCTAACGCTCAATGCCGGAGACGCCACGGCCAAATTGTTGACCGGGAATATGGGTTTTCGATTTGTGCGCGAAGACGGCAACCGGGCGCGTTATGAGGTCGGGACCGGGGGCTCGGGGAGCTATGCGGATGTCATCGTCGATCCCGGACTGCCGCGCGGCATCGATGGCCCGGGCACAATCCATCACATTGCATGGTCGGTTCCTGATGACGCCGCGCAGGCGCGTGTCCATGGGGATATCCGCTCAGCGGGTCTACAAACCTCGGATGTTCGCGATCGTGATTACTTCCGCTCAATCTATTACCGTGAGCCCGGACGGATTCTGTTCGAGGTGGCGACGGAAGTTCCCGGTTTCACGGTTGATGAACGACTGGACCAGCTTGGACGTGAGCTTAGAATCCCACAGCAGTTTGCCTCTTTCCGCGATCGGATCGAGAAGGCTCTCCCAGTTCTGAAGATCTAAGCTCATGAAGATGAATAATTCAATTATTCACCTGGGTCCCGCTCTCGAGGAGGCATCCACGGCGATCATTCTGATTCATGGCCGGGGCTCCTCGGCTGAGGATATCGCGAGACTCGCTGAATTCATACCCGGCGAAAGCATTGCCTGGTTGGCTCCCTCGGCCCCGGAAGGCTCCTGGTACCCCCGCCGGTTTCTCGCTCCCCTCAATGAGAATGAGCCGCATCTTGGAGAAGCGCTCGCCACCGTGGATCAACTCATTTCACGGGTCCTCGCCGCCGGCCTGCCCTCGCGACGCATGGGTCTCGCCGGTTTCTCTCAGGGCGCTTGTCTCGCTTTGGAATATGTTCTGCGCCGACCGCGCCGCTACGCGTTCGGCGCGGGCTACAGCGGTGCCGTTATTGGACCTCTGGATACAGAGCGTCCGCCTGCCGATCTTGAGGGGACCCCGATCCTCCTGGCCTGCGCGGAACACGATGGGCACATCCCCTTCGAGTTTGTCGAACACAGTGAGCGCATCCTGACTCGATCCCTGGCCACTGTCACCCTGCAAACGTACCCCGGCAGCACCCACACGATTTTTCCTCAGGGAATCGAATGGCTGATCCGGATTGTGCAGGACTTGTAGGGTGCAGGCAGGCTAGGACGGGTGCGGTGACTGTCTTCGATCGGGTAGAGATTGGTTTTCTGTGGCTTGACCCTTCGGGATGAGGCCTTAGGGAAAAGGTCACCTCTATGAGTGATACGATCAAATACCTGCTCTCCGAAGATGATATTCCTCGGCATTGGTACAATATTGCCGCAGACCTGCCGGAAGGTTTGCCACCTCCGTTGAACCCGGCGACGGGTAGGGTGGCGACGGCAGCGGATTTTGAAGCGATCTTTCCCGATGCAATTATTGAGCAGGAGATGTCGCGTGAGCGGGAGATTGAGATCCCGAAAGAGGTGCGTGACATCTATCGGCAATGGCGCCCGAGTCCGCTGTATCGGGCGCGTCGGCTGGAGAAGGCGCTCGATACACCGGCGAAGATTTTCTATAAGTATGAGGGCGTGAGTCCGGCAGGCTCACACAAGGCGAACTCGGCAGTGGCACAGGCGTTTTATAATAAGGTCGCCGGGGTAAAGCGGTTGGTAACGGAAACCGGCGCAGGGCAGTGGGGCTCTTCCCTGTCGATGGCGGCCCAGACCTTTGGATTGGAGTGTCTCGTTTATATGGTGAAGGTAAGCTACGCGCAGAAGCCCTATCGCCGTGGCCTGATGGAAACTTTTGGGGCGCGGGTGGTGGCAAGCCCAAGCACGGAAACAGCTTCCGGCAGGGCATTGCTGGAGAAGGATCCTGATTCCACGGGCTCTCTCGGAATTGCGATCTCAGAAGCGGTTGAAGTGGCAGCTTCCGATCCGGACGCCAAGTATTGCCTGGGCAGCGTATTAAACCATGTGTTGCTCCACCAGACTGTTATTGGCCTGGAGGCGCAGAAGCAGCTGGAGATGGCCGGGGTCGCTCCGGATATCTTGATTGGCTGCACGGGTGGGGGTTCGAATTTTGCGGGTTTTGTCTTTCCTTTTATTGGAAACAAATTGCGTGGTGGATCGGCTCCGACGGTAATCGCGGTGGAGCCCAAAGCATGCCCGACACTTACCAAGGGGCCTTATGCTTATGACTACGGCGATGTCGCCAAGCTAACGCCCCTGGTGAAGATGAATACCCTCGGTAGCGGATTCATGCCGCCGGGGTTCCACGCCGGAGGTCTGCGTTACCACGGCATGGCCCCGCTGGTGAGTGAAGTCTTGGATCGGGGGCTGATCGAGGCGAAAGCTTACGACCAGCTGGAAGTGTTTGAAGCCGGGGTATGCTTTGCCCGAGCCGAAGGCATCGTGCCCGCCCCGGAGGCGAATCATGCGGTGGCAGCAGCCATCGAAGAAGCACTCGGCTGCAAGAAGTCAGGTGAATCCAGGACGATTGTCTTCAACCTGAGCGGTCACGGACACTTTGATATGCAATCGTATATCGACTACTTCGGCGGCCTGCTTCAGGACTACGATTACCCGGATTCCGAGATCGCTCTGGCCCTGTCGGGCCTGCCTTCAGTGGCTCCGGAATTCAGCTGAGGCAACGCCTTGATTCAGGCGGGGTCCTCGTGAATTCCGGGTGGGTGGCCCCTGTCTCTCCGGCATGCAAGAGCGACGAGATTATCGGCCGTCCGAGTGAGCTTGGTGCGGGTCTCCGTAAGGGTAGCGGCACTGATTCCGGAATTATCGGTGTTTATACAAACCTTTACACCGTTGGAAAGGTAGTGGCGCAGTGGGTACGCAGGCTTTCCTTTCATAGGCGCATACCCCCGTATTTGAAAGTTTGCGTAGGGGCACATTTCGATGCCAATTCTTCGGTCGGCGGCTCGTCGTCAAAGAGCTTCGGGCGATGCTCGAGGGTGCTCTTTCGAGCGCGGCTGATTTTTCCGAAAATGCCTCTAATTGGTGATGGGTTGGGGCATTTCCGGGCAACTCCACGGTTCATAAAGATTGTGCTACAGGACCGGCTTGCGAGAAGATCCTGCCGGTAACAAGGAATCAGCGTGAGCCATCAAAGCATCGGTGGTTTTTGACCAACTGAAAGCGTGCGCGTGTTCCCGGCACGCTGTCGTGCTGGCGGATAGGGCTCCGGTCAAGAGCCGCCCGATTTTCTCTGCTATTTGAGGTGGTGAAGGTTCTTCGACAAACCACCCGCTCTTTCCTTCAGCGACGGCGTCGACGACACCGCTCTGGCGACAGGCCAGGACTGGGACACCGAAGGCGTTGGCTTCGAGATACACGATGCCGAAGCCTTCGAAATTGGCGTTATCTGTGCGGCTCGTGAGAATGAAAAGATCGGCGAAGGCATATTCTTTGTGGAGGTCCTCATCGGAGCAACGGCCGTGGAACGTGACTTTGCTTTTGAGGCCAAGTTCCTGAGTCAGGTTTTCGAGTGCGGGCCGCAGAGCGCCGTCGCCCACGATTGAGTATGTATAATCAAGTTCCTTGGGAAGCAGGGCCAATGCATGTAATACGGCGTCCACCGCCTTCCGTGGTTCGTTCAGGCGTGCGACCGTGAGCAGATGAGGAACCGGGCTTTTGCGGCGGTGTGCGCATGATTCAGAAGCGCTCTGGAGAAGGGCCTCGTCGATGCCTGGATGGAGAACCTGCATTCGCGGAATTTTGCCTCTCAGGACTCTGGAGACCACGGCGGCTGTGTAGTTGCTGTTCGGGAGCAGAAGAGCGGAACGACGTAGACCCCGGTGCATTGCCCGGCGAGTGAGGAAGAGGTCGAGCCTGTGGCTCCATTGGTCGCCGCGCGGGAGGCCCAGACGATCTTTCAGCCTCCATCCGCCGCACGGTGCGGGTGAGAGGAAGTCTTTGCCGTGGATGCTCACGAATGTTTTCGGGTGGAAGGTGGCAACCCACGCATAGGGAGCGGTCATTACATGGCATAGATCATCTGTGCCAAGGCAGGAGCGAATCGTCAGTTCGTCGTCGCGGCGGTTGCCTCTGAGGATAGGGATCGATTTCGTATTATCGGGAAGCTCAATTGATTCCTGACCAGTTCTTGTTAGCACTCGTAAGGCCCATCCACGGTCCAAATATGCTTTAACAAGATTGAACGCGTAGTTCTCGATTCCGCCGATCGCCGGAGGAAACTCTGGTGCGATTACGGTGATTTTAGAGACGATGCTATCGCACATATTCGGCGGGTTCCTGGATCATAAAGGGGTAGGCGACTCTACGTTCTCTCAAATTCTAATGCAGCGCAGAATAGAAGGTTGTCTCGATGATCGGCGATAATTGTTCTCTTGCCGGCAGGCGGGTGGTCAAGGATGTGTGTGCTCGTTGCTTTACGAGCCCTTGGGGTATTGGAATCCCCTTGATTGACCGACTCCCTTTGGGGTCATAGTAGCTCGTTGAGTAAATCGGCGATTCCCTGTCCGTAAAGTAAATGGCGAATGGGACTGGTGTAGTGTTTCACGGGCTCGGCATCGCGTGCTTTGAGGCGGACGGAGTATTCATCGGGCAGGGGTGTGAAACCGTGCCGGGCGGAGCAGAGGGCGATGATTGTTTGCTCCACGCAATGAGGACGATTAAAAATATCGGGATCGTCGAGAATCTCTTCGGCCCAGTCGAGGGGGATGCTTTCCTTGTGGATGAGGCCGAGGCCGGAATTGATCCGCGGGATGAAGGGATAGGCGGAGAGGCGTCCGCGGATGCGTTCTTCGGGCAAGCTGTAACCATAGTCCCAGTCGAGGTTAAGGGCATTGGCACGCTGTCCGTCGTCGAGTAAGGTGGAAAGCAGTGCAACCGGTTCCTGGAAAAAAAGGATATCACTATCGAGGATGAACATCCGGTCGGACTCGAGGAAGAAGTTGAAGTCAAAAACCTTCAGAGCGAGGGGATGAAAGTTGCGGAAGGCGCGGCAACGTGGATGGTCTTTGAGGCGTGATTTGGCAAGGGCGTCGGCCTCCGTCCGGCGGATGACGCGGCCATCCGGGAAGTGTTTTCGCAGGGTATCGACCGCTTCTTCCGGCAAGGATCCGTCTTCATGAATGCACAGACGGAAGCGGTGATCGGTAACGGAGAAGAAGGAATGGAGCCCCCAAAGTAGGGTTAGCCAATCGTTCTTTGAGGTGAGGACATGGATTTCGCAACGAGCATCGGTCAGGCCGTGGACGGGGGTGCGATTCACAATACGCGGTCGGACAATGTCTCGATAGTAGGCTACGCGGAGACCGTGACCGAAAGTTTGGCGCGCTTTGAGCAGAAACGCGCCGGGTGAGTAGGATCCGAGGAACTGGAACACGGTGGATTAATTGATCTTGAAAGTGAAAAGGAACTGTCGCCCTCGTAAAATCATGCTCTTGCGATTTGCTGAAATCGGAGGGACGACGCCTCCCGCGACGCGGCGAAGCATATTCGATAACGCCCTATGAGAAAGACGGTGTTGCCGTTCGTCAAGGTGCCAGTTCCAAGACGAATGCGGGTCGCTTGGAATTCCTTGAAAGGATTTGCCAAAGGGACCCCTGAACATAAATTTCCCGTTATCCCACAGTGGGCTGTTGTTATGTCGAATTCTGAACTTGTTGTACGTGAGGATGTTGCTATTCCCCACGATCGTTTTCTGATCATTCCTGGTGCGATGAAGTGCGGGACGTCCACTGTCTATGACTGGCTGGCTCAGCACCCTCAGATCTGCCCGTGCCAAACCAAGGAACCGGAGTATTTTTCTCAGCGCCAGAAGCATCGGGTGGATGTTGAAGGCTATCGGGATTTGTGGGATTCGTTTAATCGAAAGGCGCATCACTGGGCAATCGAAGCTTCAACGGGATACACCAAATTCCCCATGGAAAAGGATATTCCGGAGCGAATTCTGGCTGCGGGACTCGAGCCGACGTTCATTTACATGGTGCGCAACCCGTTTGAGAGAATCCGTTCGCACTGGAATCACTTGCGCGGCAACCCCAGTTTTTCATTAAAGGTGCGGCCTTCTGATCCCTACTTTCTTGATGTCTCCCGCTATCACACCCAGATTACGCGCTTTCGCTCTGTTTTCGGCGATCGTGCTCGCTATTTGGTAGTGGATTTCGAGGCGCTTCGCCAGCCAGTTGCGCTTTGCCAGAAGTTGTTTCGCTTTATCGGTGTAGCCCCTGATTTTACCCCGGAGTTTGCCCTGCGAAACGTAACCCCAAAGCTGACGTCAGCAGAGTTATGGGCGTCGCGCAACGGTGTCTACCGTCTCGGGCGCTTCTTTCCTGCCGGGCAGATAAAGGAATTCATAAAAGGCGTGATGGCCCGAACGGCACCGGCTAAAGCCGCCCTGCTAACCGAAGAAGATGAGGCAATCATTCGGCGAGAACTCGCTGGTGACATGCGAGCACTTGAAGCCGATTATGGGATAGATGTGAAGCGGTGGGGCTTCTGACGGGGTCGTTAGGTTCTTCTATTTTCCCCGAAAACATTCGCGAAGCCAGAGAAAGGGAAATCCAAAAAGATACCCAAATCTCAACAGCCGAAGATTCCAGCGCCAGGTTCGGGCGTAGAGCCCGCGGGCTTCCCTTGTTTGACCCTTTTTCAAGCAGGATATTGAGAGGGGGCGAATGTGACGCGTGATGATGGTTAGGCGTTCACGCTGACGGGCTGCGCCTCCGGGAAAGTCTCCCGCGGTCTCTTTTGCAATCATGCTGTGAATGCCCTTGAGGTTTTCGCCTGCATTCATCGTGAGGTTATTCTCATGAGTCCGGTACCCAAAAAGAACCGGGCGCGTAATTTCAATAAAGCCCGGCGTTGTTCCCAATCGAAGAGCGAGGTCTGCATCCTCGGCGTTCATGGGTTGTTTTTCGAAGCAGCCAATCTGGAGAAGAGCGTCGCGGCGGATGACAAAGGAAGAGACCCCGTGCCATCGCCATTGATCCCCGGAAGCCAGATAGTCCTGAAAGGCGTTCCATTGGGGGGCTCCTTCCGGCACCTCCCGATCGAGGGCCGTGGCCTTGCTGAAGATGCGTGGGCGGCCACTGAGGAAGGCAGGTGAGTCTGTTTGTTTGATCACCTGAGCATAGGTTTCCAAGGTCCATGGAAACCAGAGGTCATCGCTGTCAAGAAACGCAATATACTCACCCTTGGCTTCCCGAATGCCAATGTTACGGGCGGGGCCGGGTCCCGGATTCCTTTCGCGCACATAATGAATCTCTTCCGGACGCTCCCGGATCATCTCGGCTGTTCCGTCATCTGATTCATTGTCCACAACGATGACTTCGAAGGCGCGAAATGTCTGTGAGCGAATTGAATCAAGCGTTGCCGCGAGGTAATCGCACCGGTTGTAGGTGGGAATAACGACACTGAAGAAAGGTTGATTCATTTTAGGAGCAAGGTGGGGGGGAGGTCAGAGAGGAGCGCTGGCGAATCCGGTTTGCGGGGACGCCGCCGACGACACTTCCAGATGGCACATCCTTGGTGACGACGGCTCCGGCAGCGATGATAGCATGATCGCCAATGGTGACGCCTTTGAGGATGACAGAATGGGTTCCAATCCAGACATCGTGACCAATGCGAACGGCTGCCGAATTCAGTTCCTGGTGCTTGATCGGGATGTTCGGGAGGGTTCCGTGATCATGGTCGGTTATGTAGGCAAATGGCCCGATCATGACATCGTTTCCGATCTCAATTCTTTCAGAGGCATCGAGAAACGCGTGGCGGTTGATATAGCAACCCGTCCCTATCAGGATCTTGGGGGATGTGGCGGATGATCCCGAAGTGAGCAGAACCACGTGATCATCCAGAGTGGTCTGGTCGTGAATCTCGATGTCGCCAAAATTCCGGGTAATCGAGACTCGCTTGAGGTTGACGGTACCTCGTAATCGGACGCCCAGAAACTTGAACCAAGAAGCCCGGAGCCGCCACTCGAAGGCCGTCTTCTGCTTTAACAACCAGAGCACAAAGCGCTTCATGTCTCTCGCGCCCTTCCGGCTACGAAGCCGTCCCCAGTTTTGGTCTGCGGATTGCTGACGGCTTCAAGAATGGGTTTTTCAGCAATGTTTTCTCAGAAAGAGCCATTTAGCTGAACAAAGACGCGCGTGCGATTGTAGTCGAAGTTTGGATCCCGCGATTCCTGCATGGTATGGGAGGCACCCCATTCAAGCCGACCCCAGGCAGCGACATCATAGGAGAGGATGAAGCCACCGGTATAGGCATGGTCGCGCCTGTCCATACCCAAAAAGCGTCGTTCGATAAAAGAAACATACCCCGTTCCGGTGAGATCTCTCCGGAGGGTCCGATCAACCGAAAGCATCAGCTGCGTATTGGTCTGGTTGGTATCGAGGAGCGAGGCGGTGTAATACCTGGATCCGGAGAGCCGGGCTGTGGTCAGGCGATCGACAACGTAGTCCAGGCCGAGAGAAAAAATCGGGGTGGAATCCGTTTCACCCGTAGTGCCAATTTTCCGTTGGCTGATACCGACAGATGCGGAGCCTGACAAACGGTTAGAAATCTGCCCATTGAGGCCGACAGAGTAACTCCAGACGAGGTTATCGATCCGGTTGACGGGTGCATAATCCCTGTCCGTCCGGGTTTCCTCACGATCAATGCGGCCGAAGATGAAATAGCGGGGTCCGAGTTTCCAGCCTGCAGCAGCGTGATTTCTAAGGGTGCGGCGCTCGGCAATATCCAGATCCTTGGGATCTGTAACCATGTACTGGATCCCGGTTTCCACATAGTAGCGCGGCGTTGGGGTGATCGTCAGTGTGGCCCCCGCCCAGTAGTTGTCCGTTGTCACAAGCTCGCCTCTATCTTCATCCGCTTTGGTCACACGTCGGATGCCAATGTCGGTGCTCAATGTCCAGAAGCGTGTTCCAAATTCGGCGGTGGGGGAGAGAAAGATATTGAATTCCCAATTAAGGTCATCGCGTTGTGAATGATCGAAATACTTCAAGCCTCGGAGGCCCACCCCCCCACCGAGATCAAAATGGCGGAACGGGCGGATATAGTTCAGGCCGACAAAGCCCCGGGCAATAAAGTCCTCTTCCTCCATCGAGTTTGCGCCGATGTTGCTGTCGTATTCCAGTTCGGCGGTCGTGATGAGAACCGCTTCACCCCCGCCAAAGTAGAAGAGAGCCGAGGCCGGCAGGGTGAACAGGAAGGATGCGAGAAGGGCGACAGAGAGGTTGCGATACATGACGTGTCGGTGGTTAATACAAGATCGTTTGATCACGAGGGCGGTACAGCGGTCAGGGGCCGAATCAGAGCGGGGGGCAAGCGGAGGGTCAAGGTCGGAATTGGAGTGGCCCCTGACCGCTGCCAGCTGCGTTCCGGGCGTTTTGCCGAGCTGTGATCTGTTGCCCGATGACAATGCACGTGTCTTGCGATTGCTGCAAAACGATCAGGTGGATTTCGATGAGGCCTGGCCCTGTGGAGCGGTTTCCCCGCTCTCTTCCGGGTGTACGGCGTAGTATTTCGAAGCGTATTTCGAATAGTGGTAATACTTTGTCCCGGTCCGTTTGCTGCTGCCCTTGGAGAGGCCGTTGAAGATGATGCCTGTGACCGAGGAGGACGATTGATCAAGTTGACGAACGACGGATCGGACCACGCTGCGGGGGTGCTTGTTCGGGGCAACAACGAGGAGGTACTTGTCGCAAAACTCTCCAAAGCAGAGGGCATCCGAGAAGACACCGGCTGGGGGCGTGTCAATAATCACCACATCGTAAACCGTCTTGAGATAAGTCATCAGTCGGTTGAAGGCGTCGGATTGTATGATCTCGGTGGGTTCGTTTGTGTAGCCTCCGGCCGGGATGAAATCGAGGTTGTCCGCCAGAGGGATCAGGCCCAGGTTGGAAAAGTTGATTTCATCGTCTGCCTGAGCGTGTTCGCGGTACCACTTAACAATGCCCCGGTCATTTTCGACCTGATATTGCTTATGGAGGGTGGGGCGGCGGAGGTCGCCGTCGATCACGAGCACACGGTGGTGGTGGCGGCAGAAGGTGGAGGCAAGGTTGCTCGTGACAAAGCTCTTCCCCTCGCGGGGAATGAGGCTGGAAATAACGTAGGTGTGGTTCTCGTCGTCTTCCTTTTGAATGAGAAGTTGGCTATAGATCGCGCGAAATTGCTCGAGGGCGACGGGATCAGTCCGGTCGATGACGAGGCGTCCCAACGCCTTGTGTTTACGACGGGAGAACTTGTGAACCACTCCGAGGAAAGGTTTGCCGATGTAGGACTCGACTTCCTGCGAAGTCTTGAGACGACCGCGGAGCACCCCATAGAGCACGGGCACCGTTAGGCCGAAGAGAAGGAAGATCCCGAGTGCCGTGGGCACAATCTTCGTGGTGTCCGGGGAAAATGGAGATCCCGCTCTGAAAGCCGGATCGATGACACGCATATTCGTGCTGGCAAGCTGGCTGGAGATGATCGCCTCATTCAGGCGCTGGTGGACTTGGGAAAACATCTCCTTGTCGGCCGCCAGCTTTCGGCGAAGGACGTTGTAGTCGATGGCGGCTTTATCGAGCTCGAGCGCTTCCTGTTCCGCCTCCGAGAGGGCTTTCTGAAAGGTAATCACGCGGGCCTGTTGAGCAATGAAGTTCTCCCGCAGACTGCTGATGGCCCGATTGACACCATCCTCCAATTGGCGCTCAACGACCTCCAGGCCTGTCCGATTCGAGATCATCAGTGGGTGACGAGCCCCGTAGCGGAGGCTGAGTAGATCGCGTTCTGCCTCGAGGCGGCGCTTTTCCTCCAACCTCTGAATGACGCTCTCGTGCTGTGCGATGAAGGGCAGTCGGAGAAGGTTTTCCCCGGATTCGACGGTTTCATCCAGTTGGCGGATGGCTGTCTCCAGTCCCAGGAATTCGAGCTTTGCCGCGTTGAGAGATCCGCTCAGGGTCTTGAGGCGTTCAAGGACAAGGTTCTGGCTCTCTTCGAGGGAGACGAGATCTCGCTCCTGCCGGTAACGTTGCACGGCGAGTTCACCCCGTTCGACACGGAGCCGGTGTTCTTCCGACTGGGCTCGGAGAAATCGAATGGCTGAATCACTGCCTTCCCGCCCCCGATCGGTCAAAGCCCGGTCAAACTCACGGGTAAAGCGATTGGCCAGGAGCTGAGCCGCCTCCGGATTTCGGTGGTGGAACTCGATGGCAAAGATATTCGCGTTGACCTGACGGATATGATTCGAGGTCGCAATCGTGCCGTGGAGGCTGGGGTCGGGGGAATCCTCCGTCCTATAATCCCTAAGGATAAGCTCCTTTTCTTCCTCTGAGAGCGTTTCGATCACCCGCTGTCGAAAGGAACTGCTGCGCAGGTCTGCCATATGACTTCGCAGAACCAAGTCAGGGGCGCTCCGGATGGATGTGTCCCGCACTTCCTCGATGTTGAGCACTCGGTCGCGTTCAATCTCAAACAGGACGGTCGCCGAGGAACGATAAAGGGGGATCCCTTGATAGGCGCGATAGGTCCAGGCCCCTGCGATAATCGCTCCGAGGATGGCCCCGAGGTACCAGTACTCCCGAACCATGCTGGCATAGTCCTGCCAGGAAAGCTTCCATGAGGAAGTCGACACTGGCCTTGGCTTGCGCCGGCGTGTGCGAGGCGGATTTCCTGCGGAGTCCGAGTCGTTGTGGGACGGTGGGAATGAAGACATGGCGAGAGCAAGCTAAGGTGACAGATGGGCCGAGAGGGAGGGCTAAAGTCAGAAAAACAGAGTTACCATATACGCTGAGGAACAAAGATGCGATCGTTTGGGAAAATCCGAATGGTGGTGTCGCCGGATCCGGTCATCAATTTGTCGACATCGACGACGAGGGTGTTCTCGTTGCCGTCGGCCTCCACGCGGGTAATTCTCACTCGGTTACGGCGGGCGAGGTCCGTAAACGAACCGGCCATCGAAAGAACCTGGAGAATGTCCAGACTGGTGGCATCAAGCGGGAAGGCTTTCACGCCGGGGGCGTGGACTTCGCCAAAGATGTAGAACTGGCGGGGCGAATACCCCGTTACCTGAAGGGATACGTGCGGGGCGATCAGAATCTCGGCTTCTATATAGGCTGCCCGTAACGCCGCCTCGGCTTCCCGGGTTGTTCGCCCTTCCAGGGTGAGCGGACCGGCCAGCGGAAGCATAACCCGGCCACTTGTGTCAATGTGTTGGCCAAAAGACAGGTCCGGTTCGCCGTAAACCAGCACCTGAATGGAATCACCGGGGCGCAACTTGTAGTTATCCGGAACGGCCAGAGCCGCTTCCGGTTGGGTTAAGGCCTCTGCCTCGGCTCCCTCTTGCGCGGAAGCAGACGCGCCACAGAAAAAGCAGGCAAGAACGAGAAGAGTGAGTCGGACGGAATCCATAAGCGAGAGGGAACATGATGTCGGATGGGTTGGGCCAGAAACCCACTTTCCAAGTCAGATCCTGCGTTCTTTTATCAATTTGGCAAGGACAATACGCGTTTATAGCAGACGAGACGGGATAAAATTCGCAATCGTATAGGGTATAAGGCTTAGTTTGTGACGGCCCAAGTATTCTCCTTACGTTAATATGGTAAGGACAACCGTCCGGTGGATTGCATTAGATCAACTTGGTTAAATTCCGTTAGGAACGAAAGTTTTTTGGAAGTTCCGGCTGTGTGTGGGCGGTATTTCATGTTGATATTCAGCATGTTAGGAAGATTTAAGTTCTCTCGTTTTAGAGATTTACTAAAACTTGACCATCGAAGAGCGTAAACCTAGCTGATTGGCCCTGGATTGTAAATCGGCCGCTAAACTAGGGGAATACCCTATGGTTCTGCTTGAGGCATGGGTTGTTTTCCTCAATCCCATTATCCGCACACACTAAATTTGGAGAAACGACGGACATGATCAAAGAAAAGAAAAACGCGGTAAGGATTAGTTTTGGAGTCTTGGCGGCAGTCGTCTCTATCGGGTTTCTTTCAACCCGCCCAGGGGCCACGGACTCGGCCCACCCATCAGCGGCAGAAACAACTTCAAATGGAATTACCCTGAAGCCAGCGCGGCTTTCTGTGGGTGAGCCCTTCTCTCGTGAGACGGTGGACATGGTTGACGTCGCCTTTGAGGGCTCAGTGGACCCAGTGGCTGACCTGACGCTTGAAGCGGTTCTTGAGGAGACAATGCGCCAATCGCCCATGGGCGTCAAATCGGTGCAGGAGATTATCGAGTACCGTGTAGAACCTGCTGCGGGTGCTCGTTACGAGGTTGACGTGGTATTCCGGACGGAAGACTTGCCGATGCCGGTGCGGATGGCCTCGACCTGGGAGCGCGACGGGGGCGGAGAGTGGACGTCCAGCTGGACAGGTGCCTACAATGCGGAAGAACTGCTTATTCAGGTTTCCATGGATCAGCTGGCAGGGGTCAGCGAGTACCTTGAAGTTTTGGGGTACATTGACGAAATCAGCGTGGCGCGGATCCACCTTCCGACCCACAATATCGAAAAGGTCGATGAGGTTCTGGCCTGGGTTCAGGCGACGGACGGGGTGGAAGTCGCCTCACTGCACCACCTCATTTTCCCCGCCGCAGCCCCGAATGATCCGGGTTACGGCAACGATTGGGCGTTGAAGAAGATCGATCCTGAAGGTGCTTGGGCGGCCATGCCTCAAGGTGCAGTGACCCCATCCGGGAAAAGAATTATCATCGGCTTGGTGGATAACGGCCACAACACCGACAACCCGGACCTCTACCGTTGGGTCAATCCCGGTGAAGTGCTCAACGGCAAGGACTCCGACGGCAATAATTTCGTTGACGATCTCTATGGCTGGAATTTCGACAGCAAGAGCAATGATGTGAACACGGGGTCTTCCCATGGCACGCAGGTGGCCCGCATTGCCGGTGCCATCAATAATAATGGAATGGGCAATGCCTCTCCAGCCGGGCACGTGACCCTGTTGCCGGCCATCTATTCTGCCAGTGGGGCTGGGAATCTCTTTCACGCCTTGGACGCTGCGAGTTACTCAATATCGCATGGGGCCAAAGTCGTGAACCTCAGTCTAGTGGGATCGGGAGGTCCCTTCTGGTTGGGAATTGCCCGTTTTGCGGCGAATGAGAACGCCTTGCTCGTGGCGGCGGCAGGGAATTCCAACAAGGACACCACCGAGTACCCGCTTTACCCGGGCTCGCTCAACGAACCCAATGTTATCACGGTCGGCGCTTCGACCCAAAGCGACACGAAGGCTGGAAGTTCGAGCTTCAGCAAGACCCGGGTCCATCTTTTTGCTCCAGGCAGCGCAACCTCCTTCAGCACGCCTTTGGTTTCGTCGGCCGCGGCGTTACTCTACGCCCAGGATGAGAACCGGACCTGGCAGGAAGTGAAGGACCTGATTCTGGCCGGGGTCGACACGCCCAGCGGCCTCTCGAACTTCAGCGTCTCCGGCGGGCGGTTGAACTTGTCCCGTTCCATTACCCTTGGTGCGGGCAGTGGCGGATCGAAACCGCCGCCGTCCACGCCTAAGCCTAATCCAGTTCCGGAACCGGAGCCGATTAATTCTGCCCCGATTGCCAAGTTGACGGGCACGCCCCTGTCGGGAACAGCCCCCCTCCAGGTGTCTTTTAATGCCTCCAGTTCTTCGGATCCGGACGGTGATGCACTCACATACGCCTGGACCTTCGGTAATGGATCGACGGCTTCGGGCCAGGCGAACCGCTCATACACGTACACCGCAGCCGGCACCTTTACGGCGAAGGTGACGGTGAGTGATGGTGAGTTCTCCCGGTCGGCGACGGTGACGGTCAATGTGGCTCCCGAGCCCACGGATGGGTCCATCGCAAGCTGGGTTGACACGAAGGATTACCGTCTCGGGGTCAGTGCGGAGAATGCGGGCAAAAAGGAAGGCCTGGCGCAGTTGGTGGACGGAAAGGATACAACAAAATGGTTGGCTCATACGGATCGCACGATCTTTGAGGTTGAGTTTGCGGCCGATGCTCGGGTTATTGGCGTCATCCTCGTGAGTGGAAATGATGCTCCTGAGCGCGATCCAAGCCGTCTCGAGTTGATCAGTCTTGAGAACGGCGACAAGGTCGACGTTACGGTACCGACCTTTAGCGGACGCCGTCAGACGCAGGAGGTGGCCTTTAGTTCGACCCCGTCAGGAAGCCGTTGGCGCATCATCATGCATAATCGGGGCGGGGCAATCACCCAGCTGTCTGAAATGCGATTCGTCCTCGCGAAGCCTGAACCGATTATTCCCGCCGTTCCTGTCCTCGGCGCCTCCATCAGTGGCCCAACGGAGGCGGCGGTGTCCTGGTCGCTCAGCACCGTGGTCGATACGATCAACCTGCAATACAGCAAGGACGGTGGATCCTTCCAGAATCTAGGCAATGCCAATGGGAATGGAGCCCTCTTCGGCTCAATCAAAGCCGGCAACTTAAACGCTGGATCCAGCTATGCCTTCCGGGCCCGCGGGTCGATTGGCAGCGTCACGGGTAATTGGAGTGCCCCGGTTGTTGTGCAAGTTCCGATGCCAGAGCCGGAGGCGGAGCCAGAGCCGGAAGTGGACCTGCTTCCCGCTGTTTCGATGGCTCAATGGGTGCAGCTGCCGAAGTATAGAGTTGGCGTTAGCCTGGAGAACAGTTCCAGGAACGAAGGCCTCAAGGAGCTTCTTGATGGGAAGGATGGCACGAAGTGGTTGGCCTTCGGCAGTGAAGGCATCTTTGAGTTGGAGCTATCTAAAGGGCTGGCCATCGGTGGGTTTGTGCTGGTGAGCGGCAATGATGCTCCGGAGCGGGATCCGGCAAAAATTGAATTCATTTCTCATGACACCCGTGAGCGCGTCGTTGTCACGATTCCGGATTTCACTGCCCGCAAGCAGGCAAAGACGATCAAGCTCAGCGCACCGTTGGAGGGAAGCCGCTGGCGCATGATCATGAGGAACCGGAGCGGTGCCATCATTCAGCTGGCTGAATTCAGCCTTCTTCTCGCGGAGCCAGTGGAACAGAGCCGCCCGTCGGGAGGCACGGGATCCGATAGTGGCCTCACTCTGAAGGCATGGTTGAGCAAGAAGGGGTACGACGAAAACGAAAATCCGATGGATCCTGCAGTCAACCACCAGGGGGCCCCCCTTGCTCTCGTTTATGCCTTGGGCTTGGCTGAAACAGACGCCCCAGGCTCTGGACTCGAGCCGGTCGGCGAATCGTCTGCCGCCGGGCCCCGTCTGCCGGAGATACGCGTTGCCAACGGAGGGCAGCTGGAATTCGTTTTCTGGCGGAACCGGAACGCGAGCGAGGCCGTTCTTCAGCTTGAATCGAGCACAGACTTGGTCAATTGGACAGTCATCGATAAGTTTTATCCCTACGAACCCATCCCTGAACGGGAGGGTTGGGTGGTGGAAGATCGTGGCGAATCCTTGCAGCGAATCTCCTTGCGAGCCTCTCAGGCGAATGGGGCTCCCGAATTCTTCCGTGTGCAGGTCCGTTTGATCGAAGAGTAAACTCAATTCGGAAAACGGACTCCAAGCCGACGTCGGCAAATCCAAATAAAAAAAGGCCACCCGGAAACGGGTGGCCTTTTCAATATCAAGAGTTCAGCAGCGTCTGATGCTTACTTGCTGGTCAAGCGGCGACGGCGGTAGGCGATGAAGCCGAAGAGGGCCATGATCCCGGCCAAACCGATAACTGCTGGCTCGGGAACGGGCGTGATGAAACCACTCATGACGAAGAACCCGTCATCGAAGTCGTAGTCCGACCCACGTGCGATACCTTGGTCTTCGAGAGCCAGGATGAAGAGCGCAGGGTCGCCGGCCTCGACGTTGACCTGTTGGAAGATCGTCCAGTAATTGGAGTCACCCTGATAGTGAGGACCTACGGGAACGCTATTATAGAGGACTTCAGCGAAGAAGCTGAATGCCGCATCATCGGGGCCGTTGGAGAAGCTGTAGGCCAATGGTGGGCTGTCAGGATTGCCGCTCTTATATGTGAACACGTTCGTGCTGTCGGCATATCCCGGCCACTCGGCGATGCCCATGTTGTTTTGAGCAGCGGCTTCGAAGGCGACGAAACCGATGTCAAAGGATGTTCCGCCCTGGACATTGAAGGCAGGGAAGTTGGCAATCTTCTTGAATTCGAGGGTTACATCGAAGCCCCCTGTGGGCGTCCCACCCTGCGTGAATTTTCCAGGGGCGTCGGCAAAGCCACTGCCTCCGACATTGTACTCGAAGGAGAGCTGAGTGTAGTTGGGCTGCCCCGCCTGCTGGAGGGAGGCGCCGTCCGAGGCCATGGATACAATCAGGTTACTGAAAGAACCGGGCGAGGTGCTTTCCACGAGTGGAGAGCTAAAGTCAATTTGAGCAGACAGGCCGGCCGTCAGGAGGCCTATCGAGGATACAACAGCGATTAGTTTGTTCATGATTTCTTTAGGTTGAATGCGAGAAGTACTTACTTTCGGTCCGGAAGTTCGCAGAGGGCGTGTGGTCTTTCAAGCAAAATCGTTCAAAAAACCATCTTTAATGATGGTTTGTAAATACCTACATTCCTGATGAATGCTCGCATTCAAAACCGTTAAGAAGGCTAAGCCCTGTAACGATGCAGGTTTGCGGTTAGCCGTCGGGATTCACAAGGTGGTACCCTGGAATTTGAGGCGTAGGCCATTTACCTTAGGCGCTTTTGGGGCTGACATTTACAATTGGACCCGTTGTTGATCCCTTTTCAAGGGATTTCCCCATGGAGTTGAGTGGTGGAGGTTCCTTTTTGCTGCGGAGAAACTGTAGGCGAGCCGCAGAAATGAGCTTGGCAGTGGCGCGGTGCCTGAAGGAGAATCCATGAAATGGGCAAATTATCGAAAAGCGCTCGGGCGTGGCTCCTGACAGGGGCCGCTATACTCGTCATCGGAGGAATCATCGCGTTGGTTGCCTTTCGTCCGGCACTTGAGCGAGTGCGGACCCTTCGAGCTGAGGCCCTCCTTGAGGAATCACTGGAAGCCTCGGCGGCGGGTGAACACCGGGTAGCCATGGAGCGCGCGGTGTCGGCGAGCCAGATGCGTCCCGAAAATCATGCAGCCATTCGACAAGCGGCACGGGCTGCCCTGGACTATGGCCATGCTTCTGCCGGAGAATGGTGGCGGCGGGCACTGGAGCTGCCGCAACTCGATGTGGAGCCGACGCTTCGGTTCGTGGATATTCTGGTTGCTCGCAATGAAGTGGTGGAGGCGCATCGCATCCTCGAGCGGCTCGCTTTTCAGGAGCCGGAGAATGCGGAAGTCGCCCAGCAACGGATCCAGAATTTCCGGGCCTTGCGTCGCTATGGGGATGCGCGGAACCTGGCGGAGGATTTTCTGCGGCGGCATCCGAATGCGGCTGGGGTGGAGGCGGAGTACTTCGCGACGCTTTTGTCGACGCCGACAGATGAGGCCCAGGAAGCGGCCGCTCGCATAATCCGGGATTTAGCGGCTTCCGAGAATCCTGAATTGGAGCTTCTGCGCCGTGCGGTCCAGGTCCCGAGTGAAGACATGGGGCTTCGGCTTCAGTTGACGCAACGCCTGAGGGAGGCTCCTGAGGCGACCCGGACCGACCGTTTATTGGCTCTGGCTTTGCAACTGCGGTTTGAGCTGATCGAATGGGATGCCGTCCGCGAAGACGTTCGTAAAGCATTCGTCCTCGAGAATCCCGAGGAGGTCGCGGAATTGATCGCCTGGATGAATGCCTCCGGGCTGTCGGCGCAGGTCAGGGAGGATTTTGATCTGGAAGCACTTCAGGGGGATGAGGAATCTCTGCGCATGATGCTGCAGGCCTTGCTGGAGGGGCCGGAGGAGGCGCTTCGCCAGGTCCTCGATCTGACCTATGCGTCGGCGGATTCCAACGCGCTCAGTTTGGCTGAATCTCTTTTGTGGCGCTCGCGCGCTTTGGTGGCGCTGGGTCAGGGAGAGGAGGCGCTTGCCACCCTGAAGCGCTCAGTGGATGCCGCCGAGTCGGGGGAATTCAGTCGCATAGAAATGTTTCTTCTGGATCTGGAGCAGTGGGATGTTCTGAAGAAATTGTATGAACGTATGACGGAGCACCCAAGAACCGCGAATGTGGGTAAGCGTCGGCTGTTGATGGCTCACTATCAGCTGGGGGAAGAACGGGAATTGCTCCGGCTTCTGGAAGGAACTTCATTCGACGAGCAACGAACCAGCCCTTCCTTCGATGCCCTCACATACTACCTGCGAATCCTTTACGACCGCAACGCAGTGGAGGCACGGCGGGCTCTTGAATCTCTCGTTGCGCAATATCCGGCAGTGGTGGATTTTCGAATTCTTCTCGCTCTCAACTATGCCCTCGAGAACCAACTCCAGGTGGCCCACGCTCTCCTTGCGGGGACTCCCGAAGTTCCTGCATCCGGCCCACGGCATGTCGCCTTGGCACGGGCTGTGGCCGCTCGTCTGGTTGATTTACCGGGGGATGACGGCGGACCCTCCGGGCTGGCCACAAAATCGCTCTTGCCCAAGGAACGTCAGCTGATGGAGTCCACGGGGCTGATGCCATAGCGTCCGTCGCCCTCCTTGAGGGCACTGGGATTTTCCATAGGCGTTCGCAAGCATGTCGCGACGCCAGTGAGTCCATTGTTCCAGGAAGAGAGCCCCCGGTTGCCTCAAGAGGGGGCTTCGACGTGATCGATCCGGATAATCTCCTCGAAAAGTGATCGGAGGCTGGCTCGGGCGGCCTCGGGACGAGGGGATTGCATCATCCCGACCAAGAGCACCTGGCGGGCGTAATCGCGTCGGCCGCGCTTCATCAATTCGAATTGATTGGCCCAGCTGATCGTCTCCATCCTGTGGGGATCGAGGTTCATATTCCGGCGCTCCCAAACGGTCCAAAACACGTCCATCTCCGCAGCTTCGGGGCCTGGCATCAGAAACTTGAAGTGGTGCAGGAGAATCTGGAGGCCATCCTTCTCGAAGAGCAAGGGTTCGTATTGTTCGATCAGGCGGGCACCGATTGCCGTCATGCAAACTGTGGGCTGGTGTCCGTAAGAAGTGACGGCGTTCATCCGGTTTTCACCGGTGTACCCATAGTAGTACATGTCTATGATCTGCCCGGCGGGCAGGATGCCTTGAATCCTTTCGGCAAAATCATAGGTCAGAATATCGGTGATCACATCCGGAATATCGGCAAAATGGTAAGGCATGCGCTGCCTTTCCGGCCATTGGACGGTCCAGGTGAATTCAGGTTGAGCTTGTTCTTCGTGCAGCCGGAACCAGCCCTCTTTCGCAAGGAAGACGGCGGCGGCGAGGGCCGCCCACAGAATCGGCCCGGCATAGCCCGGGGCGACGGCAATCAAGCGGATTGGCGCGGTCGGGCTCGTGGAAGAAGCGTGATCTGCCGGGGCCGGATCGGGCGGACGGATCCATTCGCAGATACCGTAGAGGGCAGCGATACAACCGCCGAAGGAAATGATTCCCACCCAGTCATGCATGACGTCATAAGCATCATAGCCGAAGTGGACGACAATCAGAGTCAATGTCGTCGAGCGCAGGCAATTGAACGCCATGATGACAACAAAGGCGATCCCGAACAAAAGCAGGCGGCGCACGGGCGGCATGCGGAAGTAGTCGCTCAGAAAGAGGGTCACCATCCCGAGAACCTGAAGGGAGCGGATACCGCTACAGGCATCGTCGACGCCGACGGCATTTCCGTCGACGAGGATCGTGTTCCCCCGGACCTCGGCGGTGTAGGAGACCAGTTCCAGCAACCAAACGGTGACCTCCACCACCAGACGCGTCAGTAGCTGGATGATCTCGGTTTCGATCCGCCAGGGAAGCGGGATCATTGTCAGAAAGAAGACGAGCGGAAAGGCAAAGTGTCGAACGGTGGGCCCTCCTCCCAAGATCGCCAGGGCAATGAACCCCACCGCCAACAGAAGGATGGCTTGAAGGATTAAGGGCGCTCTCCAGAACGGGTTCACTTCGCTGAGCAACTGGAAGGGAAGCAGCGACAGAATCAGGAGGGCCCCCATTCCGAAAAGGAGCATTCGGATATTCCCTTCGGGCGCCCGTGGGAGAGGCGCATCTGCCATCCGGCGGACAATCAGATACGCACCGAGGATAGGAACGAACCAGCCGTAATTATAGTAAGATTCACCCCCCCAGTGAAACCTCACTTGGGAGAGCACCACGAGGCCCGCAATGACGATGGCACCAATGAGCACCCGGCTGGAGGACCACAAGTTCCCCAAGATGTCGTTCTCTTTCTCCATTTCGGCAGTCTTAGACTTTCATCCTCAACGTGCCGGGGTGGAAACATTCTGGAGAAGCGCCTGCTCAGGCTCGTAAAGACGTTCACGATCGATGTTGGCAGCGATGCTGGAGGCGAAGGCTCCGCGATCATTGGCGCTTAAAATGGCCGCGTAGATCGCCTGCTGCTGGTAGCCGCTGGGGGTCATATCGATCTGTGTGTCTTCAGCGATCCGAAGGGCCTCGCGTGTCTGCCCTGCCCGTAGAAGCCCAAGCGCGTAGGTCATCCTGAAGTGCCGTTCGTTCGGGTATTCGCGGACGACGGTGCGCATGGCGTCTACCGATTCGCTGACCCGCTCCCCGGCAAGAAAATTCAGGTAGGCACTGTTGTTGATGTGGGTTGGGTTCTCGGGGTGCAATTCAGCCAGTTGTCGGGCGACGACAAGGGCCTCCTCAAGACCTCTCTTCTCCATGGAGATGGTAAGAAAGGTCGTCAGCTCTGGTTCGGAGAGGTGCTGACCGTCTGTAAACAACCGGTGGTAGGCGCGGTAGGTGCGTTCCTTGTCGCCCTCCCGGGCCGCGATGGCGGCCAGGCGCCGCAGAGACATTGTCTGGCTGCTGATGGAGGCGCGCTCGAAAGCCATTTCCCAAAAGCGCTGTGCGGCTGCGTTGTCCCCGCTGTTGAAGTTGAGCTCGGCCTCCACGAGGTTGCGGACGGTCGGATTGAGTTCATCCCCGAACTGCTCCAGCTCTTGTCTCAGTGCATCGTAACGCGCCAGGGAGAGGAGGGCGTCCATCCGGAGGCCCAGAAGGATGCTGCGCTGGTTTGCTTGGAGAGGTGCGTCGGTTAATTCGAGAAGTTTGCGGTTGAGCTCCCGATGGCGCAGCCAGACGGCAAGGATGATCGGATTCGAATCTCGAAACGCCTCGAACGCCTGATCAACCAGAGCGTCCGACTGACCTGGACGGAGGTTGATGATGAGGTCGTAAGCCTGCAGCCGAAGCTCGGGAGGCGCGAGGGGATGGTTTTTGAGCAGTTCCGCCAGTCTCTCCTCCTCCGAATGGATCAGCTCCGGGGGATTGATGAAAAGAATGGCTTCGAGCATCATGAACACCGCTGGACTGGAGGGGTTCGATTGGGCCAGGCTTTCCAGTCTGTCGACCCCTGAGGCCGTTCGACCCTGACCCATTAAAAGATAGGCTTCGAGTCCCCGAAATTCGATCGATTCACGGTCCAGTCCCTGAACCTGCTCAAGGGCTCGTTCCGCTTCCGAAAAAGCACCTTCCTTGAGGGCGATAAAGGCGAAGGAGAGCCGATCACTGAAGGGGAGGTCGGATTCGCGCATGAGAACGCTGCCCACCGCCAGTGCGAAGGCCGAATCATAGCTCTCAAACCTTCCGATGAGGCGTCGCATCAGGCCAGGGTTGCCGACGAGGGCTTCTTCGAAAAGGGGATGTTGGCGGAAGCGCTCGAGAAATTGGGGCAATTCTGCCTCCAGCAGGGGAATGTGGTTCATGTTCCCGAGGATCACAAACGCTCCAATACCCACTTTATCTTCGCGCTCGGTCAGCTCCATGAGAATGTCCTTTGCCAGGATGACCTGTGCAATATCACCGCTCATCGCGAGGGATTCAGCGTAGGTAAGCTTGTCGTGCGGGGAGGGGTCCATTCGGGAAAAAGCGCTCTCGAGATAGAGAACCGCTTCCTTGTGGTTGTTTGTAAGGTAGTTGAACCTACCCGCGAGGATGAAGCTGGCGGGGTCGCTTGGATTAAGACGCAGGGTTTCTTCGAGCAGGGTGCGTGCGATCCCGAAATCCCCCGCTCTCATAGCTGCATCCGTAAGTCGACGAAGGCCCTCTCCGGTGCGGTCTTCCCGCTGAAGGGCCTCCCGGAAGAGTGCGTTAGCCTGCTCGGGGGAGATCTGTGCAGCCAATTCGCCAGCCTGCACAAGGACAGAGAAGTCATCAAATCCCCGGGCCAGGAGTGTATTCAGTTCCGTGCGGGCCTGCTCCGTCTCCCCGGCAGCTGCCATGCGGGAGAGATTCTGAAGAAGTTCATGGTCGTCTCGACGAATAATCAAGAAAACGACCAGAATTCCCAGTAGGAAGACA